>DATHKH010000117.1:0-20498 GCA_035286325.1 Flavobacterium sp.
GTTATTCATTTGCCGTTCCTTCCAATATCACGAGGAAAATTGTCGAAGACATTATGGAATTCGGAAATGTGCAGCGCGTGATTTTGGGTGTTGAAGGCGGCGAATTGAATCCGGCGGCTTCCAAAGAATTGGGCATTAACCTGACCGACGGGTTTTACATCGGCAAAGTCACCAAAGATTCAGGTGCAGAAAAATCCGGCTTGACCAAAGGCGACGTGATTACGAAACTCGACAACCACCCGATTTCGACTTATTCCGATTTGCAGAATGTCCTGAATGCGAAAAGGCCGAACGACAAAATCCAGGTGACATTCATCAGGAATGAAAAAACGCTGACCGTTCCGGTGACATTGACCAAAAACGAATTTGTGAGCACAGAATTCAAAGGCATTGAACTCGAAGATATCGATGCTGCCGACAAAAAACGCTTCAGGCTGGATTATGGCGTCAAAATCAAGGACATCACCAATGACAATCTCGCGCCATACGCAGACCAATTGAAAGGAAACATCATCCTGAAAATCGACGATGTCAAAGCCACAAATGTTGAAACGGTCTCAAAACTGCTTGAACAAAAGAGCGAAGACCAAAGCATCCAGATTGAAATGATCAGTAAAGAAGGGCAAATCTTACGCGTCATCATCTGATAAAAAAAACGAACCAACAAAAGCCCGGTCATACGATCGGGCTTTTTTTATATATTTATGGGATAAGGTTTTACTTACAGTTTTTATATTCAAGTGACTTGTCGGGTATTTGAGTTATTCAACGGACTATGCGGAAACCCGTAATCGCAGACTAACAACAATAGCCTATTTTTCCACACTTACTTTATATTGAAAATTTATTAACGTCAAAACCAATTTATGAACCCACCAAAACAAAACAAATTGTTTCAACCCATGCTCCGGCGCTCACTTTTTATTTTATGTAATTTCTTATTGCTCATTCTTGTATGCTGTGACACAAATGAAGATATTGTCAAAGAACAAAACAGGCAAAATCGCCTTGTCAAGGAAGTGGCTTTTAAGGATTTACTGTTACTCAAAGATTTTAATGCAGCGTATGAAAAAGTTAAGCAAGGGAAACAACTTGCTTTTGCCGCCAGAACTGCACTGGAGAATCAGTACGATTTTACAATTTCTGAAAAGGAGCCAGCCAAAGTTGTTGAGGTTGACGGCAAGACATTTTATAACATATTGATTGAACGCGATGTAAAAAGTGCCGAATACTTTGAGAATTTGTTGGTCATGATCGAGAAAATCAACAATGTTGATGAAGTGAGTGCATTTATTATTAAGTACATCCCTTCTGCTCCGATCACCTTGACCTATCATAATTCTTTTCATTTTGAAGGCGATAAGGAAGTTACCGATATATTAGGAAGATACTCAGGCGATTGCGGTAACGTTTGCTTTACGATCTGTACTGAAACGGGCGAAGGCGACAGTGGAACTATTTATACAGGAGATCATTTAGCAGGCTCCGATTGCCACAATCCCCAACATCAGTATACCGTCTGCTTTAGTTTTTGCGATGCCCCGGGAGGAAGTGGCTACGGGGATGATGGTGGCACTGGAACAACACCATCAGAGCCTGGTTCAGGTGGTGCAGGCGGAACTGGTACCGGAACGAATCCAACGGTGCCTGATCCACCCGCCGAAAGCGGGGCAACGCAGCCAGAACTTGAACTTGCTCCTGTGTATGATTTGCCACAGCAGGATAATACCGAACCATGCGATGAATTGAAAAATCTTGTGGATGGTGATGACATAATATCTGCAATTTCAATGGTAGAAACAAATGATGATCACGAGCATGGCTATAGCTTTACAAAACTCCAGGCTCAAGGATCGGCATTCGTGGCTAATGAAATACCAAATTATATTGGAAGTGCATTTATTGATATTCCAACAGGCGGAATAATTTTTGGTGCAGTCCATTCGCACCCCGCTAATATAACTGTTGGTTTATTTTCATGGAATGATTTCTATTCATTGTACATGCTATATCAAAATACTAGTCCAACTAACAAAAAGAATGTTACATTTATGCTAAAATCCGAATGGGGATTATATGCTTTAAAAATCAATAATTGGAATGAGTTTAGAAGAGAGATATATAATTCTTATTTAAGTAAAAGTACTCCGAGAAAGAAAGAAAGGGCATTGGACCAAAAAAATGGCGATTTAAGTGAGTTATTTAATGGTACTAATTCATCGACCTTTTCTGAATCAATAGAAGCAAAATTCCTTCAATACATGAAAGATAATAATCTTAACAATGTTTCTCTTTTTAAAGCCGATTCAAATATGAATTGGTCGAAATTAAATCTGAATGAATCGAATCCGAATAGTCTAACTGTATCACCCGAACCTTGTAATGAATAAAAAAATGAAAAAACTATATAATTTGACCGCATTAGCTGTCTTCGCCATTACCAGCATTAGTTGCAAAGCCCAAACGTATAACCTGGAAGAGCCAAGGCATTCCAATGACGCAAATGCCTATTATAAGGATGTGAATGATGTTTTTGGGTCTTATACAGGAACATGGTTTTATACTCACATTAATCCCGACAATACCGTAACTTCTTTTAAACTTATTTTACAAAAAGCCCAATATAAATACGACCCAAACGTAAAAGCATACTATGATATAATTTATGGGGTTTATGAATATATTGATCACGACGTCATAATTAAAAGCACCTTAAATCAATTAAATCCCGACGCACCGTTTGACGATTATGATTTATTTGGACATAGAATAATGTCGGCTGATTTTCCTCCCAAATGCAACAATTGTGCACCTAATGAAAAGAGAGTCAGGCTATCTTATTTTGAAGCAGACAGGGATTATATATCTGCTTCAATAATTCTTAGGCATACTTCATCATCGCAGACAATTAATGTAAAGGTTTGGCAGGAAAGGAATATTTTGGTCAACAATGGTAATGTTCCCGTTCATCACGATATGAGCATTCCATTTGGAGAATATACCCTGACACAGCAATAGTTATTAAAAGACATGAATGAATGAATTAAAGCCGTTAGAAATGACGGCTTTTAAATAACCGAACGAAAATTTGTTATAAAAACAATAAATTAGATGAAAAAAATACTTAGCACAGTATTACTATTTACAGTCTTGATAGACTGCAAAGCACAATCCTATGATTTATATAATTCAGATTATGGTAGTGTCAACAATGGATATTATCAGGACTTAAATAATTTGCTCGATCCTTATATAGGCACTTGGACATTTGACAATGGTTCAGAAAACTTCACAATTACTTTATTGAAAAAGAAAATGTATACCAATGGTGCATTAAAATACTATGAAGATGTCATCGTTGGAGAATATCGATATGTTCAAAATAACGAGGAGAAAGTAAATACCTTATCACTTTTGGATGCAAATTATAATAGTAAAGTTGAATATAATCTCTATGGCAATCTTTTAATTAGTAATGAGCACATCCCTCAATGTACTACATGTGCTGTAAACGAAAAAAGATTGAAACTTCAATTTAATGAACCAAACAGGGATTATATTTTTGGTCCAAAGGCAGTTCTTATCCTAAAAATAAGTAATGCGAATGGTCTTCCAATTATTAAGGCTACACTTTACAAGACAACTGCGGCAGATACTTCAACAACTGCTGTCTAATTTTAGTGTCCCATATGGTGAATATGTTTTAGTTAAGCAATAGCAATTGTTAAGTTAGCAACTGCTCTTTAAAGAAAATTTATTCAAAAATACTATTATAGTAAGGTGGCTTTGACTGTCTAATCCTTGTATAAAACAAACATGAAAAATATATTAATAGCATTTCTAATTTCAATACTCTATACCAATTGCAAGGCTCAAAACCCTGTGATAGATATCAATGATCAAGACGGCATAACCCAAGCCAATGCATATTATAAAGACACCCATAATTTATTGCAACAATTTGCGGGGACTTACACTTATAGCAGTGGAAACAAATACTTTAAAATAATATTGCAAAAGAAAACAATGTCGCATACCGCGAATCAGTATTACGAAGATTTGCTGGTTGGCGAATATGAATATATTGACGAAAATGGAGTAACACAAATGAATACTTTAAGCTCAATAAATACAAATTATATCAACCAGCATAGGCATAGTATTTTTGGCAATGGGGTTTTAGAAAAAGACGGTCCGCCTCAATGCCGAGAATGCGACGATGCCGAGAAAAGAGTTGATCTTGGCTTCTTAGACAACTATGCGGGACATATTGTGATACGGAAAATTACCGTAAATGGACAGGAAGCCATTTCAGTCTATAAATCTACTTCATACATGCCAGAAAAAATTGAAGGGCAAGGAACACCTGCGCCTTCTAAGGTCCCTGATGGAAATTATATTTTGATAAGACAAAATTAATTTCCGAATACTCAATAGAAGCTATCAGAAATAATGGCTTATATAAAAGCCTCAACTCACGTTCAGGCTTTTTATTTTCGATATTTTACCCAAAAATATTTTACGAAAACGTTTGAAATCTATACTTTTGCGCCATCAAAGTAAAAACAACACTAACTTTTTACCTTTTAAAAATGAGTATTACCTACGAAAAAGAAGTTTCTTTTCAAGCTGACAGAAGGCGCGCCGGAGTAGAATTGATCAAAATCATCAGCGATTTGTGGTACGACAAAGCCATCGAAATGGTATTGTTTAGAAACCAGCTGATCGACAGGAATGTCAGTGAAATCATCAACCTGCATGAATATGCCGGGGAATTCGTCGGAAAACCGATTTCCGTTTTCGATTCGGTTGAGATTGCAAAGGCGATTTTGTCATTGGATTTGCCGCCAGCCAAACTCGATATTGCGAAACTTACTTATGAATTTCACCTTGAAAATGACAAATACAGCAACGCCAAATCGTTCGTCATCGATAAATTAGGCAATGCAAAAGACTTTAAAAACAACAAGCCAAAAGACGTCGTTCTTTATGGTTTTGGCCGTATCGGGCGTTTACTCGCCAGGGAATTGATGTCGAAAACCGGACGCGGCAACCAATTGCGTTTGCGTGCGATTGTCACAAGAGATAAAAACGATGCGACCAGTTTAGAAAAAAGAGCGTCATTGTTAAGATACGATTCGATTCACGGTGATTTTCAGGGTTCGGTTGTGGCCGATCCTGCGAATAATGCTTTGATCATCAACGGAACTACCGTTCACATCATTACCGCCAATTCACCGGAAGAAATCGATTATACACAATACGGCATCAACGAAGCTTTGGTGATAGACAATACCGGCGCTTTCACGACACAGGAAGCTTTGGCGCGCCACCTGACTTCAAAAGGTGTCGACAAGGTTCTGTTGACTGCGCCAGGAAAAGGCGTCCCGAACATCGTTCACGGTGTCAACCACAACGAATACAACCCTGATGAAATCAATATTTTCTCGGCGGCGAGCTGTACGACAAATGCGATTACGCCAATCTTAAAAGCGGTAGAAGATACTTTGGGCGTTGTAAAAGGCCATTTGGAAACCATCCATGCCTATACGAACGACCAGAATCTCGTAGACAACATGCACAAAAAATACCGCCGTGGCCGTGCTGCCGCGCTGAATATGGTCATTACCGAAACCGGTGCAGGAAGCGCTGTTGCGAAAGCATTGCCAACGCTTGCCGGGAAATTGACATCGAATGCGATTCGCGTTCCGGTACCGAACGGCTCACTGGTCGTATTGAACCTTGAAGTGGCAAAAGAAACGTCTATCGAAGAAGTCAATGCCATTATGAAAAAATACGCACTCGAAGGCGAATTGGTCGAACAGATCAAATATTCATTGAACAACGAGCTCGTTTCTTCGGATATTGTCGGTACTTCTGCCCCATCGATTTATGACAGCAATGCGACCATCGTTTCCAATGACGGGAAAAATATCGTATTGTATGTTTGGTATGACAATGAATTTGGCTACAGCCATCAGGTCATCCGTTTGGCAAAATACATTTCTAAGGTAAGAAGGTTTACTTATTACTAGTAGGTTTTCACTTTGACATAGGATCCGTTTCATTGGTTTGAAACGGATTTTTTTATATATTTAAATTCAGAAAGAAACATTAACCAATGTAGTTATGGAAACGCAACGCATCAACGAGCTCTTCAAAAACCTCTACAACGGCAACCCATGGCTTGACGTGACGCTCGTTGGCACATTAAAAAACCTGACCCCGGCGCAAGCCGCACAGAAAAAATACCCGGGACGAAACTCCATTTGGGAAATCACAAACCATCTCATCAGTTGGCGCGAAAATGTACTGGAAAGGATAAAAGGAGCGGACATCGTTACGCCATCCCACAATTATTTCCTGCCTGTAAAAGACACTTCAGATGCCGCATGGGAACAAACACTCGCAAATCTCAACATCTCGCAGCAAAAATGGACTGCCTTTCTCGACAATATGAGAGACGCCGAATTGTCAGGCATTTATCCGCCAAACGGCCATACGCATTACGAACACATCCATGGCATCATCCAGCATGACGCATATCATTTGGGCCAGATTGTATTATTGGCCAAACATCCTGAATAAATTTATTCCCGTTACCTACCAATAAAAAATCCGCTTCAATTGTTGAAGCGGATTTTTTATTGGTAGCTATTCCGGCTATCCACTACAATCTTTTGCGTCGCTGCGCTTTGCAAAAGGATTTTCGTTTCTATCCGGGCTATGGTATCGTAACTTTATTCCACTTTTGGTTTCGTCAAATAATACACCGGAATTCCCAAGAGCATGATCAAAACGCCCCAGCCACACGTACTTGTTTTGGTCACCAGCAAAGCCACCGAAACGGCCGATGCAACGACGATATACAACATTGGCAAAACCGGATAACCAAAGGCTTTGTATGGCCTTTCGGCGTCGGGCATTTTCCTGCGCAGGATAAAAATCCCGTAAATCGTGAGGATATAGAATATCAAAACAATGATGATGACAAAATCGAGCAAGTCGCCATATTTTCCCGTCAGGCACAACAATGACGCCCATAAACACTGTGCCCATAAAGCCCACGACGGAACGCTGTGCTCGTTCAATACCGCAGCCTTTTTGAAAAACAACCCGTCTTTTGCCATGGTGTAGTAAACCCTTGCGCCAGCCATAATCAATCCGTTGTTGCAGGCAAAAGTCGAAATCATGATCATCACGGCAATAATCAGCGTACCGATATTCCCGAAAATATATTCCGAAGCCACAACAGCGACGCGATCCGATGGCGCCGTAGCAATTTCCTGCAAAGGAACAACAGCGAGGTACATGACATTGGCCAAAACATAAATACAGCTGACAATCAACGTCCCCAAAAACAGGCTCAGCCCGACGTTGCGTTTCGGATTTTTGATTTCACCGGCAATAAAAGTCACGCCATTCCACGCATCGCTCGAAAAAAGCGACCCGACCATCGCAGCTGATATTCCCGTAATCAATGCCGTGCCGCTGATTGGCAACCACGAACCGGCATCTGGGTTATATGATCTGGTTGCCCACGCATTTGCCCAATTGGCATCCCAGATTTCGGCTTTGGCAGCGAAAAACAATCCGCAGATCACCAATCCTGAAAGCGATAATATTTTGATGATGGTCAAAACCGTCTGGAGAATCTTGCTGTTTTTTACACCGCGGCTGTTGATGTAAGTCAGCAATATAATCGTCACAATCGAAACGATCTGTGCGGCATTGAGTTTGAAAGCCCCGATTTCGTATAGGATATTCTGGTCGCTGACCGGTTCGTACAAATACGCCAGGAATTTTGAAAATGCGACACCAACGGCAGCAATAGTCCCGGTTTGTATGACTGCGAAAAAACTCCAGCCGTAGAGAAAAGCTGTCAGTTTTCCGTATGCTTCCTTGAGGTATACATATTGTCCGCCCGCTTTCGGGAACATGGCGCTGAGTTCCCCATAACTGACAGCGGCGATAACCGTAATCAGTCCTGTAAGCGCCCAGATTAAAATCAGCCAGCCGGCAGAACCGACCTGGCGCACCATATCCGAACTCACTATAAATATCCCCGAGCCAATCATCGAACCTACGACAAGCATGGTTCCGTCGAGCAATCCGAGCTCTCTTTTAAAATCTTCCTGGTTTTGGTTTTCCATAACTTTAGTTTAAGGTTGGCTAAAGATATAAAAAAGGAGATGCATTTGCGCAACCCAAAAATGGTGTTAAGTGGTTTATTTTTAATAATTTTAAGAAATATTGCAAAAGCCCCGTTGCAACTGTCATTATGAAATACGGAATTTTATATGGATATCACTTTAACGGCGGAGAACAAAGACGAATATCTTTTGATCGCGACAACGGGCAATTTGGAAACGGTGGAAGATTTGCTGATGCATGCTGATTTGATATATCAGGAATTCCTGAAATACGGTGCCAAAAAAGTCCTCCTGGACCTTCAGGAAACCACGTTCCCGAAAAATCTGTTTTCGTATCTTGATTTAGTCAATCATTACATTTCAGATTTTTCACAGGAACTGCAATCCATTAAACTCGCTGTTGTCGTAACCAAAGAGTATGAAAATATTGGTGAATTCTGGGAAACCGTCTGCAACAATCGAGGCTATGAGTTTTTTGCTTTTACTTCGTATGAAAAGGCACATGACTGGCTCATGAAATAATATTCTAAGATTTTCTATATAACCAATCTTCATTGTATGAGAAAAAACAGCATTATTTTCTTTGTACTTTTTATCACATTAAATGCTTTTGCCCAACAAATAAAAAAAATTGATGGAAGTACAATTTCAATTGCCACACTTCAGGGCAAAATTGAAGTTCTTATGAAATCTGCCAATGTTTCCGGGCTTTGCATTTCAGTTTTTAACGACAATGAACCCATTTTCACAAAAGCTTTCGGCCTGGCGAATGTTCCTGAAAACATGCCGCTAAAATCTTCAAGCGTGATATATGGCGCTTCTTTCAGCAAAGCCGTTTTTGGGTATATTGCGATGCAAATGGTGGAAGAAAAAATCATTGACCTCGACAAGCCGCTGCAAGACTATTTAAAGAAACCGCTGCCAGATTATATAATCCCGGGGTGGAAACGCGGCTATCAGGATTTAAAAGGCGACGAACGCTATAAAAAAATCACCGCGCGCATGTGCCTTGATCACACGACTGGTTTTCCAAACTGGCGTTGGTTTGAAGCCGATAAAAAAATTAAAATTAAATCTGATCCCGGAAGCCGTTACGGTTATTCAGGCGAAGGCATTTATCTTTTACAGTTTGTCATCGAACAGATAACCGGGAAAGACTACGAAACCATTTGTCGGGAGCGCGTTTTCATTCCATTCCAAATGACAAATACAAGCATGGTTTGGCAAAAGCGTTTTGAAGATAACATTTGCTTCGGCCACAATGCCAAAGGAGAAATTTATGAGCTGATGAAATGGAAAGAAGCGAGTGCCGCAGGTTCGATGAGCACGACACTCGACGATTACACCAAATTTTTTATAATATTGATGCAGGGAAAAGGCCTGTCCGAAACAAGTTTTGAAGAACTGATAAAACCACAAGTGCGGATTAAATCAAGACAGCAATTCGGACCCGATGCGTTAGTGGATTGTAACGACAATGACGAGATCGAACTCAGTTATGGATTGGGCGTTGGCGTAATGAAAACAATTTATGGCCGTGCCTTTTTCAAAGAAGGCCATGACGACGGCTGGGGGCATTATTCGGTGGCTTTTCCGGATAAAAAAATTGCCATTGTGATAATGACCAATAACGACAACGGCGAAACCATTTTTAAGGAATTGTTGCAGACAGCCATTGGCGATACTTTTACACCTTGGAAATGGGAAAATTATATTCCGTATAACATGAAATGATTGCTGGTATTACAAAAAAAATCCGCCCTGAAATTCACGGCGGATTTTTCATTAAAGATAAATGCGATTAAATATTTCCTGCAGCAGCGATTAAATTTAATGCTGAACCGGCTTTAAACCAGCCAATCTGCCCTTCATTATAAGTATGGTTCGCAATGATGACATCAACAGTTCCATCGGCATGACGGAATTCGAGTGTCAATGGAACGCCTGGTGCAAAATCAACCAGATTGGTAATGTTGATGGTATCGTCTTCCTGGATTTTATCGTAATCCGCCTCATTGTCAAATGTCAATCCAAGCATACCTTGTTTTTTCAGGTTGGTTTCATGGATACGGGCAAATGATTTCACCAAAACGACTTTTACTCCTAAGAAACGTGGCTCCATTGCGGCATGCTCGCGCGAAGAACCTTCACCATAATTGTGGTCGCCCACAACAATGCTCGGAATGCCGGCAGCTTTATAAGCCCGTTGAACGCCTGGCACGGTATCATAAAGGCCTGTCAATTGATTCTTAACGGAATTGGATTTCAGGTTGAATGCATTGACTGCACCAATCAGCATATTGTTTGAGATATTGTCCAAATGCCCACGGAAACGCAGCCACGGCCCAGCCATAGAAATATGGTCGGTCGTACATTTTCCGAAAGCTTTGATCAGCAATTTTGCGCCTGTGATGTTTTTTCCGTCCCACGGTTGGAATGGCGCCAGCAATTGCAGCCTTTCAGATGTTGGGCTAACCACAACCTGAACGCCAGAACCATCAGCAGCCGGAGCTTGGAATCCCGGATCTTCGGCATCGAAACCGTTTGGCGGCAATTCGTAGCCTGTTGGCTCGTCGAGCATTACTTCTTCGCCATCTTCATTTATCAATTTATCAGTCAGCGGATTGAAAGTCAGATCGCCGGCAATTGCCATCGCGATGACCAATTCCGGAGAGCCAACAAATGCCAGCGTATTTGGATTGCCGTCGGCACGTTTTGAAAAGTTCCTGTTGAATGAGTGGACGATAGTGTTTCTTTCTTCTTTTTCAGCGCCTTCCCTGTCCCACATTCCGATGCACGGACCACAGGCATTCGCAAAAACCGTTGCGCCGATTTTGTCAAAAGTGTCAAGGAAACCATCGCGTTCGACAGTATAACGAACAAGCTCAGAACCAGGATTTATAGTAATGTGTGCTTTTGCTTTCAGTTTTTTATCAACAACCTGCCTTGCAAGTGAAGCAGCGCGTGACACATCTTCATAAGACGAATTGGTGCACGAACCGATTAATCCATATTGGATTTTTAATGGCCAATCATTTTTGATGGCTTCTTCTTTCATTTTCGAAATTGGTGTCGCCAAATCCGGTGTGAAAGGACCATTCAAGTAAGGATGCAATTCCGATAAATTGATTTCGATGACCTGGTCAAAATATTGCTCGGGATTCGCATATACTTCATCATCGGCGGTTAAATATTTGGCAATCCTGTCTGCTTCGGCAGCGACATCAGCCCTTCCAGTAGAACGCAGGTAACGGCTCATTGAATCGTCATATCCAAAGGTTGAAGTCGTTGCACCAACTTCAGCGCCCATATTGCAAATGGTTCCTTTACCCGTACATGACATTGATTTTGCGCCTTCGCCGAAATATTCGATTACAGCTCCGGTTCCGCCTTTTACGGTCAGGATTCCGGCCACTTTTAAAATGACATCTTTGGGCGCAGTCCAGCCGGATAATTTTCCGGTCAGTTTGACACCGATTAATCTTGGAAACTTCAATTCCCAAGCCATTCCCGACATCACATCAACGGCATCAGCACCACCGACACCAATTGCAATCATTCCCAATCCGCCGGCATTGACCGTATGCGAATCGGTCCCAATCATCATTCCGCCCGGAAAGGCGTAATTTTCAAGGACTACCTGGTGGATAATTCCGGCGCCCGGTTTCCAAAAACCGATACCGTATTTGTTGGATACCGAAGAAAGGAAATCAAAAACTTCGTTGCTTTGTGTTTTTGCACGTGCCAAATCGGTTTTCGCATCGACTTTCGCCTGAATCAAGTGATCGCAGTGGACAGTTGTTGGAACTGCGACTTTGGGTTTTTGGGCGTGCATAAACTGCAAAAGCGCCATTTGTGCGGTTGCATCCTGGCAGGCTACCCTGTCTGGTGCAAAATCTACATAATCTTTTCCTCGCTTGAATGTTTGTGAAGGCGTTCCTTCCCAAAGGTGTGCGTATAATATTTTTTCAGTCAACGTAAGCGGGTGTCCGACCAATTCACGTGCTTTGTCCACACGTTCGGCCATAGTCCCATACGCTTTTTTAATCATTTCAATATCAAAAGCCATAATCTCTGTATGTTTGTTTGTCCTGCAAAATTAATACTTTTCAATGATTTTTAATGATTTCAGGCTTTGGAGATATTATTATTACTGAAAAATAAATTATCCTGTATTTAATTGAGCAAAAAACAATTTTTAGGAAGAATATTCCATTATCAATATTTTAAACCCAATATTTTGACAAAACCGAAATAATTGCCCTTTGTCAAAACAAAAAATAACGAAAGAACCTTTCTAAATTAGGCCGTTGGGTTCGCTTTATCCCTTTTGTCGGTCATCGGCTTTTCGTAAAAACGATATAAAAGCCAACTCAGCAGAATCGTAACGGACAGGTAAGTCACCACAAACGCCAGTAAATAAATTGGGTTTTGCGTGGTCACAATCTGTTTCATCGTTTGCAATATGACGCTGTAATGAAGCAGGTAAATGGAATAGGAAATCAGGCTGATGAACGTTACCGGTTTCTTTATTGCGGAATAAGCCGTTTTCCAGCCGGACAATATCGGGAGAAAAAAAGCAATCGAAACCGATGCCATCGGCAGATACATGACATTCCAAAAAAACGGATGGCTGTCAATCAGCAATCTTAAAAAACCGACTCCGGCTGTGAAGAAAATCAGAAGAAACATTCCGAAAATTGCAAACAATAAGCGTGCTTTCTTCCAGAAATCGGCAAAAACAATCGAAATCCAGGCAAACAAAACGCCTATGAAAATCGAATCAAATCTATAAATAACGACTGCTTTCAGGGAAACATTCCATTGTCCCAAAGTAGTATTCTCTGTATTATAATGGTAAATGATTTTGGCGCAAACGGACAACAAAACCAAGAGGAAAACCACAATCGGAAAAAATACTTTTTTGACGCTTTGTCGAAGCAGCAATCCAAAACAAAGCAAGGCGACAGGCAGAAAAACATAAGCGAATTCCTCGACAGACAAGCTCCACGATTCAGGGAAAAATGCCGGCATTGGCGAAGCAAAATTCTGCAGGAAGACCAAATATTTCCAACCGTTTTCAATCGGATAACCAATCCAAATCGCCATCGCGACATTCACCACTAAAATCAGGAAATAATTTGGCAGCGTCCGGAACCAACGCCTTTTCAGGAAATACATGACTGATGAAACGGCAAAATCATCTTTCATCCAAAGCCGGTATAAAATCCTGCCAATCAGGAAACCGCTCAATACAAAGAAAATTTCGACACCAAAAAAAACCAGCAGTGAAGCCAATTGCGAAATGATGCCGCTTTGGGCCGGAAATATCCAAAGGCAATGCGACAAAACCACCATCACAATTGCTGCGGCGCGCATCAAATCCAATCCGAAAATCCTGTCGCTGTTGTTTGTCTCCATCATAAAAACCAATGGTAAAAAAATGGTAAGTTTGTAATCATGTACAAATCAAAGATATATAAAATTTCAGGCGGTATCATTTTGCTGGCGATAATTGCCGGCAGTATTTGGTATGCAATGCTGCCGAACCGCCATAAAGCGATTATCAAGACAACTTTGCTGCACAAACTGCATATCATCGACAGCGAATGGGAAGTCGACAACGCCCAACAGCAATACAAGATGATTTCCCCTGCGTTCCTGATCGACGGCATCTACAAATCGATGGAAGGCCCGAAATCTTCAAATTATGTACAACTGACGCAGGATTCGGCTGTCATCTGGCTGACCGGTTTCCACGTCAAGGCATTGGATTCCAAAACAAAAAAACCAATTTCCAACGATTTCATCTGCCATACGAATGTCGATTTTAACGATGTGAAATATTTTGGCCATTTTCACCTCGAAAACCGCATTGGCAAGCAATATCCGCGAATGACATCGCTGTCGCACGGGCTCGAAAATTTCAGTTTTCCAAAAGGTTATGGCGTTCCGATGAAAGGCAACGACTGGCTTTATGTGACGACGCAATCACTCAACCACAATATCCCCGACGCCAATTTCGTAATTAAGCACGAAGTCGCAATCGACTATTCCGGCAAGCCCATGAAACCGCTGATGAGCCGTACGGTTTTCATCATGTTGCCGTATGACAAACGCGATCCATATAAAGAACCGACCGATCCCGGAACGAACCAATGCATTCCCGTAGAAACCAAAAATCACAGTTACGACGACGGGAAAGGCAATAAACTCTCGGGCCATTGGGTCGTTCCTATTGGAAAAAATACGTATCGGAGTTCGATAAACCAACAATTAGACATCACCGACAGCTTGCGATTGCATGCCGCGGCAATCCATGTCCATCCGTTTGCGACAAAAATTGTCTTGTTCGACAAAACGGCCAACAAGCCCATTTTTCTCAGCAACATTACCAACCATAAAGGGAAAATCGGATTGTCAAAAATCGAACAGTTCAGTTCCGAAACAGGTATTTGGCTGTATAGAAACCACGATTATGAATTGGTTTTGGATGTCGACAACACGACCGCCGAAAACCAGGACATGATGGGCAGTATGTTCCTGTTTTTCTACGACAAGGAACTCGATGGGATTTTGAATAAAAAAAATTAGCCACGAATCCACGAATTTAAGTTAAATAAAATCGTGAATTCGTGGCCAAAAATTTTATATAAATGACAATTACATCAGCTTTGCGATAATCGCTTCTTCCGTAATGCCTTCAGCGTCGGCTTTGTAATTCTTGATGATCCTGTGGCGTAAAATTCCGGTGGCAACCGCTTTGACATCCTCAATATCGGGGGAGAATTTCCCGTTGAATGCGGCATGCGCTTTGGCAGCCAAAATCAGGTTTTGCGAAGCCCTTGGCCCTGCGCCCCAATCGAGGTAGTTTTTGATGTATTCATTCGACAATGGATTGTCGGGACGTGTTTTTGAAACCAATGTCACGGCATATTCGATTACGTTATCAGCAACAGGAATCCTGCGGATCAGGTGTTGAAAATCGATGATTTCCTGTGCCTGGAACAGCGGATTGACTTTGGATGTCACATCGTTTGTTGTGGTTTTTACAACCTCAACTTCTTCGGCAAATGACGGATAATCGAGTTTGATGGCAAACATGAAACGGTCCAATTGCGCTTCCGGCAACGGGTATGTTCCTTCCTGCTCAATCGGGTTTTGCGTCGCCAAAACGAAATATGGCAAGGCGAGTTTGTAGTTGTTTCCGGCAATCGTCACCGAACGTTCCTGCATCGCTTCCAATAAAGCGGCCTGCGTTTTTGGCGGCGTACGGTTGATTTCGTCGGCAAGGATGATGTTGGCGAACAATGGCCCTTTGATGAATTTGAACTGGCGGTTCTCGTCGAGGATTTCACTTCCGAGAATATCCGACGGCATCAAATCGGGTGTGAACTGAATGCGTTTGAAATCGAGCCCCAAAGCCTGGGCAATGGTATTGACCATCAGTGTTTTTGCCAAACCCGGAACACCGACAAGCAATGCATGCCCACCTGAAAAAATGGCGAGCAATATCTGGTCGACAACCGCGTCCTGCCCGACGATGATCTTGGAGATTTCTTTTTTGAGTTCGTTCCGTTTCTGGACCAGGTTTTCTATTGCAGCTACGTCAGACATGTTGATTTATGAATTAGATTTAGGTTTTGGGAGTCAAGTTCCTAAAACCAATATACTTTATTTTCAGCCCCGATTGTAGTGTAAATCCTTTTTTAAGGATTCGCCTGAAGCAAAGCGCAAGGCAAATTCCTTATAAAAGATTGCAACGAAAAGCGGGACGAATCTTCCTGAAAGCACAACAGCCGTGCTCCCGAAAAGATTATTTTTTAAGCCAGTTGTATGGGTAATCGCAATCGCGGTATTCGCCGTTGATCTTGATATACGTTTCCTTGATTTTCTCCTGCGACCACTCGTTGATCTTTTTGATTTGCTTTTCTTTCAACGCCAAATCCTTGATTTTGATGTAGTCTTTCGCATAATCTGCGGTGTGCTCGTCAAAACGGTTGGTCACCATAATCAGCTTGTAGCTTTTTTTCCCTTGTTGGTCTTCGTCAAGAATCGGTTGTGACACTTCGCCTTCTTTGAGTCCGGAAACGTCGCTGTAAAGCGCCGGATCCATTTTGGTCAGCTCAAAACGCGTATCCTGTGTTTTTGGGTTGACCAATGCGCCACCGTTGGCACGGGTTTCTTTTTCGTCTGACTCAGACCTTGCGGCATCGGCGAAAGAAATCTCTTTATTGTCGATTTTTTTCTTGATGGTGTTGACCCTTTCTTTGGCTTCTGCCAATGATTCGTCCGACACTTTTGGCGCCAAAAGAATGTGCCTTAGCTCGACTTCCTGCCCGCGGATTTTTTCAACCATGATGATGTGGAATCCGAAATCGGTTTCAAAAGGCTCCGAGATTTCGCCTTCGGCAAGGCTAAACGCGACATCCTTGAATTCTTTTACGAAAGGTGTTTTGCGCGTCATTTTGTAATAACCACCATTGGATCTCGAGCCCGGATCTTCAGAATAGAGTACGGCTTTACTGAAAAAACTTGCGCCGCCCTGGATTTCCTGTTTGAATAATTTGAGTTTGTCGATGACTTTCTGCTTTTCTTCCTGGGTCACTTTTGGCTTGATAACGATTTGCGCGACTTCCATTTCTGCTCCGAAAACCGGCAACTCCTCTTTTGGTATTTTTTTGAAGAACGTCCTGACTTCTTCCGGCGTGATTTCGACGGCATCGACAATTTTGCGTGTCATCTCGTCGGTCAGTTGGTTCATTTTGATGATGTCAAACAAATCGGTGCGGAATTCCTCTTCGCTGCTTTTCTTGAAATATTTCACGACCTTATCGACAGAGCCCAATTGCTCGACCATATAATCCATTTGCTTGTTCAGCTTTTCTTTTACCGATTCGTCGGTGACCACGATACTGTCCTGGATGGCTTGGTGCGCATACAGTTTGTCTTCGAGCAATTTGCCCAGCATTTGGCAACGCGTAATGTCTTTGGTTGAACCGCCTTGGCTCGAAATCTCAAGATACTCCTTGTCGATATCAGAATCAAGGATGATGAAATCCCCAACAGTAGCAATGACACCATCGATTTTTTGCTTTTGCGTGGATTTTGGCGGGTTGTTTTCGGCCACTGTTTTTTCAGGAATGATTTCCTGTGCACTTGCCATGGCAAACATAAACAGGCAGCACGCCAGCATGATTTTATTTATAGATTTCATATTTATTGTCTTTAATGGCATCATCGGTAATGTCTTTTTCAAATTTTTTAATCAGTTCGAGCTTTCTCTTGTTTAATATCACTTCTTTCAATGTCGGTTTCAGGTATTCAAATGGGCTGACCTGATTTCTGTCGATAATATTGATAATCTTTACCAGATACATATCTGTTGAATCCGGGTATTGTATCGCTTTTCCGGCGGCCATGTATTTGTCGCGGTTGTCGGGATTGATGAACGGCAGTCTGCTGTAAATCTGGCTCATGTCGACCCAAACCGAATCGTTGAATGCATAGCTTTTGAATTGCAGCGCATACGTTTCCCAAAACTTTTTGTCCGATTTCCTGAAATCAAAAAACCGGCTTTTGATGGTTTCCATTTTCGGGTTGTTTTTGAGCAGCTGGATGTATCTCAGCCTGACCAAAACCCCGTTCGTACGGAAATTCTCTTTATTCTCTTTATAATAGGCCGACAGTTCGGAATCGGTAACCACAGTATCAACCGTAGTTTTTATGATGTCTTCAATGTAGGCTTTCGTATACAAATCAACCCTATACTGCCTGACCAGTTTGTCAAATTCCGCTTTCTTGTCCTCGCTGATATTGACTTCTGCAGCCTTGATCAGCAATTTTTGCGAGGCCCACCGATCGATAAAATTCCGCACAATGACTGCACTGTCTTCCTTCGATGTGCCGGCCGGAACCAAATCCTTGAGTTCATCTTTGTAAAGATAAGCATCATTTGCCCTTGCGACCGCTTCGGGTTTGGCTTCATGTTTCAGGTAATTGCATGAAGTCAATAACAGCAATAATATTATGACTGTTGCGGTTTTGGTCATTAGGGCTTCAATTGGGTTTTCACCTTTTCAAAAACCGGTTGGTTGACTTTGACCGTAAATTCCTTCTTTAAATCCTGTACCCAATTTTCCTCAAGGTATTGCTGGTAATCGTTGATGACTTTGCCTTTGGCTTCTTCCAGGGTTTTCGGACCTGCGGGAATGACTTTGTTGACTTTGGTCACAAAATAATATTCGCCGTCTTTGGTGATGTCGGAAACACCGACTTCAAGTTTGGTGCCTTTTGGAAGGGAATCGCTTCCTTCTTCATATATGCCGCCGTTGGCCATGACATTTACAACACCTTTCAGGTTCATTGCTTCTTTAATCGCTTCAGGCGTTTTGTCCTGTTGCAGCATTTTCTGTGCTTTCTTGATGACATCTTGTTTGGTTGATGATGCGACAATCACGTCATACCTGTTTTTCCATGTGTAATTGTTGATGTGTGCCTGATAATAGTTTTTCAAGCCAAGCGTATCTGTTTTTGATTTGTCCCAGATTTCTTTTTCCATCAGGTCGAACAGTAAAAGCCCATCGCGATATTCATCCATTACGGCAGAAAATTCAGGGAATTCTTTTTCAAGATTGTCATTGTAATGGTTGTTCAGCTGTTGGTCCACAAAAACTCCATATTGCTGGTCAACTAATTTGTTGATTGGCTTTAACGTCAAGCCTGCTTTTTCCTGTGTTGCCATATAAGACAAGAAATCAGTCCCTTTTATGGTTTGTCCTTCGATGTCGAATAATTTTCCGTCATAAGGCTTCGTGTTTTCCGGCATTACCCATGAACCTTCATAGAATTTATCGGTGATTTGTTTCTGGATGGCAGAATATAATTTCTCGTTTCTTTTGACATTGTACTTTTTGCGAAGCTTTTCATTTAATGACGCAACAATCAACCTCGAACGGTCGTCTTTGCCGACTTTGTTTTCAAGTTCCGCTTTCATTTCGCTCAATGGCTTGATTGGGTGTTTTGCAATCAGTTTTACGATATGCCATCCGAACTGGCTTTGGAAAGGCGCAGAAATCTCATTCTCCTTCTGGAGTGAAAAAGCGACATTCTCAAATTCCTCCGAGCTCAATTGCCCAGATCCGAAACGGTTCAGCACACCGCCTTTTGACGATGATGATTTGTCTTCAGAGAATTGTTTCGCAAGGCTTTCAAAACTTTCGCCTTGCTGCAATTTTTTGTAAATATCGTCAATGGTGCTTTTTGCTTTGTCCTGCGCGGCTTTGTCGTCTTTGTTGGCCGGATTGAGGATCATGATGTGCGCTACGGTCACTTCACCCCTGTTGTCGCGGATGTCGTTGACTTTAATCAGGTGATAACCAAAACGCGTGCGGATCGGCATCGAGATTTTTCCTTTTTCGGTTTTATAGGCTGCATTTTCGAAAGCATACACCATACGAAAAGCAGTGAAATAACCCAAATCGCCTTTGTTTTCCTTCGCGGATGGATCTTGTGAATACTGCACAGCAAGTGCTCCGAAATCTTCACCGTTAATCGCTTTCTGGCGGATATCCATAATTTGCCTGTAGGCTTTTAAGGTATCGGCCGGCGCAGCATTTTCGTCGACAGTGATGAGAATGTGCGAAGCGCTGATTTCTTTTTGCGAGCGGTTGTAGGCTTCTTCGACCAATTCTTGGGTCACTTTTGAATCGGTGATATAATTTTTAGAAAGTTGTGTCCTGTATGACTTGAGCTCATTTTGGTATTGCGGGCCGTTTTGCAATCCCAATTTGTAGGCTTTGCTGATCTTTAGTTTGTAACCTACAAACAATTCAAGGTATTGGTTTAAATCTTTTTGGGATTCGTCTTTTACGAGATCGAGGTTTTTCTTGTAAACCCTTGCAAATTCGTCGGTATAATAAGGTTTGTCATCAATTGTAAATAAAACTTCCTTGGGATTATTTTGTGCGAAAGCAGCAAAGTTTAGGGAAAGCAATAATCCGAACAGCAATTGTTTCATTTTCATTATATAAAAAGTATTTATTTATTATTGTGAGACGCTTTTATGTCAGCTCCCGGTTCAATTACAATCAGCAAAAATAGCAATTCGATTGCATTAGGCTATACTATTAACAAAAAATTATTAACAGAAAAATAGGCAGCAATCGCATCGTTTTCATATGGAAAGCGGCAAACCCGAAACTGCCGTTTTTCCTTTTTCTGGTTTGTGGATTTATTTGCCGAATAAATAGTATTTTTGCAATCCATTTTCAGAAATACCATGAGTTTTACAGACGAGATAAAAAGGCGCAGAACCTTCGGCATCATTTCCCATCCGGATGCGGG
>DATHKH010000118.1:0-17838 GCA_035286325.1 Flavobacterium sp.
GCAAGCCCAAAGCACGGCCGTCGTCCGGGGAATAAATCCTGGTGATTCCGTATTCGTGCAATTCAGAAATCTCCGACGGCAGGATTACGCCGCCGCCGCCGCCGAAAATCTTGATGTGTCCGGCGCCTTTTTCCTTCAGCAAATCGTGCATATATTTGAAATACTCGTTGTGTCCGCCTTGGTAAGACGTCATGGCAATGGCATTTGCATCTTCCTGGATGGCAGTATTCACGACTTCCTCAACACTGCGGTCGTGTCCAAGGTGAATGACCTCGACGCCAGTGGACTGTATGATCCGGCGCATGATATTGATGGCTGCATCATGGCCGTCAAAAAGTGACGCGGCAGTGACGATTCTTACTTTATTTACAGGAATATATGGTTTTGCTTGCTCCATTTTTATTTTAGTGACAGAATTAGGTCCGCAATTTACGAATTATTAAAAAATCCTATGGCTTTTAATATTGAAAATATCAGGTTTCCTGGAAACATATTAGCCCCGATAGAGCCGATATCCTTTGTGAGGAACGAACAAAGATAAAGGCGAAAGCGGGAATAGCTCCTGAAAAATCTTCTGAAAACTTTAACGGCATGTTATTTGCAAAGCGCGGCTGTTTTTAATTAAATTTATTCCCATGAAAAAAATACTCCTACTGGCATTTTTATGCCCCGTGATTTCCAACGCCCAGTTTAAGGATTTAATCAACAAAGCCAACGAGAAAATTTCGTCGGTTTCAAAAACAACCAGCGGTGTCGATATCGGTGCCGGACTGAAAGAAGCGCTAAACAAAGGCGTTGAAAAGCAAGTCACCAAACTGACCGCGACGGACGGTTTTTATAAGAACGAAGCCGTAAAAATCCTCGTTCCCGACGAACTGCAGAAAGTCGACAAAACACTCCGTAAAATGGGCATGAGCAAATTAGCCGACGACGGCATCAAATCGCTGAACCGTGCGGCTGAAGAAGCGGTCAAAGAATCGACCCCGATTTTTGTTTCGGCCATCAAAAACATGTCGATTACGGATGCTAAAAATATTCTTTTGGGCAATGACAGCGCTGCGACATCCTATCTGAAAACCACGACGACTACGCCTTTGTACGGCAAATTCAACCCGGTCGTGAAAGCGAACCTGAGTAAAGTGGGCGCTGATAAAATATGGGATGAAATCATCAAAAAATACAACAGCCTGCCATTGGTTTCGAAAGTCAATCCCGACATCAATGATTATGTGACCAACAAAGCGCTCGACGGCGTATTTAAAATGATTGCCGTTGAGGAGAAGAATATCAGGACTGATATGGCTGCAAGGACTTCGCCTTTGCTGAAAAAGGTATTCGCGATGCAGGATAAAAAATGAAAAAAACAATAGCCTTATCAACGGTATTTTTGCTTTTCGGTTGCGCCGAACTGAATCAGATTGCGACCCAGTATCCGGGAATTGGCGGACTTGAAAATGCCGATATCGCAGCCGGTTTGAAAGAAGCACTGAACAACGGAATTACAAAACAAGTTTCCAAGCTGACTTTAAAAGATGGGTTTTATAAAAATGAAGCCGTCAAAATTTTACTTCCGGCAGAATTGCAGAAAGTCGATAAAGGATTGCGCAGCGTTGGTTTGGGAAGTTTGGCAGATGAAGGTTTAAAAGTGTTGAACCGAGCCGCTGAAGATGCAGTCAAAGAAGCGACACCGATTTTTGTCGACGCGGTCAGAAACATGACTTTTAATGATGCTAAAGATATTTTGTTAGGCAATGACACTTCGGCGACATTGTATTTGCAAAATTCGACATCTTCAGCGTTGTATGGCAAATTCAATCCGGTGGTAAAAAACTCTCTTGGGAAAGTCGGTGCCGATAAAGTTTGGGCGGACATCATCACGAAATACAACGCCTTGCCGCTGACGCAAAATGCCAATCCTGATTTGAACGATTATGTCACCAACGAGGCGATGAAAGGCGTTTTCAAAATGGTTGCCGTTGAGCAAAAAGACATCCGCCACAACCTAAATGCAAGGACGTCAGACCTTTTGAAAAGGGTGTTTGCGTTGCAGGATAAACAATGACCTAAAATTTTGGGAATCAGTAACATATATATAACATACCATTAACACAGAAACCTAAAAACCCACCCTATCTTTGTATCATAATAAAGGGTTTTTATTATTTGGTTAGAGTTAGTTAAAAAATTGCCGGAGCTGTTTTCAGTTTCGGCTTTTTTATTTTACCCAATCCTTTCGTGGAGTTTTTTAAAGTAACCAAGGGCTTTCAGCAGGCGGCTTCCGTACCAGGAAAACATTTCTCCGTCAACAAAAATCACTTTCGCATGGTGTGTGAATCTGCCGATTTCAAAAGCATCTTCATCTTTGAACGGATATGGTTCTGATGACAATAATACAATTTCGGGATCGCCCTGGATGCGCATTTTCTGGATGATGACTTCAGGATAACGGCCGGAAACGCGTGGATTGCCGTCGTAGATATTTGTAAAGTGGTTCAGCTTTAATAATTCGTTGATGAAATTATTGCCGCCGGCAGCCATATAAGGGTTTTTCCAGATGAAATAAGCGGATTTTTGGAATGGCTTTTCCCTGATGAAATTTTGGAAATCCAATAATGCAAACCTGATTTTGTCATTCCATTTCTGTGCTTCGGTGCGGCAGTTGAAAAGTTGCCCGAAATCGGAAATCATCGTGAAATTGTCTTCAATGGTGATGATATTCGTGACCCAGACCGGAGCGATCTTTTGCAGTTCGGTCGCCATTTCCAACGTGTTTTCTTCTTTATTGGCGATGATGATGTCGGGCTGCAATTCTGCAATCTTTTCGTAATTGACTTTTTTGGTACCGCCGATAATTTTCTTTGTCGACTTTAAATGATATGGATGCACGCAGAATTTTGTGATGCCGACGATTTTGTCTTCCAATCCCAGATCATACAGCAATTCCGTTTGCGACGGCACAAGGGAAACGATGCGTTTTGGCGCTGTTTCAAAAGTATGGCTGTTGCCGGTTTGGTCTTGAAAAATTCTCATTATTTTGTCAAAATCACTTCCATTTCCTGTTGCATTTTCAGGGCTTCTTCGCGGGCTTTTTCGGCAAAATCTGTTCCTGAGGACGCGTAGATGATGTTGCGTGAAGCATTGATCAGCAAACCGACATTCTCGGACATCCCGTATTTGCAAACCTCGGATAAACTGCCGCCTTGTGCACCGACGCCTGGAACCAAAAGGAAACTGTCTGGGATGATTTTGCGGATTTCGGTGAAATATTCCGCTCTGGTTGCGCCAACGACATACATCAGGTTTTCGGAGTTTTTCCAGGTTTTTGCCGTTTCGATGACCGTTTTGTACAATTCCTTTCCGTCAATGGATTTGGTCTGGAAATCAGATGCGCCTTCGTTCGATGTCAGCGCCAGCATGATTGCATGTTTGCCTTCAAAGGCGAGAAACGGCTCAACCGAATCTTTGCCCATGTATGGTGCGACGGTGACCGAATCAAAGTCCAAATCTTCTAAAAATGCTTTCGCATACATTGTTGATGTGTTTCCGATGTCGCCGCGTTTCGCATCGGCGATCGTGAAAATTTCGGGGTAATTGGCATTGAGGTAATTGATGGTTTTTTCGAGCGATTGCCAGCCTTTGATGCCGTATGCCTCGTAAAAAGCCATGTTTGGTTTGTATGCTGCGGTCAAATAGTGCGTCGCATCGATAATCGCTTTGTTGAATTCGAAAATCGGGTCTTCGAGTTCCAATAAATGCTTTGGGATTTTATTCAGGTCGACGTCGAGGCCGATGCAGAGAAAGGATTTCTTTTTGCGGATTTGTTCGGTGAGTTGTTGTGTTGTCATTCTTGAGTTGCTGTGCACCAAAGTTACTAAAAAGTTCTTGTTTACGATAAAGCCCAGCCCCGATAGAGCCGATATCCTCGCAGCGCAGCGAAGAGATAAAGGCGAAAGCGGGAACATGCTCTATAAAAAAAGCCTCAAAAATGAGGCTTTAATTTAAAATACTTCGCTGGCTTCTTTCAATTTTTCTGTATTGGAAACGAGTTGGAGCTCGTCGACAATCTTGTTGATATCACCATTCATAATGTTT
Source organism: Flavobacterium sp. (assembly GCA_035286325.1). Lineage (GTDB taxonomy): Bacteria > Bacteroidota > Bacteroidia > Flavobacteriales > Flavobacteriaceae > Flavobacterium. The sequence goes on from DATHKH010000118.1 coordinate 4,093, forward strand.
CCTAAATCGTATAATGTCAATCCGATGCGGTGATCGGTGACACGGCCTTGCGCGTAATTGTAGGTGCGGATTTTAGCCGAACGGTCGCCCGAAGAAACTTGTGAAGAACGTTTTACTGAGTCTTCGGCTTCTTTTTTCGCCAATTCCTGCTCGTACAAACGCGAACGCAAAACGGTGAATGCTTTGTCTTTATTTTTATGCTGTGATTTTTCGTCCTGGCACTGCGCGACCAAACCGGTTGGGATGTGCGTCAATCGTACAGCGGATTTCGTCGTATTGACCGATTGTCCGCCCGGGCCTGATGAACAGAAGAAATCCACGCGAACATCGTTTGGATCCAGATGCACGTCAAATTCCTCAGCTTCCGGCAAAACCATTACCGTCGCAGCCGAAGTGTGTACGCGGCCTTGCGTTTCCGTTTGCGGCACGCGTTGCACGCGGTGCACGCCGGCTTCAAATTTCAATGTTCCGTATACGTCTTCGCCCGTGACTTCAAAAATGACCTCTTTGAAACCACCCGATGTGCCTTCGTTCATATCGACGACAGACGTTCTCCAACCTTTATTTTCACAATATTTCGTGTACATGCGGAACAAATCCCCGGCAAAAATACTGGCTTCGTCGCCACCGGTTCCGGCGCGGATTTCAACCATGACGTTTTTCGCGTCTTCGGGATCTTTCGGGATCAGCATGAACTTGATTTCTTCTTCGAGTTGCGGCAAACGGTCATTGGCATCGTCGAGCTGCATTTTGGCCATGTCGGTCATTTCTGCGTCGCTGCCGTCGGCAATGATTTCTTTGGCTTCGTCGATATTCGCCATCAGCAGCACGTATTCGTCGCGCTTTTCCGCCAGGGCTTTTAAGTTTTTGTATTCCTGATTCAATGCCACATAACGCTTCTGGTCGGCGATGACATCCGGCTGGATGATCAGGTCCGAAATCTCGTCGAAGCGCTGTTTTACTATTTGTAACCTGTCTAACATGTTGTTGTCCTCCCAATTATTTGGTGTGCAAATTTACGAAAAATTGTTTAGAGTAAGCAAGTGGCTTTTTCACAGTTTTTTCTTAAATTTGGATACCAAAAAATACAGCAGCTATGGAAACGAAAACCCTTGAAATTATAGCAAAAATCCAAATTGGGAAACCGGCCCATGATGTTTTTGAAGGCATTGTCGATCCGGCCAAAATGTCCAATTATTTTATTGCAGACAGCACCGGAAGAATGGAAGACGGAAAAACACTGATATGGCATTTTCCTGAATTTACGATTGATGTTCCGGTCCGCGTCGGCAAAATCGAGACCGACAAATACATTTCGTTCCATTGGGACAACGGCGACAAATCATTATTAGTCGAAATGACGCTGGAGCCAAAAGAAAACAATTCGACGCTTGTGACCGTGACCGAAAAAAGCATGCCCAATGACGAAGCCGGAATCAAATGGCTGCGTGGCAATACCGAAGGCTGGGCCAATTTCCTCGCGTGCCTGAAAGCGTATCTCGAATACGGCATCAACCTCAGGAAAGGCGCATTTGATTACATGAAAAAATAAAAACATTTTAATTTGCACAAATTTACCCTATGAAAAAAGCCATCCTATTCCTGTTTTTAGCCGCCATTCTCGGATCCTGCAAAAACGGGAAAGAAGCCAAAGTCCGCGACATCGAAAAAGCGGCATGGCTTGTCGGAAGCTGGGAAAACAAATCGCCAGAAGGCAACCTGTCGGAAATCTGGAAAAAGGAAAACGACTCGGTTTATCGCGGCGAGAGCTATTTTGTCAAGGCAAAAGATACTCTGCATTTTGAAACCATTTCGCTGACGCAGTCTGGCGATGTGGTTTATTATACGCCAACGGTAATGGGCCAGAACGGCGACAAACCAGTGGCTTTTAAGATGATTTCGATGACCGACAAGCAAATGGTTTTTGAAAATCCGGCACATGATTATCCGCAGAAAATCGTTTATACGAAAATCACGAATGATTCGCTGGTCGCGTCCATTTCGGGAATACAGCAGGGCAAACCGAGTGCAGAGCAATATCCGATGGGGAAGAAGTAAGATATTTTGAAGCTGTTTGCTTTGCCTGTTCACTCCCAATTTTTTTATTGGGAGCTCGAGTCCTGCTTTCCGCTTCAATCTTTTTCGCTCCGTTGCACTGCGCAAAAAGGATTTCCGCTGCAATCAGGGCTGGGGCTTTTCTAGTTTATTCAACATTCACCATGACCATCGAAAAGAAAATCACCATTATCGCAATCATTTCGGTTATCCTGACCGGAGTACTTTTTTTTCTCGACAGCGATCCAATAAACGAAAGCGTCTTCAGGATTTCTTTCGAATTGCTGCTGATGGCAGTATTTCTTTTCATTATCATTGCGATCAATTATTTCGCGATCGCATTCTGCATCAAAAAAGCCCGGCAATATTTTAAGCGAAATGCTTAAAATCTAAAGCGACAACAATTTGGTTTTATAACATTGGACAATATCCGAAACCCAATTTTCGTTAGTAAAGCAGTATGCTGAAACACTAACCTAACCCGAGGCGCAGCGAACTGTATGGAGCGCAGCGGAATAAAACCAATCATCATGGCCGAATTGAACCAAGAAGCTTCAAGCCAAGCTTCAAAACCAAGAAAAATCCGAAGCCGGAAACTGAACTCAAGGGTTGACCTGACCGCGATGGTCGATCTGGCTTTCCTGCTGATTACGTTTTTCATGTTGACCACTTCTTTGGGCAAGCCAAAATCCATGGATCTGTCGATGCCTGAGCAAAAAGGCCTTCCTGTCAATATCGACGAAAACCGCGCCCTGACAATCCTGATCGGTGACCACAACAAGACCAAATGTTTTATGGGCAAACTATCTGAAAATACGCCAAAGGAAATTACTCTGGGCACAAGGGAATTGCGCCAAGAATTGGCCGCACGCAAAAAAGAAGTACTGGCCTATTCAACATCTAAAGGAAAACCGGAGCAAGGACTAATTGTGCTTATTAAACCCGGCAAAAAATCAAATTACAAAAACCTCGTTGATGTGCTCGATGAAATGGCCATTGTAGACGTTCCGACATACGCCATAGTCGATATCGAACCAAGGGAAACTGAACTTTTGCAACAACCATAATTTTTATTTCCACTTCATTCCGGCAACTGGCATCTTACTAAATTTCTCATTAAATTTTGCTGCTATATTATTTTGGATATATTTGCTTCAGACATATGTCAAAATAACCATGACACCATTTTATGAGAAAAATTTACTTAGTCCTTTTAACATCTTCGATGTTTGCAATACATTCCTGTTCAAGCGATAGCGATTCAAATAACAATACTGCAGGCGTCGACCATTCAAAAGTTTCAACAGGCTGGTGGTATCCCAATGCGGAAGACGGAATGGACTGGAAAGGAAGATTGTTTGAGGACAACGGGGAATATAAACAGGATCAAAGCAATTTTGGCCTCGACATGGGAATCGGGACCTGGGAATGGATTCCTGGCGATACATTAAAAGTAACACCGGTTTCTGGTTTTTCGGGAGGTGTGGCAAAATTGAAAGTAATCAAGCTGACCAGCGATTCTCTCGTAATTGACTACGGTACGCTTCATCATTATTCTCATACTGAGAATTAACCTTTTTGAAATAAAAAAAAGCCCTGTTTTGTACAGGGCTTTTTTATTTACACTAATTGCTTTTCAGCGGAATGTTCTCCAATATCTCCAATACAAATTTCCAGTATTTCTGTGCCGATTTAATGCTCGCCCTTTCATCAGGCGAATGCGCGCCGTGAATCGTCGGGCCAAAGGAAATCATGTCCATATCCGGATAATTCGTTCCTAAAATCCCACATTCGAGTCCCGCGTGGCAGGCAACGACTTTTGGTTTTTCATGGTTTTGCCTCTCGTAAATATTCACCAAAACATCAAGGATTTCCGATTTGACGTTTGGCGTCCAACCCGGATAAGAACCTGAAAAAACAACTTCGCAGCCGGTCAGTTCAAAAGCCGAACGCAACGCATTTGCCAAATCCATTTTCGAAGTTTCGACCGACGAACGCGTCAGGCAGCCAACATGGATTTGTCCGTCCTTCACGATGACGCGTGCAATATTGTTGGATGTTTCAACCAAATCCGCCATATCGGCACTCATTCGGTAAACGCCATTGTGCGCAGCATAAATCGCGCGAACCACGCCTTCCTGTACGCCGAGTTCCATGATTTTTGCGGGCAAATCCGACTTCGTGATTTCAATAGTGAGATTCGGTTCGGTAGTCTTGAATTCCGTTTTGATATCGCCGATAATTTCCTGCATGTCAAACACGAAAGCCTCATCGAAAATCTGCGAAATGATGACTTTCGCCTGGCTTTCTCTCGGAATCGCATTGCGTAAACTGCCACCGTTGATTTCGGAAATCTGCAAACCGAAATTCTCAAATCCGTCAAACAGCAAGCGGTTCATGATTTTGTTGGCGTTGCCCAAACCTTTATGGATGTCCATTCCGGAATGGCCGCCGTTCAGCCCTTTTACGACAATCGTATACCCGACAGATCCTTCAGGAACATTTTCTTCTTTATAGCTTCTCGTCGCAGTGACGTCAATACCACCGGCACAACCGATGTCGATTTCATCGTCTTCTTCGGTATCGAGGTTCAGTAAAATATTGCCATGCAAAATGCCGGCCTTTAAGTTTAAAGCGCCGGTCATTCCGGTTTCTTCGTCAATCGTAAACAGCGCTTCAATCGCGGGATGCGGAATGTCTTTGCTTTCCAAAATCGCCATGATTGTCGCAACGCCAAGCCCGTTGTCTGCGCCAAGCGTCGTGCCTTTCGCACGAACCCAGTCGCCGTCGATATACATGTCGATACCTTGCGTATCAAAATCAAAAACGGTATCGTTGTTTTTTTGATGCACCATATCGAGATGGCCTTGCATGACGATGGCTTTGCGGTTTTCCATTCCCGGAGTCGCCGGTTTGCGGATAATGACGTTGCGGATATCGTCTTCAAAAGTTTCCAGTCCGAGGCTGTTGCCGAAGTTTTTCATGAATTCGATGACGCGTTCTTCCTTTTTGGACGGTCGTGGCACGGCATTCAGGTCGGCAAATTTATTCCAGAGTTGTTTGGGTTCGAGGTTTCTGATTTCGCTCATTTGTTGTAGTTTGTAAGTTTTAAGTTGTCCCGACAGTTTCGGGATTCCAAAGTTACAAGTTTCGCATCAGATGCTTTATATTTACGGGTGAATAAATTGGCTATGATTCAAAAAAAATACATCCTTCCTATTTTATTGGCAGTTCAGATTCTGGCGGTCAACATTTTGTCGCTTTTCCCTGAATTTGTCGAGCGGTATTACAGCAATGGGATTTATGTTTACATATCGAAATTTTCGAGGATTGTCCTTGGTTGGATTCCGTTTTCCGTCGGCGATATCATTTATTTTGTCGCCATCTTTTTTATCCTGAAGTGGATTTGGAAAAGAAGGAAAACGTTTCGCAGCGAATGGAAAAATAATTTATTGTCGGTTTTGAGTTTCTTTTCGGTGTTTTATTTCCTGTTTAATTTTCTTTGGGCCACGAATTACCATCGCGTGCCATTGTACCAAAAATTGTACATCCAAAAAGAATATTCCGACGCCGATTTATTGGTTTTCACCAAACAATTGATTGCCAAAACCAATGAAATCCACAGCCAGATCGTAAAAAATGACAGCCTGAAAGTCGTTTCTCCTTATTCTGAGGACCAAATTTTTCAATTGGATATAAATGGCTATGCGAATCTTGCGAAAATCCATCCGTATTTCAAATATGAAAACCCGAGCATCAAAAAATCGATTATCAGTTTGCAATTGACTTATATGGGATTTGCGGGTTATCTGAATCCGTTTACCAATGAATCGCAGGTGAATTACAAACTTCCGATGTACAGTTTTCCCGCGACAACCTCGCATGAAATGGCGCACCAGATTGGCTATGCGTCTGAAAGTGAGGCAAATTTCATCGGCTATTTGGCCTGTGTGAAAAATGACGACTTATACATGCAATATTCGGGTTATGCGTTGGCGTTGCGCTATTGTCTGGGCAATTGGGAAGTGCGGAATGAAAAAGTGCTCGACGAACTGTTGAAAACCATCCATCCCGGAATCCTGAAAAACTTTAAGGACAGTGAGAATTTCTGGGGCCAATATGAAAGCTTTATCGAAACCGGATTCAAGATTTTCTATGACCGATTCCTAAAGCTGAACCAACAGGAAGAAGGTTTGGACAGTTATAATAAGTTTGTGGATTTGATGGTGAATTATTATAAGGTCGAAAAACTCTAATTAATGGAAAATTGATAATTAAAAATTGATAATTCCACCAACCAATTATCAATTTTCCATTATCAATTGTTAATTAGATTTCGTCGCTTGTAAACGCATTAAAACTTTTCTTCTTATACGGACGGATAATCAATCTTCCTTCGCGGTCAAAACGGATGTAATTGTAAATCCAGTTCATCAATACGACGACTTTGTTCTTGAAACCAATCAGCGACATCAAATGCACAAACATCCAGACCAGCCATGCGAAAAAACCATGAAAATGGAATTTCGGCAAATCGACCACGGCTTTATTCCTGCCAATCGTCGCCATCGAGCCTTTGTCGTTGTATTCAAACGGAACCATGATTTTGTCATTGATTTTCCGGATCAGGTTTTCGGCTAATAAGTTTCCTTGTTGCAAAGCCGGCTGTGCCATCATCGGATGGCCTTGCGGGTATTTTTGGGATTCCATAGACGCGACATCGCCAATCGCAAAAATGGTATCGTAACCTAAAACCTGGCCGTATTCATTGACTTTAATGCGGTCCGCTTTTTCAATTAATGATTTTTTGTCAAGTCCTGAAACAAGTGCGCCCTGTACGCCAGCCGTCCAGATGACGGTTGAGGTTTCAAATGTTACCCCGGAATTGGTGGTAATAATTCTTCCGTCATAATTCAGTACGCGCAGGTTTTTCCAAATTTTGACACCAAGGTTTTGGAGGAATTTTTCTGAAGCTGCAGATGATTTTTCACTCATCGTATTCAGAATCCTGTCGCCACTTTGGATCAGGTTGATTTCCATTTTGTTGATGTCGAGATCGGGATAATCCTTTTGGAGAATGGCTTTTTTCATTTCGGCCAATGCGCCGGCAAGTTCAACTCCTGTTGGGCCGCCGCCGACAAGGCAGAAGTTTATCAGGCAATTGCGTTCGGCTTCGTCTTTGGTCAAAACCGCCTGTTCGAAATTCTCCAAAATCAGGCTTCTTATATTTAAGGATTGCGAAATCGTCTTCATGTTCATGCAATTGCGCTCGATTTCCTTGTTGCCGAAGAAGTTGGTTTTCGATCCCGTGGCAATCACCAAATAATCATAATGCAGTTCGCCAATATCGGCGATGACTATTTGTTTGTCGGGATCCACGACTTTCACCTGTGCCAAACGGAAATAGAAATCGTTGTATTCCTGGATGATTTTCCGGATTGGATACGCGATTGAACCGGCTTCCAGACCACCAGTCGCAACCTGATACATCAGCGGCTGAAAGTTGTGGTAGTTGTGTTTGTCGAGCAAAACGACCTGGACATTTTTATTCCGCAGCTTTTTCGCCATGGCAATTCCGGCAAAACCGCCGCCTACAATCACAATTCTTGGAAACTTCGAATCCGGGATGTTCATAGTATTTTTTTGAAGCCTAAAGTTACCGATTTATTTGCAAGCGGCCAATTTGAAAGTTTTGCCATACAAAATCGGTGCTTCATCTGGTAATTTTGCATTATATCTATTTTGACCCCTAAAAAAATAGGGTATAATTATTTTTTGAAATAAAAATTATATATTTGCATCAAATTAAATAGGGGTATAACTTATAAATGTAAATTTTATGGCAACATTACGTTTTCAGGCATTAAAAGAAGCATCGAGCAGGAAGCCGGTGAAATTTGAGGAAGCCGACAGAAAGTCGAACATTTTCGGCGCCAATGTGTTTAACGAATCGGCGATGAAGCATTTCCTTACGAAAGATGCTTTAAAAGGCGTGTTGGATGCGGTCCAGTACGGAACCAAAATCGACCGTAAATTGGCCGATTACATCGCAATGGGAATGAAAGAATGGGCTTTGTCAAAAGGCGTCACACATTATACCCACTGGTTTCAGCCATTGACAGGAACGACCGCCGAAAAACATGATGCCTTTTTTGAAACTGATTTTGATGGTTCTTCAATGGAGAAATTCGGCGGCGGGCAATTGGTTCAGCAAGAGCCGGATGCGTCATCTTTTCCGAACGGTGGAATCCGAAATACATTCGAAGCGCGTGGTTATACAGCTTGGGATCCGACATCGCCGGCATTTATTTTTGGCTCGACTTTGTGCATCCCAACGGTTTTCATCTCTTATACCGGAGAAGCTTTGGATTACAAAACGCCATTGTTGCGTGCCCTGCATTCGATTGACGAAGCCGCAACTGATGTCTGTAAATATTTTGATAAAAACGTAAAGAAAGTCACTGCGACTTTAGGATGGGAACAAGAATATTTCTTAATTGATACGGCTTTGGCCAATTCGAGACCTGATATTTTGATGACAGGAAGAACGCTTCTCGGGCATACTTCTGCAAAAGGACAGCAATTGGACGACCATTATTTCGGTTCGATTCCAACACGTGTTTTGCAATACATGAGGGAATTGGAAGAAGAATGCATGTATCTCGGAATTCCTGTCAAAACACGCCACAATGAAGTTGCGCCAAACCAATTTGAATTGGCGCCGATTTTCGAAGAAACAAACTTGGCAGTAGACCACAACTCTTTATTAATGGACGTCATGCAGAAAGTTGGCGAGCGCCATGACTTCAAAGTATTGTTCCATGAAAAACCTTTCAAAGGCGTCAACGGTTCAGGAAAACACAACAACTGGTCGATGGCGACCGACACTGGCGTGAATTTATTGGCTCCGGGAAAAACCCCGATGAGCAACCTGCAATTTTTGACTTTTTTCATCAATACGATTAAAGCGGTCAATATTTATGAGTCTTTATTAAGGGCGGCGATTGCAACCGCCAGCAATGACCACAGGCTTGGTGCCAATGAAGCGCCGCCGGCAATCATCTCCGTATTTATCGGTGTGCAATTGACAAAAGTATTGGCTGAACTCGAAGGCGTTTCGACAGGAAAATTATCTCCGGAAGAAAAAACGGATCTGAAATTGAACGTCGTTGGTAAAATTCCGGATGTTTTATTGGACAATACAGACAGGAACAGGACTTCGCCATTTGCGTTTACAGGAAACAAATTTGAGTTCCGTGCTGTTGGTTCGTCTGCAAACTGTGCCAATGCGATGACAACCTTAAACGCGATTGTTGCGAAACAATTGAAGGATTTCAAAAAAGAAGTCGATGCATTGATTGCCAAAGACATGAAGAAAGACGACGCGATTTTCAATGTATTGCGCGAATACATCAAACAATCGAAAAACATCCTTTTCGAAGGCGACGGTTACAGCGAAGCTTGGGCAAAAGAAGCGAAGAAACGCGGATTGAGCAATTTCAAAACGACGCCGCAAGCGTTGAAAGCCAGGGTTTCGAAAGCGGCTTTCGATTTGTTCAGCGAATTGAACATCATGAACCACGTAGAAGTCGAAGCGCGTTACGAAATCGAACTCGAAGAATACACGAAAAAAATTCAGATTGAAGGACGCGTTTTGGGCGATATTGCCAGAAACCACGTTATTCCAACAGCGATTCGTTACCAAAATACCTTGATTGAAAACGTCAAAGGCCTGAAAGAAATCTTCGGTAAGGAATACGAAAGCATCGGAAAAGAGCAAATCGTCCTGATCCGTGAAATTTCGGGGCATATCGAAGGCATCAATACCAAAGTCGAAGAAATGACCGCAGCAAGAAAAGATGCCAATGCGCTGACTGATGCACAGAAAATGGCGGAAAGGTATTGTGAAGTCGTCAAACCATATTTTGATGTCATCCGTGACCATTGCGACAAACTCGAGCTTTTGGTCGACGACGAAATCTGGACATTGACCAAATACAGGGAATTGCTTTTCACGAAGTAATTCGACAGAAACTTAAAAGCCCCGTTTTTCGGGGTTTTTTTGTGCGCTGAAGTGAACAATAAAATCGTAAATTTGTTATGATTACAATCCAAATCGCTAATAAATGAAATTGAAGTATCTTTTGCTTGTGTGCTTTTTAAGTCCGTTGTTTGCCGGTGCGCAACAGCAGTTTTCTGTTTTTTTTGAAAGCAACAAATACGATTTGGCTGCAGACCAAAACGCCAAGCTGAACCAATGGATTGCTGCAAATCCGGAAATTAAAATCGTCGCCATCCATGGGTATACCGATGAAGACGGATCGACCGGTTTCAATGACACGTTGGCAAACAAGCGCGTGAATTTCATTTATGATGCGGTCAAAAGCAAATTGAAAATCCGCGATGATTTCAAGACACGGAGTTTTGGCGAGCAATTCCCACAATCCAAAAACAAGGCAGAAAACAGGAAGGTCAATATCTTTTATATCGAGCCAAAAGACCTTGCCCGTGAAAATGAGATTCTGGGTATTAAAGAAGAAGCGCCAAAACCGAAAATCCCAAAAAAATACCCAAAGACATTATCGTTGCGAAATCCGGATGGCACGACCACGCAATACAGCCTCGATACCGATTTCATGCGGAAAGTCGATGAAGCCAAAGCCGGTGAGAAACTTAAAATCGAAAACCTCAATTTCCAGATCAATACGTTTGCGATTGTTCCCGCATCGCGCGGAAAATTATATGAATTGCTGATTGTTTTGCAGGACAATCCAAAGCTGAAAATCGACATCCAAGGGCATTTGTGCTGTATGCCAAATGACAGGCTGGATTTGTCTACGCAACGCGCGAAAGCGATTTACAATTTCCTGCTCAAAAATGAAATCGACAAGACACGGCTTTCCTATCGCGGTTTTGGAAGTTCACAGCCGATTTATCCGCTGCCGGAGAAAGATGAAAAGGAACGCGCGGCCAATCGCCGGGTGGAAATTTTGATCGTCGAAAATTAATTTTATGAAAAAAATTTTACTTCTCTTGTTTTTCATTTCGCTGAAAATTTCGGCACAGGGGAAAATTGAAATATTTTTTGATTTCGACAAATACGACCTCAATGACGCTGCAGTTGAAACATTAGATAACGCTATTGCAAATCGGCAAAATATTGAAGTTTCCAAAATTTACGGGTTTTGCGATTGGAAAGGAAGCAATAGCTATAACGATACGCTTTCGCTGAAAAGGGTCGATGAGGTCTGGCATTTCCTCAAAAACAAAGGCATCAGGATTCGGGATGATTATGAGAAAAGAGGTTTTGGCGAAGATTTCGAGCAATCGAAAGTCCAATCCGAAAACCGCAAAGTCATGGTGGTTTTTGAAGAAGTCAAGGCTGAAAAACCTATTCGGAATGACGACAACAGAATACTATCGGAAAAGGTAAAAACGGCAAAGCGCGGTGACAAAATCAAACTGCAGAATATCAATTTCCATAACAATTCTGCCGTGATTGTAGCGAAGTCGAAACCTGTGCTCTACGACCTTTTGTGCGTCATGGAAGACAATCCGAAGCTAAAAATCGAAATACAAGGCCACATCTGCTGCCAGCCCGAAAGAGATGTCAATGATGTGTCGACAGCCAGGGCCAGGGCGATTTACATGTTTCTGATCAGGAACAAAATCGACAGGAAACGGCTTTCTTTCAAGGGTTTTGGGATTTCAGATCCGATTTATCCGATTCCGGAAAAGTCGGAAGCCGAAGCCGATGAAAACCGCCGCGTCGAAATCATGATTGTCGAAAATTAATTGCAAAAACCCCGCTACTTTATGACCAGTTTTTGTGTGCTTCTTTCCTTGTTTGCCAATACAAATTCAACAATATAAGTTCCCGCTGAAAGGCTTTGGGTATTGATTTCCATATCACCATTTACCGGAACCTGCATCAAGGAACGGCCTTGCAAATCGTAAACAGTCACTTCTGAAATATTGTCTGCCGCATTGATGCGAATAAAATCGGTCGCAGGATTCGGGTACATTTTTACTTTCCCAGTTGTGAAATTGGCAGTGCCAAGCAGGTTTGCCGACCTGAAACTTCCCGCTGTAAGGAACATTGCCGACTCGTAAGCATTATCACCAATGTTGGCAATCGCGAATTTAATGTGATAGGTCTCGCCAGGAATAACTGCACCAGAAGCTGTAAATTGTGTGGAAAGTCCGTCAAATTGGACTTGCGTATTGACAGTTGGTGTGCTGCCGTTTCCATTATTGACATAATAAGCGCAAGCGTTGCATGGGCCGCTGTTTGTTGTCCCGTTGTTCAGGTTGTTGATTGTCACCGGAGCCGCCGTGTTTGGAATGGTGGCAATGTTGATTGCACCATCGGTGAACGTTCCCGATATGCCAGGACCGCTAAGAAATAGCCCAAATGTATCGTTGAAAGAAGAACCTGCAAACTCCGGATATTCTTCGGAAGCAAAAATGTATTCGAAAAAGACGCCGTTGTTGTTCGGGATAAAATCGAACTCGACAATACAGACATTCTTTACCGCCTGTGCTGCAATCAGCGCCAGATCGGCATCGCCTGTAAACGGCGTGGCAGTAGTATTTGTGGCAGAAGCGGAATTATTTGGACCGATCGCGACAATAGCCTTACCCGTTGAAAGGATCAAACCCTGTTCAGCGCCAAGTCCAGCGCTTCCATTTGAGAATCTGGCCGCCTGGTCACGAATGGCCTGTGCGCTGGCTGTAGAACCATTGAATTTGACGTTGCTGATCGTGAGGTTATTGCCCATGAAGGTATTTTGGATCAATTGCCCCGGCGTTTCGGTGTTGTCGATCACCAATTGTGACCAGCCTGAAAAAGATACCGCTAAAAAAATGGTTGAGAGTAGAATTTTCTTCATATGATTTTTTTGCAAGATAATAAAATTTCTGAAGCAATTAAAATGGTAACGGTTACGATTAACGAGTTGTGAGGCAATGCTAGAGTTGATGCAGCACAAAATACTTCCGGCATAGCCCTGATCGAGCCGGTATCCTTTGTGAGATTTGAAATTAAAAGGAAGACAGCTGGTGGCTGTCAGGTAATTTTTAGTTCTATGTTGCTTTTAGATTCTCACAAAGGATATAGGCGAGAGCGGGACGAATCATCGCAAGAAGAAAATGCCGTGCTCCTGAAACAGATTATTAGAATGTTGGATTTTTAGAACCAAAAAAGGCGCATTGTTTAGGTATTTCAACAATCTAACAATCCAAAAATCTAACTATCTTTGCAGCTCAACAACCAACACATGAGTCAGGATTCAGGAAAACGTTATGCGCAGCGCGGCGTTTCGGCTTCGAAGGAAGACGTGCACAATGCCATCAAAAATATCGACAAAGGCTTATTTCCACAAGCTTTCTGTAAAATCATCCCCGATTATTTAACCAATGACGACGACTATTGCATCATCATGCATGCCGACGGCGCGGGCACAAAATCGTCCCTGGCTTATATGTATTGGAAAGAGACCGGCGATATTTCGGTCTGGAAAGGCATTTCACAGGACGCTTTGATCATGAATATCGACGACTTGCTTTGTGTCGGCGCGACTGATAATATCCTGCTTTCCTCAACAATCGGACGAAACAAAAACCTGATTCCTGCCGAAGTGATTTCGGCGATTATCAACGGTACCGAAGAACTGATTGCCGAACTGAAAA
>DATHKH010000119.1:0-5890 GCA_035286325.1 Flavobacterium sp.
TCGTTTCGTTGAATGCGATGGCAATCGTTTCGTTGTCCGGATAAAAGAAATTCACTTCATTTCTTTCGGCAATCGCGCGTACTTTTTTTGCATCGGCTTTTACTGAAATTGTGTCGAAGAAAGCGGAATTGGTTTGGTAAACACCTAATTTGTTCAACGCATCCGCTGTGGTCACTGCCGAAGCGTGGACTTTATCCGCGATGTATTCCAATCCTTTCGGGCCATGGTAAACGGCATACATTCCGGCCATAACCGCCAATAAAACCTGTGCCGTACAAATGTTGGAAGTCGCTTTTTCGCGTTTGATATGCTGCTCACGTGTCTGCAAAGCCATACGCAAAGCACGGTTTCCGTTCGTGTCGACAGTTACGCCGATGATTCTTCCCGGCATCGAGCGTTTGTATTCTTCTTTGGTCGCAAAATAAGCCGCATGCGGTCCGCCGTAACCCATCGGGATTCCGAAACGCTGCGTGGTTCCAACGACAACGTCGGCGCCCATTTCCCCAGGAGACGTTAATTTTACCAATGATAAAATATCAGCAGCAACGGCAGTCTTGATTTCTTTGGCTTTCGCCGAAGCGATGAATTTCGCATAATCATGAACTTGTCCGTATTTGCCGGGATATTGCAGCATCGCCCCGAAAAAATCATCGCCAAAAGCAAATGTCTCATGGTTTCCAACGACGAGTTCCACGCCAATCGGGTTCGAACGCGTTTGTAAAACCGATAAGGTTTGTGGCAAAATCTCTTCCGAAACGAAAAATTTATTGGTATTGTTTTTCTTCTGGTCGCGCGTGCGCACATCAAACAAAAGTGCCATGGCTTCTGCAGCGGCAGTGCCTTCATCCAATAAAGAAGCGTTCGCGATTTCCATTCCGGTCAGTTCGATGACAGTGGTTTGGTAATTCAACAATGCTTCCAAACGGCCTTGTGCAATTTCTGCCTGATATGGCGTGTAAGCCGTATACCAACCCGGATTTTCAAACACATTCCTTTGGATGGCAGCCGGTACAATCGCGGAATGATAACCCAACCCGATATAAGATTTGAAGACTTTATTTTTGCTGCCCAACTGCTGGATATGGTTCAAATATTCATATTCCGTCATGGCCGGTTCGAGATTCAACGGCGCTTTCAGGCGAATGTCGTCCGGAAGCGTCTCATAAACCAACTGTTCAATCGAATCGACGCCAATGGTTTTGAGCATGTGTTTCACGTCGTTTTCTCTCGGGCCAATGTGTCTTAAGGCAAAAGCATCTGTTTTCATATATTGTGGAGCGTGTTGTTTTTAGCGGTACAAAAATACTTATTTAATCCCGAAAAATAAATCCTATTTAACGTCGTTTTTTGGGATTTTTTATTCATCTTCTTATAGTCTTTTGCCTATGGTATTCATGAACCCATTTTATTGTTATAATTTTGATAAATGAAAATTTGTTAAAATGGGTTTCAACTTAAAAGCGTTCTTGTTAACAGTTTGATTAATTTTGCAACATGTGGGTTTTGAAACGACTTTTCGATTTCTATATCAGTGGCAGCATTCATGTCGCTGTTGCCGTGCTGTCATTGGTTTTGATGACAAACCATATGTTTGCGATACCTTTCGATTTTAACATGGCAGGTTTTGCATTCTTCGGAACCGTTTTCGGATACAACTTCATCAAGTATGAATATTTGTTCCGGTTGAGAAAACCCATCCGCGAATTGGTTGAAGCCATCGCCATTTTCAGCGGCATTGCCTTTTTGGTCACCGTTTATTTTTTCCTGCGGTTGGAAAGGAATACACAAATCACTTCAGCAGCCTTATTCGCACTGACTTTTTTATATACGGTACCGATATTTTCAGATACCAAAAACATCCGAAACCTCAGTGGCATCAAGATTTATATTGTGGCGCTTTGCTGGGCTGGCGTTACGGTTGTATTGCCATTGGTCAATGCCGGCGTGGAATTGTCTTCGGATGTTTTCCTGAAATTCACCCAGCGGTTTTTATTGGTCATCATCCTGATATTGGTTTTCGAGATCATCGACCTCAAAAAAGACGATCCGTCGCTCGAAACCGTGCCGCAGAAAATAGGCGTGAAACGGACCAAAATACTTGGATTGTTTTTATTGCTGCCGCTTTATTGCCTCGAGTTTTTAAGAATCACGATAGACAACACGCAATTGCTGATCAATCTTGCCCTGGTTTTCGTCACCGCATTATTCACCATTTTCGCTACTCCTGAAAAGTCAAAATACTACACGGCATTCTGGGTCGAAAGCATCCCAATCTTTTGGTTGGGTTTGGTACTGTATTTCGGTTGATTTTTACTTCGTACAGTTCGCTTTGCTCGGGTGGGCGTTGCCTTCGGCCACGCTGTCCGCTCTATCTTGCTTCACTGCGTGTCGCAAGGATGCCGCTTCCATCGTTAACGCGGTTACAACAATCCCGCGCGCCTCAGCAATGCATCAGCTTTCGGTTCCTGCCCGCGAAAACGTTTGTACAACACCATCGGCTGTTCCGTTCCGCCTTTTGACAACACATTGTCCTTGAATTTTGCTGCGACTTCTTTGTTGAAAATCCCTTTTTCCCTGAAGTATTCAAAAGCATCCGCATCTAAAACTTCAGCCCATTTATAACTGTAATATCCCGAAGAATAACCACCCTGGAAAATATGAGAAAACGAGACGCTCATGCAGTTTTCGGCAACATCAGGATAAAGCGCCGTCGGTTCAAAAGCGGCTTTTTCAAATGCTTTCACGTTTTTTATCTGTTCAGGATTCTGCGCATGGAAAGCCATGTCGAGCAACCCGAAACTCAGTTGGCGCATCGTCGCAATGCCTTCCTGGAAACTCGCACTTTCCTTGATTTTAGTGATGAATTCCTGCGGGATGATTTCGCCAGTTTCATAATGCCTCGCAAAAATTGCGAGTGCTTCGGGTTCATAGCACCAGTTTTCCATAACCTGGCTTGGCAGTTCGACAAAATCCCAATAGACTGACGTCCCAGACAGACTCGGATAAACGGTATTCGCCAGCATGCCATGCAAAGCATGCCCAAATTCATGGAATAATGTCGTTACTTCATTAAAAGTCAGCAGTGAAGGTTTTGTTTTAGTCGGCTTGGTGAAGTTGCACACAATTGAAACATGCGGCCTTTCATTTTGTCCGTCTTTAATGTATTGCGGCTTGAACGATGTCATCCAGGCGCCGTTACGCTTGCCTTTTCTCGGGAAGAAATCGGAATAGAAAATCGAAACCAGGTTTCCGTCAGCACCCAAAACCTCAAAAGTCTGTACGTCTTCATGGTATTTGTCTATGTCAAACACTTCCCTGAATGTCAAACCGAATAATTTTTCCGCGACCGTAAAAGCACCATTTTGTACATTCTCGAGTTTGAAGTATGGCTTCAATTGCTCATCGTCAAAGTCGAATAATTGCTGCTTGAGTTTTTCCGAATAATAACCGCCATCCCATTTTTCCAGGGTCGAAATCCCGTCCAATTCCTTGGCAAATTTTGAAAGTTCGGCAAATTCACGTTCGGCCGCGGGTTTTGCTTTCGCCAGCAAATCATTGAGAAATGCCTTGACCGTCGCAGGATTTTGCGCCATGCGTTCCTCAAGGACAAAATGCGCATGCGTTTCATAGCCCAATAAATTCGCGCGCTCGTGACGCAGGTTTGCAATTTTCAAGACATTTTCCCGGTTGTCGAATTCGTTGTTCTGAAATGCTTTTTTTCCGGCGGCAATGGCAAGTTCCTTCCGCAGTTCGCGGTTGCTCGAGTAGGTCACAAACGGGATGTAGCTCGGATGGTCCAAGGTAAAAATCCAGCCATCTTTGCCTTCGCTTTTCGCCAGGGTATGCGCGGCTTCAATCGTGCCTTCGGGCAAGCCTTTAAGGTCGCCTTCGTTCGTGAGGTGCAGTTGGTAATTGTTGGTTTCCGCCAGTACATTTTCACCGAATGTCAGTTTGTATTTGGCAAGATCCGCGTCGATTTCGCGCAAACGGGCTTTCTTTTCCTCCGACAACAACGCGCCATTCCGTGCAAAACCTTTGTATTTTTTATCAAGCAACATCGATTGTTCCGGCGTCAGATTAAAGCTGTCTTTTTGTTCGTATACCGACTTTACCTTCTTGAACAAATCCTCATTCAGCGTAATGTCATTGCTGAAAGCCGTCAGCAATGGCGAAACTTCCTGCGCGATTTTCTGGATTTCGTCATTGGTTTCCGCCGAGTTGAGGTTGAAGAAAATGCTCGACAAACGATCCAATGTCTCGCCTGAGAAATCAAGCGCTTCTATGGTGTTTTCAAATGTTGCAGTGGCCGTATTCGCTATAATCGCGTCGATGTCTTTACGTGCCATTTCAATCGCTGTTTCAAATGCGGGCTTGAAATCGGCGTTGCTGATTTTGGAAAAAGGCGCGGTGTTGTGTTTGGTATTGAAATGTTCGGTAAGTATACTCATGATATGTTGCTAAAGCCCTAGCCCTGATGGAAGCGGCATCCTTTTTTGAGGTTTTTTAACCGAAAAAAAGATACAGCAAACAGCAGGAAACAGCTCCTGATTCAATTATTTATTTTTCAGATTTTCAGATGCCTGGTTCACGGTATCCTTCAGGGTTTCTTTGTACGCCAGGATTTTTTGCTGCACGTTTTTATCATGGCTTCCGATGATCTGCGCCGCCAGAATTCCGGCGTTTTTCGCACCGTTCAAAGCCACTGTCGCGACAGGAACGCCGCCCGGCATTTGTAAAATCGACAAAACGCTGTCCCAACCGTCGATCGAATTGCTCGATTTGACCGGAACGCCAATGACCGGCAATGGCGACATCGAGGCGATCATCCCGGGCAAGTGTGCTGCACCGCCGGCTCCGGCAATGATGACCGAAATCCCGCGCAAATGCGCATTTTTGCCGTAATCAAATAGTTTGTCCGGCGTGCGGTGCGCCGAAACGATGTCGGTTTCGGTTTCAATCCCAAATGCCGCGAGGATGTCGATTGCGTCCTGCATGACCGGCATGTCGGAAATGCTTCCCATAATGATGGCTACTTTCATAGTTTTGGTTTTTTGGCCACAGATTCACAGATTTCTTGTTTTAATCTGTGAATCTGTGGCATTTATTTATTGGGCGTTGCCTGCGGCCCGCGCTATCGGCTGCACGCGGTGCTTGCCTCTATCGCTAACGCAATCAACCTGCGATGACACGTATCGTATTCTTTACTTCCTCAGCGATTTTCCGCGCTTTGGAAATGTCTGCATTGACAATCGTGACATGGCCCATTTTCCGGAAAGGTCGCGTTTGCTTTTTGCCATAAATGTGCGGCGTCACGCCGTCGATGGCTAATATTTTTTCGATGTTCTCATAAACTGCATCGCCTGAAAATCCTTCGGCGCCGACAAGGTTGACCATGATTCCGGCGACTTTACTGTCGGTGTTTCCCAGCGGCAAATCCAATATCGCACGCAAGTGCTGCTCAAATTGTGACGTATAACTCGCCTCAATAGAATAATGCCCGGAATTGTGTGGCCGCGGTGCGACTTCATTGATGAGGATGTCGTCGTTTTCAGTCTGGAACATTTCAACAGCGAGCAAACCGACATGGTTGAACTTTTCGGAAACATTCAATGCGATTTCCCGCGCTTTTTCGGCAACGTTGTCGCCAATCCTCGCGGGACAGATGACATATTCGACCTGGTTGGCTTCGGGATGGAATTCCATTTCAACAACCGGATACGTCCTGATTTCGCCTGACGGGTTTCTCGCGACAATAACGGCAAGCTCATTTTTGAACGGAACCATATCTTCGGCAATACATTCGGTATCGGGCAAATCCTGCAGATCGGAAATTTTCCGGATGGCTTTCACGCCATTCCCATCGTAACCGAACTGCGTGCTTTTCCAGATA
>DATHKH010000120.1:0-6346 GCA_035286325.1 Flavobacterium sp.
CTGCGCTGATTATGGGCAATACCATTTTGTTCAAATTGCCAAAACACGGCGTACTCGCGCATTACCCTTTATTGCAAGCTTTCAAAGAAGCTTTTCCACCGGGTACGGTAAATACCATCTATGGAAGAGGCGCTGAGGTTATACCCGCCTTAATGGAAAGCGGTAAAGTGAATGTACTCGCCTTTATTGGGTCAAGTAAAGTTGCCAATGGACTAAAAAAACTTCACCCAAAACCCAACAGACTGCGGTCAATATTAAGTCTTGATGGCAAAAATGCCGCTATCGTGACTAAGCATGCCGATCTTGAAGTGGCCGTGAATGAATGTTTGCTCGGTGCATTATCGTTTAACGGGCAGCGTTGCACAGCGCTTAAATTAATCTTTGTACATCGGGATGTAGCGGAAGTGTTTGTACAAAAACTCAGTGATGCGGTTGCCACGCTTATACCTGGACTTCCTTGGGATAAAGATGTAAAGATTACGCCCCTGCCTGAAGTCGACAAACCCGGTTATCTTAAAGACTGCCTTGACGATGCTATTGCCAATGGCGCCAAAATTATGAATGAGAACGGAGGATATACAAATAATTCCTTTGTTTTTCCTGCGGTCGTTTATCCGGTTACCAGTGTGATGAAGCTTTATCATGAAGAGCAATTTGGTCCCATAATACCTGTTGTGTCATTTGATGCCATTGATGAACCGGTACAATACCAGATAAATGCCTCACACGGAATGCAGGTTAGTATTTTCAGTACCGACCCGAAAGAGGTTGCCCAGCTCATCGACCCTTTTGTAAACCTTGTAAGCCGTGTCAATATCAACTGCCAGTCACAACGAGGCCCCGATGTTTTTCCTTTTACTGGAAGAAAAGATAGCGCTGAAGGCACATTATCTGTCTTTGATGCCTTGCGGTCTTTCTCAATACGGTCTTTGGTGGCTACCAAAATTACGGAAGCCAATAAAGACTTATTTAATACCATAGTGAAGGATCATGCTTCTAATTTCCTCCATACGGATTATATTTTCTAATTGTGCAATGCCAAAGGTGAAGGTAGTTCCGAAAAAAATCAAAACGGTTGTACAGTTTATTTGAAAAAAGTACTTTTACAATCGTGAAATGGTTAAACGTCATATTTTCAATCTATCTCGTAGCACTTGCGTGCCTGCCATGCGCCGATATGGAAACCGATTGCCAAAATACGGCAACAACCAAATCTGTGACCGCCGATAATCATGACAATTCAAGCCAACACAACGATTTATGTTCCCCTTTCTGTATCTGTAACTGTTGTGGCGCCCAGGTTTTGAATTTTGCACCGCCAATATCTTTTACCTTTACAATTCTTCCCGACTTGATTTCGACTTCGGAAATTGCTTATAAACCGCTCTTCACTTCGACATTTACAGGAAGCATTTGGCAACCGCCACAATTGGTATAATGATGCCCGTAATTACGGGTTAGCAAATCGCGGACTTCCTATCGGGAAATTCTTCTATTTCATTCATTATACTTTCCAATATGCTAAACAAAATCATCCAGTTCTCTGTGAAGAACAAACTGGTCATAGGGCTGATGGTATTCGCCCTTATCGCATGGGGAATTTATTCCGTGCGACAGTTACCCATAGATGCCGTTCCTGACATCACCAACAATCAGGTCCAAATCATTACCAGTTCGCCAAGCAACGGCGCCGAAGATATCGAGCGCTTTGTGACTTTCCCCGTTGAGCAGACGATGGCAACCATCAAAGACATCGAAGAAGTGCGTTCCTTCAGTCGTTTTGGCCTGTCGGTCGTAACGGTTGTTTTCAAAGAAAATGTCGATGTGTATTGGGCGCGCCAACAAGTCAGCGAAAGGCTGAGCCAAGCGATCGAACAAATCCCGCCTGGAATGGGACAGCCGCAAATGGCGCCGGTTTCAACAGGTTTGGGCGAAATCTATCAGTATGTCATCCACACGAAAAAAGGGTATGAAAAAAAGTATGACGCAACCGAACTGCGAACCATTCAGGACTGGATTGTACGCAGGCAATTGCTCGGCGTTTCCGGAATAGCGGATGTCAGCAGTTTTGGCGGTTACTTAAAACAATATGAAATCACCCTGAATCCTGATAAATTGCGCAGCATGAACATCAGCATCAGCGATGTGTTCAATGCGCTCAAAAAAAACAATCAGAATACAGGCGGTGCTTACATCGATAAGAAGCCCAACGCCTATTTCATCCGCAGCGAAGGCTTGATCAAAAGTATCGATGATATTGAGAACATCGTCGTAAAAACAAACGCCAACAGTATTCCCGTCCTTATCGGAAACGTAGCAGAAGTACAAATCGGCGCGGCTACAAGATATGGCGCGATGACAAGGAATGACGAAGGTGAAGTCGTTGGTGGCATCGTATTAATGCTTAAAGGCGCAAATGCCTCAAAAGTAATTGGCAATGTCAAAACCCGTATGGTGCAAATCGAGAAGACCTTGCCGGAAGGCGTCACTATCGAACCATTTCTTGACCGGACTAAATTAGTCGACAGTGCCATTGGAACAGTCTCTAAAAACCTTGCGGAAGGCGCTTTAATCGTCATTTTCGTTTTAGTGTTATTATTGGGCAATTTCAGGGCAGGACTTATCGTTGCCTCCGTCATTCCACTTTCAATGCTTTTCGCCATTTGCCTGATGAATTTGTTTGGCGTCGATGGCAACCTGATGAGCCTTGGCGCGATTGATTTCGGGTTGATCGTCGATGGCGCGGTCATCATCATTGAAGCCACGATGCACTATCTGTATGTCAGGCACAAAGGCCAGGAATTGACGCAGGAGGAAATGGACAAAAGCGTCATCAGCAACGCGCGAAAAATGATGAGCTCGGCAGCTTTCGGGCAAATTGTAATCCTGATCGTATACTTACCCATTCTGGCATTGGTTGGGATTGAAGGCAAAATGTTCAGGCCAATGGCACAAACGGTGTCGTTTGCCATTCTCGGCGCATTTATCCTGTCGTTGACTTATGTTCCCGTGATGAGTGCATTATTCCTCAATAAAAAAATAACGGTCAAGCCGAATATTTCCGACAGGATTATCAACAGCATACAAAAATACTATACTCCGCTCCTCGCCTTTGCGTTGCGGTCGAAAGCGATGGTTATCGGAATTGCTGCCGGATTGTTGATCCTGAGTTTTTTTGTGTTCAGTTTCTTGGGGGCGGAATTCATCCCAACTTTGGAAGAAGGTGATTTTGCAGTCGAAACGCGCGTGCTTACAGGAAGCAGTTTGTCGCAGACTGTCGAAGCGACACAAAAAGCCGCAAAAGTACTGAAGGATAATTTCCCTGAAGTCAAAGAAGTCATCGGCAAAATCGGTTCCTCCGAAATCCCGACCGACCCGATGCCGGTTGAAGCATGCGACCTGATGGTCATTCTCAAGGACAAAAGCGAATGGACAAGTGCCGGCAATACTTCGGAACTCGCAGAAAAGATGCAAAAGAAATTGGAGGGAAACACCATCGGAACAACTTTTGGATTTCAACAGCCAATTCAGATGCGTTTCAATGAATTGATTTCGGGCGTAAAGCAGGATGTCGCCATAAAAATATATGGTGAAGACTTGAACAAGCTGACCAAATATGCCAAACAAGTTGGCAGCATTGCAAGGAAAATTGAGGGTGCGGAAGATGTATATGTTGAGGAAGTTTCAGGTTTGCCACAAGTCGTCATTGCTTTCCATCGGGATAAAATTGCACAGTTTGGATTAAATGTCGAAGATGTCAACGACGCTATCCGCTCAGGCTTTGCAGGTGAATCTGCCGGCTTGGTCTTCGAAGGTGAAAAGCGCTTTGACCTTGTGGTTCGTTTGGCACATGAAAACAGGCAAACGCTTGACGATGTGAAAAATCTTTTTGTGACTGCGCCAAACGGCAACCAAATCCCATTGGAGCAGGTCGCGGATATTGAGTACAAAGAAGGCCCGAACCAGATTCAACGCGACGATGCCAAACGCAGAATCATTGTTGGCTTTAACGTACGCGGCCGTGATGTCGAAAGCATCGTTTCGGAGATGCAGCAAAAAATTAATGAACAAGTTAAATTCGATCCGGGATATTATCCGACATATGGTGGAACATTTGAAAACCTTCAGGCGGCGAAAGACAGGCTCAGCATTGCCGTTCCTGTATCATTGATGCTGATTTTTCTCTTATTGTTTTTTGCCTTTGGTTCTATAAAGCAGGCATTGTTGATCTTTACTGCAATTCCGCTTTCAGCTATCGGCGGCATTTTTGCCTTATGGATGCGTGGCATGCCTTTCAGTATTTCAGCGGGCGTTGGGTTTATTGCACTTTTCGGCGTAGCGGTTCTGAACGGTATTGTATTGATAGCCGAATTCAACGCATTGAAAAAAGAAGGCATGATTGACCTCAAGCAAATTGTCATCAAAGGCACTTCCGTAAGGCTAAGGCCAGTAATCATGACGGCACTTGTCGCATCATTGGGTTTCCTTCCGATGGCATTGTCGCACGGCAGCGGCGGCGAAGTGCAAAAACCATTGGCAACCGTAGTCATTGGCGGATTATTTACTGCGACACTGTTGACGCTTTTGGTGCTCCCAATTCTCTACATCTGGTTTGAAAATTTTAAAAGAAAAACGATGAAAACAAATCCCGCTGTCATTGTAGTGTTATTGCTATTGTGTGCCAATGTCGCTCAGGCACAGCCGAAGCCATTGACTTTAGCCGAAGCCATTGAACTTGGACTAAAAAACAACCGCGAAATTGTCGCTTCGAAATTGGATATCAAATACCAACAGCAATTGAAGAAGGCATCAGTTGAAATCCCCAAAACCGAGTTTTCAGGCCAATTCGGGCAGGTGAACAGTTATGTGAAAAGCGACAACTACTTTTCCGTTTCGCAAACCATCCCATTCCCGACGATATTTTCAGCAAACGCAGCTTTGGGAAATGCACAAATCAAAAGCAGCGAACTGAAAGCGGGAATTACTAAAAACGAATTGGTATTTAGAATTAAACAGGTATATACAAACTTACAGTACTTGTATGCCAGGCAATCGCTGCTCAAAAAACAGGACAGCATTTATACCGGGTTTGCGAGGTCGGCTACCGCCCGATACAAAGCAGGCGAAAGCACTTTGCTTGAAAAGAGTACTGCCGACACGCAGTCGAATGAAACCCGAAATACGTTAAGCCAGGATGAATCAAATATTGAAATCTATCTTTCGCAGCTCCAGGTTTTACTTGGAAGCGATGCCCGTGTGGCGATAGCCGATAAGACTTTCAATCAAAAGGATTTTGACGCCGTTGGCGATGGCAATGCTATAAATGCCAATCCGACATTGGCTTTTATCCAACAGCAGATTGAAGTCGCAGACAGGCAAAAAAAAGTCGAAAGGTCCAAAGCGCTTCCCGACTTGACTTTTGGGTATTTCAACCAGTCGTTGATAGGCACGCCAACAGATGCCACAGGTTTGGAATTAGCTGATTCGGGCAATAGGTTTCAGGGCTTTCAGGTTGGTGTTGCGATCCCGGTATTTTTTGGCTCATACAGCTCGAAAGTCAAATCGGCTGCCATCAATAAAGAAATCGCAGGGCAAAATCTCGAAAGCCATAAAATTAACCTGAAAGGGCAATATGAGCAGGCAATCCAGGAATACCTGAAAAATAAAAAAAGTGTCGACTATTACAAAAATTCAGGATTGCCAAATGCAGATTTGCTGTTGTCGAAAAGTGAAGCCGCATATAAAAATGGTGACATCAGTTACGCGGAAAACCTGCTGAATTTAAGGACCGCAAATGGCATCCGGGAAAACAACCTCAGCGCGATTTTGCAGTACAACCTCAGCATCATCAAGTTGGAATACCTTGCGGGAAAAAATTAATCTAATCCGAAAATACATACTATGAACTCAATATATAAAACAGCATCTTTATTCGTAGCGGTGACAATTATCGCAAGCTGCAACAACAAGACGAAAGAAGAACCGGCAACAGCAGCACCGGAAACGCAATCCGATGTGGTCGAAATCACGCCCGCACAATACCAATCAGCCGACATACAAATCGGCAGCATCGAATTGAAAAAACTCAGCGGCACGACCAAAGTCAACGGAATGCTCGATGTACCGCCACAAAACCTCGTTTCCATTTCGACACCTTTTGGCGGATTTGTAAAAAGCACCGATATGTTGCAGGGCATGAAAGTCAGGAAAGGCCAAATTGTCGCGATGATGCAAAACCCCGATTATGTCCAGCCACAGCAGGATTATATCGACCTGAAAAGCCAGTTGAATTATTTGAGACAAGATTATGACCGCCAGCAGGAATTGTCGCGCGAACAAGTCAACG
>DATHKH010000121.1:0-3934 GCA_035286325.1 Flavobacterium sp.
TGATATCAGTGCTGTTAAAATTGATATTACCATTCACATCTTTACCGGTGTTTTCATAGCCACCAAACATGCCTTCCGCACCTGTGCCCAGTGAAATTTGCAGCCATGCGGGCAATTTACTTTTTGGGAAGAATGATTTAAGATTAGCACTCAGCCAATAAGTTTGTCCGTTATAATCTTTCAGGATTTCTTCGTTGAGTGTACTTCCCAAAGCATCCGGCCGCAATGCCGCATAATGCGTTTGGTGGAAGGAAAATTTTGGAGTAACGCGCTGCTCTTTCCAAAGCAATTGTTGGGAAACAAACAATCCGGTTCCGGTTGCATTGGCGATTAAATCACCAGTCGACGCACCCCATTCGGCAGAATAGCCATCAAAAACCTCGACAACAGTAAGGAACGCAAAACCCAATCCCACGCCATAAACCAATTTATTTTGTCCGCTGACGCCACTCCAATCGAGCAATTCATAACCATATTTTCCAAGGTGATAAGACGAAAATACATGGCCGGCTTTGTCCATCTGCAGCCATTCGTTGTTGTCGTTGATGAAATGGAAATCGGATTTGGCGTAATCGGCATACCACAATTGGTTCAAACCAATCAACGCCGAACCAGCTAAAATGCTTTCGGAAATGGCGACGGTATTTCTTCTTTGAATGTTTAAAGAATCCGAAAGCGTAAGAAAATGATCCGATTTGCTTTGGGCAAAACCCTTCCCTGCAAAAGAAAACAGGATGAGCACTATCCAAATTCGCAATCCCAAAATTATCGTTTGATGCCCTGGCTGTTGATCCAGGCGACATATTTCTGGCGATTGACTTCATGTTGAGCCGGAGTGATGGCAAATTCATGGTATCCGAAATTGGTCACGCTCGCACAGAAATACAAGTAATTGTGCTTTTCAGGATTCAGTACGGCATCAATTGCGGTAATATCCGGCATCGCAATTGGCCCGGGCGGCAAACCTTCATACATATATGTATTGTATGCAGAATTCGTTGCCAGATCCTGGTATAAAACGCGCTTGATGACTTTCGTAAAATCATTTGCCTGCAGTTTCACCGCATAAATTACGGTCGGATCGGCTTCGAGCTTCATTCCGGCTTTCAACCTGTTCAAATAAACTCCAGCAACTCTCGGCCTTTCATCACCTTTCACAGTTTCTTTATGTACAATTGACGCAACGACGGAAACTTCCAAAGGTGTCAATCCCAATTTTTCAGCTTTCGCCAAGCGGTCGGCATTCCAGAAATTGCGGTATTCCTTTGCCATTTTATCCCTGAATTTTTCAGCTGTCGTGTTCCAATAAAACTCATACGAATTCGGGATGAACATGCTCAGCACATTGACATCTGTAAAACCATTTTCGGCAAGGAATTTTGGGTCTTTGAACGCTGCCATCAAACTCGTACTGTCGGCTTCAATCTGCGAACCGATACGTCCGGCAAAATCCTCAAGGCGTTCCTGGTTGTTGAAAGCCAATTGAACCGGTACATTTTGGCGCAGCGAATTGACAATATCATTGCTGTTCATGCCTTTGGTCAAAAGAAACTGCCCGGCTTTGACATTGGTAACATACGATTTCTTATCGGCGACTTTTTCAAAACGCTCCATGCTTTCGACATATGGCGCGATGATGGTTTTGACATCTTCAAAAGTCGAATTTGTAGGGATGTGGACGAATAGTTCCTTTTCTGAAAATTTGGTGTTTGACGCAAAAATATCGCGGTAAAGCAAATAGCCGTATATGATCAATCCCGTCACGACAACGACGGAAACTATTGAAATGATTTTTTTTAAGTTCAAGGTAAAAAAGATTATTGATGATTGATTAACTGGAACAGCACTTCGTCTTTGTAACCGCCGCGTACCAAATTCCAGTCTTTTTTTATTCCGATTTTCTGAAAGCCAAATTTAGTAAAAAGGCTCAGACTCGCTTCATTATTTGAGTCAATATTTGCAAAAAGCTGGTGCAGGTTCAAATGGCTGAAAGAATATTTGATGAGCAGTTCCAAAGCTTCCGAGCCGACGCCGTGATTCCTGTCGGTTTCATTTTTGATCATGATGCCAATTCCGGCGCGGTTGTTCCTTGGATCATATTCAAACAAATCAATCAGGCCGACTGCGCGAAAATTGCTGTTTTTACAAATGGCAAGGCGCAATTGCTTTGCCTCATAAATATCCTGTTGCGCATTTTCAAGGTAACGTTTGACCAAATAACGGCTGTATGGCGTCTGCGTATTGCTGACTTCCCAAATCTGCTCGTCATTTTCAACCGCATGGACAAAGTCGACATCCTCAGGTTCGAGTGCGCGGAGGTAAATATTTTTGCCTTGTAGCGTAATCATAATTAGATTGAAATTTGGCCTTCAAACACGAAAGTCGCCGGGCCTTTTAAATACACATTGATGTATTTTCCATGGGAAAAGTCAAATGACACTTCAAGTTTTCCACCTTCAACGTTCAATTGTATCGTTTGCTGCGCCAGTTCGCTATCGCTCGGGTCAGATTTTGATTTTCCAGTCGCATGCATCGCGATTGCAACGGCTGTAACACCGGTTCCGCAGGACAACGTTTCATCTTCGACGCCGCGTTCATACGTGCGCACCGAAAACACATTGTCGCCTTCATCCTTTACGAAATTAACATTACTTCCGGTTTTCCCGTACAATTCGCTGTAGCGGATTTTGGAACCTTCATTGCGAACATCAAATATTTTCAGGTCGTCGACCATTTCAACATGATGCGGCGAACCCGTATCCAAAAAGGTATAGTCGGCTTCATTTTTCACCGAATCGACATCTTTCATTTGCAATGATACAGTCCCATCATCTGCAATTGTCGCAGTATGCAAGCCATCTGTAGCAATAAAAGTTGCTTTATTTTGGATAACGTCCAATCTTTTGGCGAAAGCCACGATGCAGCGTCCGCCGTTTCCGCACATCGAACTTTCGTTGCCATCGGAGTTGTAATAGACCATACGGAAATCGGTCGCAGCATCATTTTCCAAAAGGATCAACCCGTCTGCGCCAATACCAAATCGCCTGTCGCAAAGCTGTTCGATGACTTTGATGTCGCCTTTTGGGAAATGGCCGTCGCGATTGTCAATCATGACAAAGTCGTTGCCCGTTCCCTGGTATTTATAAAAAGTAATTTGCATCTTGCTGATTCTGATTTACAAAAGTACAATATTAATCCAATCTTCATGATTGTTAAACGTGCGTTAAACCTCATTTTCAAAAAAAATAAACGATATAATTTAGCGTTGATGAATTAATTAATATATAAAACCATGAAAAAAATTTCAAGCTTGTTTTTAGTGTCATTGCTCAGCGGAGCGACTACGCTTGGCGCTTACAAATTATTTGTAGACAATGACGGACTTTTTTCAAACCAAAAAAACGGGATTACAACTTCGGCGCCCGAAAGCTATTTGAAGCCGGTCGGATTGTCACCCGAAACAGTCGATTTCACTGAAGCTGCCGACAAGGCAATCCACTATGTCGTACACGTAAAAAACGTGTCATACCGTACCGTTTCCAATCCGATGATGGAATTTTTCTACGGCTCGAGAGGCGGACAGCAGCAACAGGAACAAATTGGTACCGGTTCGGGCGTCATCATTTCTGAAGACGGCTATATCGTGACCAACAACCACGTCATCAAAGACGCTTCCGATCTTGAAGTGACTTTAAACAATAGGAAAGTATATAAAGCAAAATTGATCGGAACCGATTCGAAAATGGACATTGCGCTGTTGAAAATCGATTCTGATGACAAACTGCCTTACACGACATTTGCCGATTCCGACAATGTGAAACTCGGCGAATGGGTTTTGGCTATCGGGAATCCATACAACCTGAATTCGACGGTTACCGCCGGAATCGTTTCGGCGAAAGCCAGGAATCTGGAAAGCAACGGCATCCAGTCGTTT
>DATHKH010000122.1:0-14079 GCA_035286325.1 Flavobacterium sp.
CTTTCAGTCTGCGTTGTTGCTGCTGGCCGCCAAATCCTCCGAATCCTCCGCCAAAAGCACTTCCAAAAATATCCCCGAACTGGCTGAAAATATCATCCATGTTCATGTGATGTCCGCCGCCATAACCTCCGGCTTCAAACGCCTGATGTCCATATTGGTCGTATTTGGCTTTTTTATCCGCGTCGCTCAATACTTCATAAGCTTCGGCTGCAGTTTTGAAGTTTTCTTCCGCTTCTTTGTTTCCCGGATTTTTGTCGGGGTGAAATTCAATAGCCTTTTTCCTATAGGCTTTCTTGATTTCCTCGGGAGTGGCGTTTTTGCTGATGCCTAATATTTCGTAAAAATCTTTCTTCATTTTATAGGGATTAAGCGGATTATTGTCCGATTACGACTTTTGGAAAGCGGATAATTTTATCGCCGAGTTTGTAGCCTTTTTCAAGAACATCCACAATTTTGCCTTTCAGGTTGTCTGAAGGTGCAGGAATTTGCGTGATGGCTTCGGCGAAATCAGCGTTGAAAGTATCTCCGGCACGAACATCAACAACTTCAAGCCCTTTTGAAAGCAATGTGTTTTTGAGTTTTTCGTGGATCAGTTCAACGCCTTTAAGGAGCAGTTCATCTTCCGACTTCCTGATTTCGATCAGTGCGCGGTCAAAATCGTCCATAACTGGCAGCATCGCCAACAACACTTCCTGATTGGCAGTCTTGAATAAGTCAAGTCGTTCTTTTGCAGTACGGCGTTTGTAGTTTTCAAATTCGGCAAAAAGACGCAAGAATTTGTCTTTTTCCTTTTCGAGATCTTGTGACAATTTTTCCTCTATTGGCAGTTCCTCAACAATCAGTTGTTCGCCGTTGGCATTGTTTTCAAGTGTAGCGTCGTCCAATTCCTGATCGTTTTCCCTATTTTCAGTAGTCATCGTGGCAGTATTTTTAAATATATTTTTAAATTTCATTTCGGTTTTCCGCGATTGCAAACTTACTGCCATTTATGGGAAAATGCCAAATTGTCACACGTTTTGTTGATTTTAATGTCCGATTGCCAGCTATGTTTTGTTCAGGCGCATAAAAATTAATATAATTTTAAGACAATTTCGATTTGTATTTAATATGTTTGTTAGATACAAGATGGTTTTTGAAACCAATCCAAATATTACAATCCATTATTAATTCACCCACTTATATTAAAAAAAGCTCCGTCGTAAAACGGAGCTTTTTTTATGCAGGCAAATCGTCGAGTGCCTTATCGATTCTCTGGAATTTAAATGTAAAACCATTGTCGCGGATTTTTTGTGAACTCACATTCTGGCTTGAGAATAGGAGTTCATGCATTTCGCCCAACATCAATTTCATTACAAAACGCGGGACGTTTGGCATGAATAACGGTTTGTGCAACTTATCGGCAATGGCTTTTGTCAATGTCTCATTACTGACCGGATTTGGCGCCACCGCATTAAAAACGCCTTCAAGGTTATTTTTTACGGCAAAATAATACAGCGCTGCAAGATCATCAATGTGAATCCAGGATTGCATTTGTTTTCCGCTTCCGAATGGCGAACCGATTCCCAATTTTATGGGTTTCTCCATTTGTGGCAGTGCGCCGCCTTTTTGGGAAAGCACCAAACCTGTGCGCAGTTTACAGACTTTAACGTCGAGCAACTTAAAAATATCAACGCTTTCCTCCCATTTTACGACCACTTTCCCTAGAAAACCAGGGTCAGTTTCTTTAGAATCTTCGGTATACAATGTAGTCAGGCTGTCAGGATAAATACCAATTGCCGATGCCGAAACGACTTGTTTGACTTGGTGTGGATTGTTTTTCAGGGTTTTAAAAAGCAGGTTTGCCGACAGCACGCGGCTTTCGACAATCTCTTGTTTGTATGCGTTTGTCCATCTTTTGGAAACCGATGCGCCAGCCAAGTGGATAATGGCATCGACGCCGATGAGTGCATTTTCATCAATCATTCCCTGTTGGGGATTCCAGAAAAAACCTTTGTAATGGGATTCGTTGCTGATTTTCTTTTTTGAAGTCGTGAGATAATGGACGCTTTCACCATTTTGCAGTAACAGTGAAACCAATTCGCTTCCAATCAAACCTGTTGCGCCCGTAATTAAGATTCTCATGTTTTGTGTGTTTCAGGATTTTGTCCCGTTCTTTCAAAATTACGTTCGCTTCGGTAAAATTAAATGTTAATTAAGGCAGGTTTAACGAAGGATTTTTCTTATTTGACTTTTACATTCCACTCAAATTCCATTTCCGAAACCACGGCGCCGTTTTCATCTGTCCCGATTGATTTCAATGAAATTGCCTGGCCTTCGCCCGTGGCAATGGATTGTGTGACGGCTTGCGAAACCAAATGGCCGTCGTTACAAGTAAACGTGATCCTGCCGGTCGCTTTTTTGGAAAAGTCAGCACGGTTTGAACCAACCAGCATCGAAATATTCCCGCCGCTTTTCCTGATTTCCGACATGACCAATGCGCCGGTCGTGAGCTCAGCTGCCATGGCCTGGACTGCAAAATACATCGAGCGGAAAGGATTCTGGTTGATCCAGCGGTGTTTGACCGAAACGACACATCTGGCTTCTGTCAATTCCTTGACGCGAACGCCACAAAGAAAAGCCGACGGCAGTTTCATGAGTAGGAACAGGTTTATTTTGCGTGGACTAAGGTTCGCCATTGCCGATATTTTCTCTAAATATATGACAATTTGCCAAAATCACAATTGTTAATTTTTTGTTAATTTTAAGTACTGTGCAAAACAATGTACCTTCTTTTAGACATATATTTGCATAGGATATTATTATATACTTTTAATCATGGAAACAACAAACAGTAAAAACACCGCTACATTGACGCACTTGAGTACGTTCTCACAGTATTTTTTCCCATTCGGGAATTTTATTCTGCCGCTCATCATCTGGAGTTCGGCAAAAAAGAATTCTGAATTTGTGGACAAACACGGAAGACAGGCCATCAATTTCCAACTCAGTATCTTTTTATACACATTGATTTTATGCCTGATTGCCATTCCGGTATTGCTTTTTACCATATTCAAAAATGTTCCGTTTAGGGCCATGGTCAACGGGGACGATTTTTTCATTGACCATTTCAATGCGGGCAATATTACAGGAATTGTAGTTGTCGCTGTGATGGCAGTAATGGTCTTTTTCCTGATGAAAGTCGCCGAATTTTTCCTTGTCATTTATGCCTCGGTAAAGGCCGCAAACGGTGAAGAATACGAATATCCGATGACGATCAAATTCATCAAGGCAGATAAAATATATCCAACAGAAATGACGGAACCTGACCCGAGCCCTTTGGACGAACAGGCGCAGCAAATACAGACGGAAGCCTAGCCCTGATGGAAGCGGCATCCTTTTTTTGAGGAACGAAAAAAAAGATACAGCGGACAGCAGGAACATGCTTCAAAATAAAATCATCAATCAATCATCATCAATCAAAAAACGACGTTAATCAAAAACAAGCTTATGAAAAAATCAAAATCAACTTAAATCAGCAGAAAAATCAATCATCAATCAATCATCAATCAATCATCAATCAATCAAAAATCAATCAATCATGTTTAAAATCATCACAACGCTAACCATGTTCCTGCTGGGACTTTTAGCACAGGCGCAAGTAACGGAAACGAGGACAATCACCCCTTTTTCGAAAATAGAGATCACCGACGGCGTCGCACTTGTTTTCACACAAAGCGACGAAATTGGTTTAAGCGCAGAAGCTTCTGACGCTTTGGGATTGACAAGCATCACGACTGAAGTGACAGGCAACGTTTTAAAAATTGGCAGCAAAGGCAATATGAATGAACCGGGAAAAGTATATGTTTCAGCCCATGGCATTACGGCAATCAGCGCCAGGAAACATTCGACAATCACATTGGCAAACACATTGGAGTCAAAAAACATTTCCATTGCGCTTGCCTCAGGATCGGTTTTTTCGGGAAGCATTAAGGCGCAGGATATCAGCCTGAAAGCAAAATCAGGTGCTGTTATGAATGTTTTCGCAACTTCTGCGACTTTAACCGGGAATTTTAAAAGCAAGGCAAAAGTGAACCTTTCGGGAATTTCAGAAATGGCAGAAATCAATACCAATACTGCAGCGCTTTGTTATGCGAGGAACTTCAGGAGTGGAAAAGTCGCGGTCAATGTTGGCGATTATTCGTCAGTCATGATCAATGCAAATGGCTATCTGAACATTCATGTAGCCGAAACCGGAAAAGTCACCTATTTCGGCTCGCCGGAAAAAGTCACGATGCAGGAAGATGCCACCGCATTTGTCACCAATAAAAATTAAGCAGAATGAAACTGAAATCACTGATCGCGGTCATTGCCCTTTTTGCCACCCAAATGATTTTTGCGCAGGCGGCATCCGATTCGGAATTGTATGTTGCGCTTAAAAAAGCAGACAGCGTGTTGTTTGAGGAATGTTTCAACAAATGCAATGTCGCCGCTCTGGAGAAAATCATCCATCCTGATTTGCTGTTCCTTCACGACAAAGGCGGCATCCGGCACCGGACCGAATTTTTCAAGGCGATAAAGGAAAATATCTGTTCCGGTCAAAATGCGAAACCAATCAGGAAATTGGTTCCGGGCAGCCTGGTGGTTTATCCATTGGAGAATAATGGACAATTGTATGGCGCTATCCAGATGGGAATCCATGAATTTTATATCTCGGAACCCGGAAAAGCATTGCGGCATACATCAACGGCAAAATTTACCCATACCTGGCTTTTGGAAAACGGCGAATGGAAACTGTACAATGTGTTAAGTTACGACCACCAGGAACCGAAAAAAATATAAAAATTGCCACGATCATCAAGAGAAAGTTTATTAAAAAATAAAAAACGGAATTATGAATATTGAAAACACAAAAGCTCAAATGCGGAAAGGCGTCCTGGAGTTTTGTATCTTATCGGTCTTAAAAGAGAAAGATGCATATACTTCTGAAATTCTGGACACTTTGAAAAACGCGAAATTGCTTGTGGTGGAAGGGACAGTTTACCCGCTGCTGACAAGACTCAAAAACGACGGATTGCTCAACTATCGTTGGGAAGAATCCACTTCGGGACCGCCAAGGAAATATTATGGGCTGACCGAAATTGGAAAAACTTTTTTAACTGAATTAAATAGCACCTGGACGGAATTGTCTGATGCGGTAAACATTATAACAAACCAAAAATAATAGTCATGAACAAAACGGTAAACATAAATTTAGGAGGTATGTTTTTTCATATTGACGAAGACGCATACCAAAAACTGACCCGATACTTTGATGCCATCAAACGGTCGTTGTCCAATTCAAGCGGACAGGACGAAATCATCAAAGACATCGAAATGCGCATCGGTGAACTCATCACCGAAAAACATACCAGCGACAAACAAGTCATCAACATCAAAGAAGTGGATGAAATCATCGCTGTCATGGGACAACCGGAAGATTACAGGATTGAGGACGATGGTGCAGCTGCCGGACCAACATCTTACGACTTCGTAAAACGCAACAAAAAATTGTACCGCGACACTGAAAAAGGAATGCTGGGCGGCGTTTGCAGCGGTTTGAGCCATTATTTTGGGATTGATACCGTATGGCTTAGAATTGCACTGGTGCTTCTTGTCTGGGCTTTCGGTACCGGAATCGTTGCCTACATCGTGCTTTGGATCATAACACCGGCAGCGGTGACCACTGCTGAGAAACTGGAAATGACCGGCGAGCCTGTTACGATTTCAAATATCGAGAAGAAAGTCCGTGAGGAATTCGAAAACGTATCCGAAAAATTCAAAAATGCGAACTACGACAAAATGGGAAACCAAATGAAAACCGGTGTTGAAAGATTCGCCGGAAGTATCGGTGAGGTTTTTTCGACCGTGTTTAAGATTTTTGCTAAAGTATTGGGTGCTATCATCACCGTTTTTGCGGCTGTGATGCTTGTCTGCCTCTTTGTTGGAATGTTCACTTTGGGTTCGACTTCCTTTGTGGATGTGCCATGGCAAAATTATATTGACGCGGCGGTATATACCAATATTCCGCTATGGGTAATTGGGCTGTTGACTTTCCTTGCGATCGGAATTCCTTTTTTCTTCCTGTTCATTTTGGGATTGAAGTTATTGGTAAACAACCTGAAATCGATTGGAAACATCGCAAAATACACACTGCTTGCCTTATGGCTGATTGCAGTCGCTTGCCTGATCACTTTCGGAATCAAACAGGCAACCGAAGTCGCGTTTGACGGAAAATCGGTGCAAAAAGAAAACATCATCCTGCAACCGGCCGATACGCTCAAAGTGAAATTCAGGTTCAACGATTACTATGCGAAGAACGTCGATAACCGCAACGATTATATCTTTACGCAGGACGAGAAAAATGTCGAGCAGATTTATTCCAATGAAGTCCGCATCCACATCCAAAAAACCGATGAGAAAGTCGCCTACATCCAAATTGAGAAAAAAGCACAGGGAAAATCTTTGATTGAAGCCAAAAAAAGGGCTGAAGCGATTAAGTATGCCTACAAAATTGAAGGAAGCACGCTGATTCTCGACAATTACCTGTTGACCGAAACCACAAATAAATTCCGTGGACAGGAAGTGGAAATTTTCTTATATTTACCAGAAGGAACTTTATTGAAACCGGACAACAGCATCGAGAATTATGACCGTTCTGACGACGATTTCTTTAACCTTCATTATTCAGGAAGTTACCTGTACAAAGTAGACAAAAACCAAGTGAAATGTCTCGATTGTCCGGCTAATGAAAATGAATATGGCGATGTCATAAACGGCGAAACAGTATCAGATTCTACATCCGGAACAACCGTAACCATCGATAGCGATCACATCAAAATCGAGAAAGACGGCAAGGAACAGATGAACGGGAAAGTCGGAACGCTGGACATCAACAAAGATGGCATAATCGTTAAAACTAAATAATCATGAACAAAATCGTTATTTCTTTTTCAAAATTAGTGCTGTTGTCAGTGGCGATGCTGGCATTCGCTTCCTGCAGGTTTGACGGCATCACCGGAAGCGGGCACGTAACCACCGAAACACGCAATGTCGAAGGTGAATTTACCGGTGTTGAAGCCAACAGTGGCATGGATGTCGTTGTTGAGCAATCGGATACAAAATCGGTCGTTGTCGAAGCCGATGATAATCTCCAGCAACACATCATCACGAAAGTCGAAAACGGCATACTGAAGATTTCATCCGACAAATCCAGTTTTATGAATGTCAAGAGTATGAAAGTGACCGTTAAAATGCCGATCATTAAAAGCATTGAAACCGGAGGCGGTTCAAGCCTGAATTCCGCGAATGTCATCAAAAGTGACGAAATCAGCATCAAAGCCGACAGCGGAAGCAGTCTTGAAATGAATGTCGAATCCGACAAAATCATTTCAGAATCCGGCAGTGGCAGTACAATAAAATTAAGCGGAAAAGCGTTGACTTACGATTCATCGGCTTCAAGCGGAAGTACCACAGAATCCGGAAGCTTATTGGCCAACGAAGTCACGGCTCAAGCCTCAAGCGGCAGCTCGATCGAAGTCAATGCCATTGTAAAACTCGAAGCGAAAGCCTCCAGCGGCGCATCAATTGATTATGTCGGTACGCCAAAAAGCCTTACGAAAGAAGAAAACTCCGGCGGCAGCGTTTCGGCGAAATAACACCAAAAATACCTACCATTAACATCCGGCTTTGTCCGGATGTTTTTGTTTGCGGAAACTTTAAAAAAAAGTTAAATTACTGGCCGCGAAACTAATATGGGTTTTTATGTTGTTTTTTTCATATATTTGGAATACTTAACCGCCAATATGAACCAAACTGTGTCCTGTGAAATGGATTACTATCAAAAAAAGGATCAAGTGGCTTTTCCTAAGGCATCCGCTACTCTATTATATCCGGTTTGCGCTGATTTGCAAAAATAAAAAAGGAAATCATCCTCATTTGTCCGCTTTCAACGACATCAACCTGAAAGAAGATGTGCATCCGCTATTCTTTGAGGTCAACAATGATATTATGTTGCTGCCGCAAATGGACGAATTCGAGAAAGCAATCAGTATCGCCATACATCTCAGGAAAAAAATCAAGGGCGGACGCGGACTGGGCTATTCTTCCGATAAATCTTTGCGC
The DNA here is from genome assembly GCA_035286325.1 of Flavobacterium sp. Lineage (GTDB taxonomy): Bacteria > Bacteroidota > Bacteroidia > Flavobacteriales > Flavobacteriaceae > Flavobacterium. The sequence continues at coordinate 8,140 of DATHKH010000122.1, forward strand.
TACATGCTGGATGGCAAAGGCGGCGTTTGCAGTGATTTTTCCCAAATATTTAACGTGTTTTGCCTCATCAATGACGTGCGCGTCAGGGAATGGGGTGCAGTCGACCGGTTCTACAAAGTGCGATACGGCCACACCTTCAATGAGATTTATTCGAAAAGATTTAAAAAATGGATCCTGATCGACATCGGCAAAAACATCTATTTCGTGGATGCGGAAGGAATACCGCTTTCGGTCACCAAATTGTTCTGGTCCTTGCGCGACGGAAAACCTTTGAAATTCCGCTTTTTCTCAGGCTATAGATGCATCGATATGGACCGTATCGACAAAATATTTTCGAAAAAAACCGTGCCTTTCCTGATTGGGAATTACAACAACAAAGTCTATGATTATTACCTGAACAAATTCCAAAGCTATCCGCCATTTCTCATCAACGCGTTATTGATAACCTTGAGAAAAAACTACAAATATATTTTTGTTATGGACAATTATAAAGCAAAACTCTTCCCTATATTTGAAAAAACTTCGGGATAAATTTCCGGATATTTCTATATTTGCTGAATAACCCCTACACAATGAAAAGAATTTCATTCCTACTGATGGTCCTGATGCTTACTTCATTTGCTTTTGGGCAAAAAAAAGAAAAGCTGAAAGGTTCCAGAAATGTCACCATCGAGCAAAAGGAAATCGGTGCGTTTGAAAATCTCGAAGTCGAAGACAATCTTGACATCTTTCTGACAAAAGGCGATAAATGCGAACTTGAAATAGAAGCCGACGACAACATTCATGATGCCATTATGATCAGCGAAAATGGCGGAACATTAAGATTGTCGGTCGCAAATGATGTATACGGCTATAAAAAACTCAGCGTCAAAATCACTTATACCGACGATTTTAAAATGCTGCTCGCAAAAGATGACGCGAATGTCACGGCATTAACCGACATGAAGCTCGATAATTTTACGTTTAAGACTTTTGGCAGCTCCAAAATATTCGCAACCGTCAGGGCTAAAGTGTTCATGCTGATTTCCAACGACAAGTCGAAAGCCGAACTCAACCTGACTGCCGAAAACACGACGATTGAGATGAACAAGACTTCCCAACTCAAGGCGCTCGTTTCTTCCCCGAAAATGAAATTCGACATGTATCAGAAAGCGCTTGCAGCCGTTGAAGGCGATGTGATTGACCTGAAATTGCGGGTTGACAACAACACCAACTTTACCGGAAAAAACCTTGCTGCCAAAAATGCCGAAATCATCAGTGAAGGCAATGCCAATACCAGTATTAACGTCACGACTTATGTCACGATGGAGCTTTCCGGAAAATCGGAAATCGAGCTTTACGGCGACCAGAAAATCCAAATCCTGAAATTTACCGATAGCGCTTTGCTTAGGAAAAGACCTTTGAAATAAAAAAGTCCCGATTTAAGTCGGGATTTTTTTATTTCGAATGCCAGCACGTTTTATTCCAACGTCGCCAAATACCTTTCCGCATCCAACGCCGCCATACATCCCGTTCCCGCAGCCGTTATCGCCTGGCGGTATTCCTTATCCTGTACGTCGCCGCAGGCAAAAATCCCGGGAAGATTCGTATGTGTCGATTTTCCGTGTGTAATCAGATAACCGGTTTCATCCATGTCCAATTGCCCTTTGAAAATATCGGTGTTCGGTTTGTGCCCGATCGCGATGAACAATCCTGTAATTGGAATCTCCGTGGTTTCGCAAGTCACATTGTTGATCATCCGCAAGCCTTCGACGACCGTGTCGCCCAAAACCTCATCGACTTCGGTATTGTAAAGCACTTTCAGGTTTGGCGTATGGTCCACGCGGTGCTGCATCGCTTTCGACGCTTTCATGAAATCCTTGCGGACCAGCATCGTGACACTTTTGCAGATATTGGCCAGGTAGGTCGCTTCTTCCGCCGCAGTATCGCCGGCACCGACAATCGCGACATCCTGGTTTTTATAGAAAAATCCGTCGCAGACCGCACATGCCGAAACACCGCCGCCGCGCAATTTTTGTTCACTTGGCAATCCTAAATATTTCGCAGTCGCTCCGGTTGAAATGATTACGGTATGCGCATGCACTTCTTTAACGCCGTCAATAATGACTTTATGCCAGCCGCCATTTTCGTGGTGGAATTGTACGGCAGTTGCCATTCCGATGCGGACATCCGTTCCGAAACGCTCGGCTTGCTGCTGCAATTGAACCATCATCGTCGGGCCATCGATTCCGTCCGGATAACCAGGAAAATTGTCGACTTCAGTAGTGGTCGTGAGTTGGCCGCCCGGTTCCATCCCGGTATATAAAACAGGTTTCATATCGGCACGTGCGGCATAAATGGCAGCGGTATAGCCCGCAGGCCCGGAGCCTATAATGAGGCATTTGATTTGTTCGATGGTATCAGACATTTTTATTTGTTTTTGAGATTGCAAATGTAACTTTTAATTGCAAAAGGGAAAGTCAAAAACCATCAGTTTTGACTATTTGTGGATATCTTTTTTTGGATTTGGGCGTGCCCTGTGCGGTGGCAAATCGGCATCGAAAATAAAAATTTACCATTTTCAACATATCTTTTGTGTAAATAAAATTTAATCCTATATTTGCACCTCACTTTTCGGGGTGTAGCGTAGCCCGGTTATCGCGCCTGCTTTGGGAGCAGGAGGCCGCAGGTTCGAATCCTGCCACCCCGACAAAAAAATCCTTTCTGGAAACAGAAGGGATTTTTTGTTTTTGGGGAATTCAAGCAAGCTTGAAAATTGCGGTTATTTGATTACAACAAAATGAAAAATTAATCTCTAAACCAATTTATGAATCCAAGAACACGAAACAAGCTGCCTAAATTAAAGCGTTGGCAACTCTATTTATTTTTTCTACTCGCAATTTTGACGATTTCAAGCTGCGAAATTCAAGAAGATATGACCAAAGCGCAAATTCACAAAGAACACCTTGTAGAAGAGAAATCATTCCATGATTTGCTACTGCTTAATGGCTTCAATGCAGCCTATCAAAAAATTGTTCAGAAGAAAGAAGAGTCTGTGGCTGCACGTACAGCACTTGAAGATGAATATAACTTTATTATTGTCGAGGATAAACCTGTCAAAATAATACAGACCGATAACAAAACTTACTATAACATTTTGATACGGCGAGATTCTATTCATGCCGAATACTTTGAAAATCTTGTTGTAATGCTGGAAAAGATAAATAATGAAGATGAACTTAGCGCATATATCTTAAATATACACCTTCGCAAGAGTACAAATTGGATGTATTGAGTAATCCAGAAATAGGATTTGAGGGCGATGTTGCATATACAACAATAATTAGCGGAAGGTTCGTAAGTGTCTGCGTAATGTACAGCCTTTCGTTGTGCCATGGTGGAACTGCTGGCTGCAATGATTACAGAGGGCATACTCCAACTGCTAATTGTCAAGAGCATTTTGCCAATTGTATCTCGACTGATTATTTTGAAAGCTGTGATCATGTCTACATTGGAGGCTTTACTGACGATGGTGATTCGCTACCGGGTGATCCTGGAACAAATGGCGGCAGTTCCCAAGGTGGCGCAACAACTGTTAACAATCCGCCAAATGAAAATGGCGAAACAACACCTTTGATTGAAATTATGCCAATTGACGATGTCCCTACCGCTGGCCTTCAAGGAAGGCCATGCGAGGAATTGAAAAAAATGACAAATAACACAGAGATAAAGAATAAATACACGGCAAACGGTGGACTTGAAGACCAAGTCTACGCTCCTGCTGAGCATGGATTTGCAATATCGAGAGTTTCAAATACAGATACTACGACAGATGTTGTCAATGATCCTGACAATCCGGCTATCCTTGATATGGATGCATATACAGGAGGGAATTTTATTGGGTGTGGTCACAATCATCCCGATCCAAATGACGGATGGATACCAATGTTTCCTATGAAAGATGTAAAATTCCTTCATACCGTCTCACAGAAATTCGACCCGAATGGTGGTACGAAAGATTATTCTATATTTGTATTAACAGTAACAGTTGCTTCTGGTGGTAATGCAATAACTTATGCAATTAAGATTAAAGATGCACTGAAATTTTATCAATTTATGGGTGCTGATGACGGAGAGAAGTATGAAAAGGTTAGGCGTGATTTAGAATATAAATATTCTCAAGTTGGGCCGTTTAATCAGCTAAAACTCACAAAGACTTTACTTAACACCTTTAAAAATAATGACATGGGAGTTGGTTTATACCAAGCAAATGAAGATTATTCGAACTGGAAAGAACTCACAATAAACCCTCTTGATCCAAACGATCCTTTAAAAGAAATTGATTGTAATTAATAATTAAGATGAAAAACATATTTAGCACAGTATTACTATTTGCAGTCTTGATGGGCTGTAAGGCACAAACGCCAGTTCTTGATTTGAATTCCTCATATGACGAATTCACCACGAACGCTTATTACAAAGATTTATCTAATTATCAAAATCAATTTGTTGGAACTTGGTTATTTACAAACGGCAATACCAATTTCACGATTGTTTTAGAAAAGAAAATGGTCTATCTTAAAGAAACAAAGCCGAAATATTACGCGGACATGATTGTTGGTGAATATAAATATGTTGATAATGGAAATGTTCTCGTCAATACATTATTCACAATATCAGGTGCTCATAGCAGCGTTTTCAAATATAATCTCTACGGTAATACTACTATTCCTAATGGAATGCAGCCTCCATGCACAGATTGTGCTACGGGTGAAAAAAGATTAGTATTGACGTTTCATGAGCCAACAAGAGTATATCCTTGGGCTGCCGAAGCAAGTCTTGTACTTAGTCGAAGAGTCGAAAACGGAACTCCAATTATCAAGGCAACTCTTGTCAAAACTGCATCGGCTTCAAGCCCACCAACGCCTGAATTGAAGAATTTCAGCTTGCCATATGGGGAGTATATTTTGGTGAAACAGTAGTAAATATTAAATTTTAAATTAGTTGTGAAGCCGTCAGAGATGATGGCTTTTTACCCAACCCTTTGGTCGAGTTTATTAAGACAGCGATATGGGACTGATCCAACTGCTTTTCAACATTTGGAACTCGCTAATTCCTTTATTCCGATAATTGCAAATACTTTGGCTCAGATGGACAACTTTTCACAGTCACCTGAATATTATAACGATATGGCTTGGGGCGGATTAGTAGACACCGGAACTTTTGACATCAAATTTCCTCCAGGTACTCCTGAACGTGTACGTGTAATCGCTATCAATCAGGTTGAAGATCAAAATATAACTGCAGGATTAAATACAATCGCAGCGGGTTTAATTACCCCTAAAAGTTTGCCATGTTATTAAATAAAAAACGATTCATTCTTATTCTTCTTTTGCCACTCATGTTTTCATGTAGTGCACAGAAATCATTACCTAGTAAAGATGATTATACAATTTTAAATATCTTTTTGACCCGTTATAAAGACACTATTTTTGTGAATGAAAATAATAAGTCTGAAGGCGTTTTGAAATTTTATAAGGGCAAGTTTACCTGAAAAAAGAAAATGAATTGACATTTGATAACAATAGCATTGAAAATCTTCGAGATAAACAAAGAAAATATGAAGTCTTGAATGAAAAATGCCAATCCGGTAAGTTTCCAATTATCGATTCCTTAAAATCATCAATACCGTGTCTTTTGATGAAAAATTTTGAACCTTTTGTTGGGCTTTTTAGTAAAGAAGATGAACTTGATTTACTCAATTCAAATTCCAATACAACTCGAACCTTAACTATAGATCAGAATAAAATCGAAAGCAAAAAAATATCTGTCGTTGATAAATTTTCCTATTTTTGCCGCAGCAACATTAACTACAACCTATGCTGATTATTGGGATTGCCGGAGGAACGGGAAGCGGAAAAACCACCGTGGTGCACCAGATTATGAATGAGCTGCCGGAAA
>DATHKH010000123.1:0-33567 GCA_035286325.1 Flavobacterium sp.
GAAATCGAGCCGCTGTCACTGGACATCGATGTGCAGCTTCCGTCAAACCGCCGCAATATGTTTGGGCAGGTCGTCGTCGTCGAAGACAACAAAAGGGTTTCGGCAGGCGCGCGGATGATCAATGTCAAACCGCTTCCGGAAGCCGGAAAACCGGTTGATTTTTCGGGCGCTGTCGGGAAATTTGACTTCAAGGCCGTACCATCAAAAACCAACCTGAAAAATGGCGAATCGCTTGATTTGACGGTCAGCGTCAGCGGCACGGGAAACCTGAAATTGTTCACATTGCCAAAACCGGTCGTTCCGTCAGCTTTGGAAATGTACGATCCGGTGCACACTGAAAATGTTACCACGCCGCTTTCGGGAATGGCTGGAAAAATTACCGACAAGTATACGATCATTCCGCAATTCAAAGGGAAATACCCGATAAAGCCGATGTCATTTTCGTATTTCGACCTCGCTTCCGGCAAATACAAAACGATTGCGTCGCCCGAAATTATGATTAATGTCCTTGATGGACCGACCGCTTCCAATGGCGTTGCGACAAATGACAATGAGCCGGCAAAAATGAAAATTTCCGGCAGCGAACAATTCAAATTCATTAAACTGGATACGAAATTGGCAAACATGCACCATTCGGATTTCTTTGGCTCGGGCACTTTTTATACCTTGGTGTTGCTGCCGTTCATATGCATTCCATTCGTGATCTTGTTCAGGAAGAAAAAAGAAGCGCTCGACAATGATGTTGCCGGAAACAAAATCCGCACGTCAAACAGGCTTGCGAAAAAATATTTATCCGAAGCCAAAACGCAGATTGCCAACAAGGAATTATTTTACATCGCGCTTGAAAAAGCCATGCACAATTTCCTGAAAGCCAAACTGCATATCGAAACTTCGGAAATGAGCAAGGATAAAATCCGCGAAATCCTGATGGTTAAAAACGGTGAGCCGCAAACGGTCGACGATTTTATCACACTGACGGAAAACTGTGAATTCGCGAGGTATGCGCCATCGTCAACCGCAGCGATACAGCATGATTATGATAAGGCGGTAAACGTGATTTCAGAATTGGAAAAACAATTGGCATGATTCGATTGGTCAGGACAGATTCAGACAATAAAGATTTCCAGTCGCTTGTAAAGCTTTTGGACAAAGGGCTTGAAGTGACCGACGGGAATGATTATGAGTTTTTCGCCCAATACAACAAACTCGACAGCATCAAAAATGCCGTTGTGGCTTATGAAAATGATACTGCTGTCGGATGTGGCGCATTCAAGGCATATGATGAAAATACGGTAGAAATCAAAAGGATGTTTGTCAAAGCCGAATTTCGCGGAAAAGACATTGCAGGCAAAATCCTGTCGGAACTCGAAACCTGGGCAAAGGAATTGGGTTTTACAGATGCCATTTTGGAAACCGGCTGTATGCTGACCTCGGCGATTCATCTTTATGAGAACAAATCCGGGTATCGCAGGATTCCGAAATACGGACAATATATTGGTGTTGAAGCCAGCGTTTGCATGGCAAAAAAACTATAACAATGAAAAAACTAGTATACCTATTTTTATTGGCCACCCAAATTTTCTGGGCGCAATCCGGTTTTGAAAAAGGAAACGAATTGTACCGCAAAGAGAAATATGAAGATGCGGTAACCGAATATGAAAGTATTTTAAAAACTAAAAAACAGTCGGCTGAACTGTATTTCAATCTCGGAAATGCCTACTACAAACTCAACAAAGTCGCGCCTGCGGTCTACAATTTTGAAAAAGCATTGCTGCTGAGCCCAAATGACGCGGACATCCAGAACAACCTGAAATTTGCCCACAAAATGATGATCGATGAGGTCAAGGAAATGCCGAAACTCGGATTCAGAAAAAGCATCCAGGATTTCACATCGACATTTGATTACAATGCCTGGGCGTGGATTTCGGTCGGCATGGCATTTTTATTCCTGCTGTTTTTCTGCGGCTATTATTTTTCTGGCGTCGCGATTTACAAAAGGATTTTCTTTATCGGGATGTTTATTATTGCCTTGTTGCTCGTGCTCAGCATCCTGTCGGCGGTTTTTGAGAAAAGACGCGACCAGATGGAACGACCGGCGATTGTCTTTGCCGGAATCGCATCGGTAAAAAGCGAGCCAAAAGAATCTTCAGCCGACGCTTTTACATTGCACGAAGGCACAAAAGTCTACGTTTTAGAAGTGCTCGACAACTGGAAACGCGTGCAATTGCAGGATGGTTCCGATGGCTGGATTGAAGCCAAAGACATTAAGGAATTGAAATAGCTTCCGGCTTTAAATCGGCGTACCAACTTTCGAGCGAAGGATAAATCCATGCTGCCGTTTTCAGGATTGGGTTATAAAACAGCGATTTGTCCAATGTCTCTTTTTTCGCGAAAGCGTTTCCCGAATTGATTTTGGCAAACAAACTCAACGTTACGCTCAATATCAAAACCATCTTCACAAACCCAAATAATCCGCCAAGCAACTTGTTGAAAATGCCCAGGCCCGCAAAATTCGCAATGGAAGTAAACACTTTGGCCAACAGCGAAATGCCGATTACAACAAGAATAAACGTTAATGCAAAAGCCACAACCTGGATTGTTTTTGGATTCCATGATACATGCGGCGCAATGATGTTTTTCGTCAGGTTTGAGAATTTGATGGCGACATAAATCCCAACCAGCAACGAAACCAAAGACGCGAATTCGACAAAAAACCCGTTCCAAATTCCGCGAATCAACCCGTAAAGCAACAAAATGCCCAAAACAATATCCAGAAAAGCCATGGTAAATAATAAGCCACCAAGATAATACTTTTGCAGAATAACAAATACAACTCGCTATCTTTGCAGCCGGTTTCAAATCAATCCATTACAAAAAATGTCAAGAGATATACAATTAAAAGAGCGCTGGGAAAAGCTCGTCAACATACTTTCAGACCAATTTTCGCAAGGCGAAGACCTCGATCTGGACGCGATCATTTACCTGATTGGCGTGCAGGAATTGGGGAAAGTCCACCAGAAATACAAAAAAGACGAGAAATTAAACCTGATGCACATCGCCATTTGCCGCCTGCTCGAGCCCTACGGATTCTATGAATTCGAATATTTCGACAAAGAAGGCTGGCCGCATTACAAAGTAAAAGAAGAATTGCCGCCATTGAAAGCCGGCGAACAATCGGTGCTGATGAAAGAAGCGATCGTCAATTATTTTTTGGAAAAAGAGTTGATTGATTAAAAAAAATAGGCCGCGAATTCACGAATTACTACAAATTGCTGTTTTAGTTTTGCTGTGAAAATTCGTGAATTCGGGGCAAAAAACTTAAATTTGTACCTTCAAGACAGACAGATGACAGACAAGATCAAAGAATACATTGCCAAAGCAAAAGATTTCCAGACCGACAATAAAGAAAGACTCGAAGAATTCCGAATCCAGTATTTAGGAAAAAAAGGACTTTTAAACGACTTTTTCGCCGAATTCAAGAATGTGCCGAACGACCAGAAAAAGGAATTCGGGCAGGTCATCAATGAACTCAAGAATATTGCCGAGGAAAAAGTAAAATCCATCCAGGAATTCCTTGAAAGCAAGGAAGAAACCAAAGGTTTTTACGGCGATTTGACGCGTCCGGCCGAACCGTTGAAAATCGGGTCGCGGCATCCGATCTCGATTGTCAAAAACCAGATTACGGATATTTTCTCAAACATCGGTTTCAACGTGTCCGAAGGCCCGGAAATCGAGGATGATTGGCACAACTTCACCGCGTTGAATTTACCTGAATACCATCCGGCAAGAGACATGCAGGATACTTTTTTCATCCAGACGGATCCGGACGTATTGCTTCGTACGCATACGTCGTCCGTTCAAGTGCGCTACATGGAAAACAACAAACCGCCAATCCGTACGATTTCACCGGGAAGGGTTTTCCGTAATGAAGCCGTTTCGTCGCGCTCGCATTGTATTTTCCATCAGGTCGAAGGTTTGTATATTGACAAAGACGTGTCGTTTGCCGACTTAAAGCAAACGTTGTTATACTTTACGAAAGAGATGTTCGGAAAATCAAAAATCCGTTTGCGTCCGTCGTATTTCCCGTTTACCGAGCCGAGCGCTGAGGTCGACATTTACTGGGGTTTGAAAACCGAAACCGATTACAGGATTACGAAAGGCACCGGCTGGCTCGAGATTATGGGCTGCGGCATGGTCGACCCGAATGTGCTGAAAAATTGCGGCATCAATCCCGATGAATACAACGGTTTTGCGTTTGGAATGGGCATCGAAAGGATTGCGATGCTGTTGTATCAGATTGGCGACATCAGGATGTTTTATGAAAATGACGTGAGATTCCTGGAGCAGTTCAAATCAAGTATTTAAGTTTAAAGCCCCAGCCCTGATAATTTGAAATTAAAAGGAGGACAGCCAGTGGCTGTCAGGTATTTTTGAATGTTAAGTCGGAAACAAGAAGTTCAAATTTAATGATAAACCCTAGCCCTGATAGAAGCGGAAATCCTTGCGAAGTATGAGCAAGATTGGAGTGGATAGCAGGATTGGCTTCTAAAAATTCTAATAATCGTTTTGAAAAAAGACATCACCATACCCGAAGTCGAAAATGTATTCATGGCTGCCGTCAGTGAATGGAATGACGAGTTCATGGCGAATGTCTGGTATGTGTATTTGGTCAATGACAGCGATTTTCAATTGGACGGCATTATGGTCGTTTCAAAAGCGTTTGGCACCATTGACGGCGAAATGAAGAAAACGTCGCTGCTGCGCCACGCATTTGTCGAAATGCTGCCTGTATCTGTAGCGAAAGTCGAAATGATTGAAGACAGCGTGCTTGCGCTGAACAATGAGTTTATGGTCACTTTCTTTATCGAAAATACGCTGTATGACCGGAAATACATCTTTAAGGCAAATGCCATTAATGAAGCCAACGTTGAAGAAGTGCCGATTTTGTTTAAGGACGGCGTGATCGTCAGGTAATTATTTCTTGTCTTTTTCTTTTGAGCGCCAGTTCAGGTAGCCCAATCCAATCCCAAAGACAAAATAAACGATAAACCGGACCACTATTTTTGTAATGGTTATTGTGGAACTGAATTCGGTGTCGAAATAATCAAACAGCAGCATCAGTCCGGTCATGATTACGCTCCACAGCAAGGCGATTTTGAGCATATATTGCCACTTTTCGATCATCTTAGTCGAGTTTTTCGGTTAGTTTCTTAAATACTTTCCGTGCTTCCTTTCCTTCGTATAAAATATCATGGACCGCATTGATGATTGGCGTTTTCGCGCCATATTCGAGGTTGAGCTCATACGCACTTTTCGCGGCATAATAGCCTTCGGCAACCATACTCATTTCCATCATCGCCGATTTGACGGTATAGCCTTTCCCAATCATATTCCCAAACATCCTATTTCTCGAAAACACGGAATAACCCGTAACCAACAAATCCCCTAAATAAGCCGAATCATTGATGTTGCGTTTCATTTTGTGGACTTTCTTGATGAATTTTTTCATCTCGCGGATGCCGTTGCTCATCAAAACGGACTGAAAGTTGTCGCCATAACCCAAACCATGCGCAATTCCTGCGGCTATGGCATAGATATTTTTGAGCATTGCGGCATATTCGGTCCCGATAATATCGTCGGTGATTTTAGTCTTGATGTAGTTTCCTGAGAGCGAATTGGCCACGATTTTGGCCTTGGCTGCGTCGCCGCAGGCAATCGTCAGGTAAGACAATCGTTCCAAAGCGACTTCTTCTGCATGACAAGGCCCGGTAATGACACCGATATTGTCGTATGGAATAGCATAAGTTTCATGAAAATGTTCGCCCACGATCAGGCTGGTTTCGGGAACAATCCCTTTGATGGCAGAAAAGATTACTTTGCCTTCGAGGCTTTCGGTCAGTTTTTTCAATTCGTCGCCCAAAAATGCCGACGGAATCGCAAAAATGATATAATCTGCATATTTTACGGCTTCGTTGATATCGGAAGTCAGTTTTAGCTTCTCAACGTGAAATTCAACGGAACTCAAATAATTGGGATTGTGATGGTATGTCTTGATGTGGCTGATCGCTTCTTCATTGCGCATGTACCACGAAATCTCGGGAAGGTTGACACACAACATTTTGGCTATGGCTGTCGCCCAGCTTCCGCCGCCAATTACTGCAAATTTTGGATGATCGGTCATTCGGTTTGTTTTGTGAATCCAAAAGTACTTAAAAACAAAGGAACTTCAAAGGTTTTTACGGGATGTGATTTTGGATTTCGGCAAAACGCAAACCAAAATCCGCATAAACCAATTTTAACATTAAATTATGAAACGGCTCACAATTAACCAGTTATCGACGCGTTCTATAATGGTTAACCAGCTAGATTATTACAGTTTGTGAACGCAATGTATAATTTGGTATAGTTAGTAAATTTTGTTTTGGTGTTATGAGAAAGGCGCTTTTGGATATTCCAGAAGCGCCTTTTGATTTGTATTAATTTGAGATTACTTTTTGTAAAGATTGTTGTGGTCGACATATTGCCAGACTTCCGAAGGCAATAATGGCCGGACGCTTTTCCCATTTTTGATGCTGTCGCGGATAAATGTCGACGAAATTTCCATCACCGGCGCGCCGATGCGGTGGATTTTCGGATGGTTGATGAACTGCGCATCAATGTCGGTGTTCGATGTCCGCGGATAAACATAAACGTCATGGTTTTGCAGAATGATGTCGTAGTTTTTCCATTTATGGAGTGAATTTAAATTGTCTTCGCCCATAATCAAAGAGAATTCATGCGTTGGATATTTGTCCTGCAAATGGGCCAAAGTATTGACCGTATAATTCGGCTGTGGCAATTTGAATTCGATGTCGCTGGGCTTGATTTTCGGGTAATCTTCCGTCGCCAGAAAAACCATTTCGAGCCTTTTATAATCGTCGAGCAAAGTGTTCTTAGTCTTGTTCGGATTGTGTGGCGTGACGACCATCCAGATTTGGTCCAAACCTGAATATTCCGCCAAATGGTTCGCAATGATCATGTGGCCAATATGGATTGGATTAAAAGTCCCGAAATACAGCCCGATTTTCATTTTTTATTGATTCAAAAAGTCCTTCACCAACAGATAAGCCTCGTTTTTCGCCTCATCCAAATCATAATTCTTGATGATTTTATCAAATTGAGGCGCCGTCGCCAATTCTACAGAAGCTTTCGCAATACGCATATTGATTTTCTCGTCGCTTTCGGTCGAGCGTTTTTTCAGCCGGATCTTGAGTTCGTCAATACTTGGCGGCTTGACAAAAACAGCCAGTGTTTCTTGGGGAAATTTCTTCTTGATGCGCAGTCCGCCGGCGACATCAATGTCGAAAATGACATTTTTTCCCATCGCCCAGATGCGTTCTATCTCACTGTTTAACGTGCCATAAAAGTTGTCGCGATAGACTTCTTCCCATTCAAGAAAATCGTGGTTTTTAATATGCTGCTTAAATTCGGGAAGTGAAATGAAATAATAATCTTTCCCGTTGATTTCCGTGCCGCGCAATTCCCGTGACGTAGCCGATATCGAGAATTCCAGGTTCAGTTCTTCAATGCCGAGCAAATGCCTGACGATGGTTGTTTTCCCGGAACCGGATGGAGCAGAAAACACGATTAATTTGCCGTTTGCCATTTTAATTTTTTGGCCACCGATTCATAGATTTTTAATACATGAATCAGTAGTGATTTATTTTTTTGCCACGAATTCACGAATTAAAAAAATAAAATTCGTGAATTCGTGGTGATTTTTTATTTGCTTTAATCTATAGAATTCTTAATCTGTGTCCGAGGCTAAAGCCGAACGGGAAAGCAATCTGGAGCAAATTTTCACAATACGTTTAAAACCTGCTCTTTTATTTTTTCGAGTTCGTCCTTCATCTGGACGACGAGTTTCTGCATTTTTGCATGGTTGGATTTGGAACCCATAGTGTTGATTTCGCGTCCCATTTCCTGGATGATAAAGCCAAGTTTCCTGCCATTGGCCTCAACGCCGGCCAAAGTTTCAATGAAGTAATTCAGGTGATTTTCAAGGCGGACTTTCTCTTCAGTAATGTCGTATTTCTCGAGATAAAAAATCAGTTCCTGCTCGAAACGGTTTTCATCCAAAGTCACTTTCAGTTCTTCGATGGCAGTTTGCAATCTTGTTTTCACGGTTGTAATCCTTTCAGAATCCAAAGCAACGGTATCATTCATCATCGTCATGATGTTCGCGATGCGGTGCAGGAATTCCTTTTCCAAAGCGACGCCTTCAGACATGCGAAAATCACGGATGTTTTTCAAACCTTCATCAACAACTTTCTGGATTTCTGCCCAATCGCCTTCATCAATCTCGTCGCGCTCGGTTTTCATGGCATCGGGCATTCGGATGGCCATTTTCATGAGCTCCGTTTCGTCGGCGTCAGGCTGTACTTCTTTGAGTTGGGCGATATAGGCACGCAGGATCGGCACATTCACTTTCGTGGACGTCGATTCTGCAGTATTTTCGACATAAATCGAGAAATCTATTTTGCCGCGTTCCAAAGCCAGGGCAATCTGGTTGCGCAAGCCGAGTTCCATTTCGCGGTATACCGATGGCATGCGGACATTTAAGTCAAGCCCTTTGCTGTTCAGGGATTTGACCTCGACGGTTATCTTTTTATTCGGGAGTTGTAAAGTCGCTTTCCCGAAACCGGTCATTGATTGTATCATAGAAGAAATTAAGTAGACAAAGATAAGAAAATTTAACGTTTAGCTCTTAGTAATTTCAGCGAAGGCGCGAAGTCACAAAGTTAATTTTATAGAGAAGCAAGCGTTCGCCTCGACATTATTTTAAAACAGAAATGACTTCGTTGATGTTTTTCTGGCTGTTGCCAATAAAGATTTTGCCGCCAATGATAAAAACCGGGCGGCTCAAAAAGGTATAATGTTCCAAAAGGTATTTTTTATAATCGGCTTCCGTCAGGTTTTTATCCTTCAGGCCGAGCGATTTGTAGAGTTGTGCTTTTTTGCTGAAAAGCGCTTCGTAACTTCCGGAAAGCTGATGCACTTCTTCCAATTCTGCAGGTGTAATCGGATTTTGGCGGATGTCGTGAAACGCCAGTTTATCTGGATTCGGCAGTGATTTTATGATTTTCCGGCACGTATCGCACGACGCCAGGTAATAGATTTTGTCCATGTCATTTCTTTATACAAAGAAAACCATTTGGGTTGTAAAATGCGTATTTTTATCAAAAATTTACACATGGACAAAGCTTTAAACATCACCAGGACATCGCGTGACGTCCTGTCGAAATTCCTCGACAATTATACACTTGAAGAACTCAATAAAGTTCCGCCCGGTTTCAATAACAACCTGATCTGGAACATCGCGCATATCGTTGTCGTACAGCAAATGCTGGTCTACAACCTGTCTGGATTGCCGATGCTCGTTTCAGACGACATGGTTGCCAAATACAAGCGTGGGACAAAACCCGAAAACGAAGTGACACAGCAGGAAGTCGACGAAATCAGGGCTTTGCTTTTCACAACCATCGAACAGACACAAAAAGATTGGGAAAACGGGGTTTTCAAAACCTACCAGGAATTTACGACCTTGTCGGGTTTCAGGCTGCAAACCGCTGAAGACGCGACCGGATTTAATTATTACCATGAAGCGGTCCATACGGGAATGATGATGAGCATCCGTAAGTTTTTATAATAATTTCGGGAGCTATCTGCTTCGCCCGTTCGCTTTTTTGAAGCTCGGGTCCCGCTTTCCGCTGCAATCTTTTTCGGTGAAAAACCTCAAAAGGATTTTCGCTGCAATCGGGGCTAGGCTTCGTTCTCACCTAAACTTTATTATTTAATTAGACATCTGAATTTTAAAATACCTGACAGCCACTGGCTGTCCTCCTTTTAATTTCAAATAATCGGGGCTGGGGCTTTCACACAATCATCAACATTTCAATTCCGAAAACGGGAAAATTCGTTTTCAAAATCATAAATTTGCACTGCGCCCGAGCACGTGACAACAGATGAAATAAACAAACAATAAGAAACTAAATGAAATTCAACACCAAAGCCATACACGGCGGACAGCACCACGACGAAACGACAGGCGCGGTCATGCCACCGGTTTACCAGACATCGACTTATGTGCAAACCAGCCCGGGCAAACCTGTTGGCGATTACGAATACAGCCGCGCGGCAAACCCAACGCGGACCGCTTTGGAAAATGCTTTGGCAAGCATCGAAAACGGAAGCCGTGGATTGGCTTTCTCATCAGGATTGGCAGCGACCGATTGTGTGTTGCGTTCGTTTAAAGCCGGCGATGAAGTCATTGCGATGGATGATCTATACGGCGGAACGTACAGGATGTTTACGCGTATTTATAAAGATTCCGGAATCAAGTTCCATTTTGTCGACATGAACGACATAGCGAAATTCCAGTCGCTGATCAATGAAAACACCAGGCTCGTTTGGGTCGAAACGCCAACAAACCCGCTGATGAAACTCGCCGATATCGCAGCGATCGCAAAAATCACCAAAGCGAAAAATATCCTTTTCGCCGTCGACAATACGTTTGCGACGCCATACTTGCAAAAGCCATTGGATTTGGGTGCAGACATCGTGATGCATTCCGCAACCAAATATTTGGGTGGTCATTCCGACGTCATTGCCGGTGCATTGATCGTGAAAGACGCGGAATTGGGTGAAAAACTCCATTTCCAGCAATTTGCGACTGGCGCTACGCTCGGCCCAATGGATTCGTTCCTTGTGTTGCGCGGCATCAAGACATTGCACTTAAGAATGCAGCGCCATTGTGAAAACGGTGAGAAAATTGTGGAATTCCTTTCCGACCATCCAAAAGTGAAAACCGTTTATTTTCCGGGATTGCCAAGCCATCCGTTTCATGAAATCGCGAAAAAGCAAATGAGCGGTTTTGGCGGAATGGTTTCGTTTACATTCGCATCCGGTAAAAAAGAAGATGCGATTAAATTCCTGGAAAATCTCAAAGTGTTCACGCTGGCGGAATCTTTGGGCGGTGTCGAATCTTTAGCAAACCATCCGGCATTGATGACACACGCGTCGATTCCGGAAAACAAACGCAAAGAAATTGGCATTACCGATGACTTGGTCCGATTGAGCGTTGGGATTGAAGATGCAGAAGATTTGATTGAAGACTTGAAACA
This sequence comes from Flavobacterium sp., assembly GCA_035286325.1. GTDB lineage: Bacteria > Bacteroidota > Bacteroidia > Flavobacteriales > Flavobacteriaceae > Flavobacterium. The sequence continues at coordinate 11,163 of DATHKH010000123.1, forward strand.
AGCATTCGCATAAGACATAAAATAAAAAAGCCGCTAGTTTTAGCGGCTTTTTTTATGTTTTCAAAAGATTAATTCAGGTAGTAAATGTATCCGAAATTAAACCAGACATTCCAGTCGTTGGCTTTGTTTTCTTTATACACTGCCGGGTCGGGCCTCAAACCGTCAACCCAGTCGGAAAAGTAATATTGGAACCGCATATCGATCATCAAATCGGACATTGTAGTCAGTTTGTATCTCGTACCAACGCTTGTTACTATAGACCAAACCGTTCCACCTTCATTTGTTGTTGCCCCGAAATATTTTGTTGGCGTTGAAGCCGGGGAATCCAATGGGCCAATCGTTGAAGAAGCTTCAGGATCGTAAAAAGTGAAATGGCCTCCCAAACTTAAGAACGGCGCCCAAGCACCAATAGTGGCTGAGAAATCACGGATACTAAGCGGGAAATATTCCAATTGGATTCCGATATCGGTATTGGAACTGCTACCATTCATGGCTTTTAGTTGGGTTGCAAACTGGCCATTGCCCTCGGTCCATTTTCCGAAATGCTGCAATTTGGTTTTGTTATAGGACAACTCACTGCGCAATTTGAAGTGGTCGTTAAAATACGTCTCAGGAGTATAACAGTTACAGTCTGCTTTGTATGAAAAATTCAAATAGTGAATGATGCCAATTCCGAAACCCGTGTTTCCTGCATTGGTTTTAAAATCGTGCCTTACACCATAATCCGATTGCAAGGCAGTTGGCCCAACGATAATACCTACTTCATGCGAAAAACCAAACTGGGCAACCGCCACATTGGTGTAACCAAATAGCAGCATGCAGGTTATGATAATATACTTGGGCATTGTCTTTAAAGTATTTACAATTCCTGACAAATATATAAAAACATCATTCACTTCTAAAAAAAAATAAAAAAATACTTGACTTCTCCTGAAAATAAAGGCAAAGTGTTAAAATTTTATTGCAAAAATCAATTGCGCCTTATTAAATGTGTCAAATCAAAATAAAATCGATTTCCACATGAAAAAAATTGTGCCTATATTTTTATAAATGTATATTTGCGCCACTAAACGAAAACGTTTTCTTAAACGTTAATAATCTAATAACCATGTCACAAAGTATTGATTCTTTTGTACAGGCAGTTGCCAAAAGAAACCCAAACGAGCCTGAGTTTATGCAGGCCGTACACGAAGTTGCTGAAACAGTAATTCCGTTTATCGAAGAAAATAAAAAATACCAAAACAAAATGTTGCTCGAAAGAATGGTGGAAGCTGAGCGCATCATCACTTTCCGCGTTGTATGGATTGACGATAAAGGCGAAACACAGGTCAACCGCGGTTACCGCATCCAGATGAATTCTGCTATCGGGCCATACAAAGGCGGTATCCGTTTTCATCCATCGGTAAACCTTTCTATCCTGAAATTCCTTGCTTTCGAACAGACTTTCAAAAACTCATTGACAACTTTGCCAATGGGCGGCGGAAAAGGCGGCGCCGATTTCGACCCGAAAGGAAAATCAGACAATGAAGTCATGCGTTTTTGCCAGGCTTTCATGACCGAATTGTCAAAACACATCGGCGGAAACACTGACGTGCCAGCCGGGGATATCGGTGTTGGAGGAAGAGAAGTCGGTTATATGTTCGGGCAATACAAAAGATTAAGAAACGAATTTACCGGCGTTTTGACCGGAAAAGGAATTTCTTTCGGAGGTTCATTGATCCGCCCGGAAGCGACAGGGTACGGCGATGTGTATTTTGCACAAAGCATGCTCCAGACCAAAGGCGACAGCTTCACAGGAAAAATCGTCGCGGTTTCAGGTTCTGGAAACGTAGCACAATATGCTTGTGAGAAAGCAACGCAATTGGGTGGAAAAGTCGTTACGATGTCGGATTCTGCAGGATACATTTATGACGAAGCTGGAATTGACGCTGAGAAATTAGCTTATGTCATGGATATTAAAAACGAACAAAGAGGCCGCATCAGCGATTACCTGAACAAATATCCAAACGCGAAATACGTGGCCGGAAAACGCCCATGGGAAGTGAAATGTGACGTGGCTTTGCCATGCGCCACCCAAAATGAGCTGAATGAAGACGAAGCGAAAATGCTTGTTGCAAACGGTTGCATCTGTGTGGCTGAAGGCGCAAACATGCCTTCAACCCCTGAAGCGGTAACGGTTTTCCAAAAAGCGAAAATCTTATTCGCGCCAGGAAAAGCGTCTAACGCCGGCGGTGTTGCAACTTCAGGTTTGGAGATGTCCCAAAACTCATTGCGTTTGAGCTGGACTTCTGAAGAAGTGGACGAAAGACTGAAAAGGATCATGCTCGACATTCATGCTTCATGCGTGAAATACGGTTCTGATGCATCAGGTTATACCGATTACGTAAAAGGCGCGAACATTGCCGGTTTCGTAAAAGTAGCCGATGCCATGCTTGCCCAAGGCGTCGTATAATTTACCTTAAATATTGAAAATGCCTTCAACCTTCCTTTTGGATGGATTGGAGGCATTTTTTTATCGATTATATGAAATGCGCGATAATTCCGTTTGTAGTATATTTGTACATCAATACCTTTAAGTTATAATGAAAAAGTACTTTTTAGCCTTTCTTTTATTGGCACTGACAAATATCGGCTTTGGCCAGAATAACCTGTGGAAAGGCTATTTTTCATACAACGAGATTAAAGATGTTTCGCAATCCACAACCGTTTTTTTCGCGGCTTCTGAAAATGCGCTGTTCTCAAAAAATTTGGCGACCAATGTCCTCAAAACCACCAACACGATTGATGGGCTTTCGGGAGAAACCATTACCGCAATTTACCACAGCCAGGCATTGAACAAAACGATGGTCGGTTACAGCAACGGGTTGATTATTGTCATCAATGAGGCCGACGGCACGATGCTCAATGTGGTCGATATCATCAACAAACAGCTTCCGCCGAATATTAAGAAAGTCAACCATTTCATGGAATATCAAGGCATTGTCTACGTGTCCTGTGATTTTGGAATTGTCCAGTACAACCTCGCGGCGTTACAATTTGGCGACACTTATTTCATCGGAGACAATGGTGCCGAAATCATCGTATCGCAAAGCACGATTTTCAACGGTTTCATTTATGCGGCAACATCAAGCGGCATCCGAAGGGCGCTGATCACCAACCCAAACCTTATTGATTTCAGCCAATGGACATCAATCGCAACCGGCAGTTGGACTGGTGTTGAAGCGTTCAACACAGAACTGATGGCGATCAACACGACCGGACAACTCTACAGGTTTAACGGAACTGCATTTGCAGCATTCTCATCACTGCCGTTGCCGGCCGCAGACATCAGGAAAAGTGGCGATTACCTGGTGATTACGACTTCCGACAAAGCTTATGTTTACAACCAATCGTTAAGCATTGCCGCACAGGTCGAAAGCGACTTGATTCCAAATATGACTGCTGTTTTTACCTGTGCGACGATTATCGGCAATACGATTTTCATCGGGACTTTTGAAAATGGCGTCGTCACGGCAGCGCTCAACAATCCAATGGCTTTTGAATACATCAGCCCAGACGGACCGGAGCGCAACAACATCTTTTCAATCAATACCACTTCAAATAATCTTTGGGCTGTATACGGCGATTATACGGTTGAATATGACCCAAATCCATTGCGCAGGTATGGCATCGGCAAATACAACCAAGGCGGCTGGCTCAATATTCCGTACAGTGAAGTGCATCCGCCGGGGAAAGAAGCCTATTCACTGGTTCGCGTTACGGTTGATCCGGCAGATGAAAATCATATATTCGTGAGTTCCTATTTCTCAGGGCTGCTCGAATTTCAAGACGATGCCTTGGTGACATTATACGACCAAACCAATAGTGGGCTCGAATCTTTATTTCTTGCTTCCCTGCCAAGTTATGTCAGCGTCAGGATTGAACAAAGCGCGTTTGACAAAACCGGAAAATTATGGGTCACAAACGGCCTGATTCAAGATCCGCTGAAAGTCCTCAAAACAGATGGCTCGTGGCTCTCGTATGATATGCAGGATATCCTGGATGATTATTTCGGAGTGCGTTTCGGAAGATTGCTCATAGATAAGAACGGCACCAAATGGATGTGTAGCACTGAAGGCTTAATTGGGTTTAACGAAAACGGCAATATCTTCAAGAAAATCAGCATCGGCTCGGATTTGGGAAATCTTCCGATAGCCGATGTCAGGACCGCGGCCATAGACAATCGCGACCAAATGTGGATTGGCACGAAAAGCGGACTTAGGATTTTATCCAGTGTGGACCGTTTTCTGGCTGACGGCCAATTAACGGCAAACCCGATCATCATCCTCGAAGATGGCGTGGCACAGGAATTATTATATGAACAATTTATTACCGATATCGCTGTTGATGGCGCGAACAACAAATGGATCGGAACCGCCGATTCGGGGGTATTTATGGTGTCTTCAAATGGGCAGGAAACGATTCACAGGTTTACGTCTTCCAATTCGCCGCTGCCAAGCAATACCATTAATGATATTGATATCAATGGCAAAACCGGCGAAGTATTTTTTGCAACAAACAAAGGAATGGTGTCATTTAAAGGGACATCAACCGATGCGAATGACAATCTGAACAATGTCATCGTCTATCCAAATCCCGTGCGCCCGAATTTTGTCGGAACGGTAAAAATTGCGGGGCTTTTGGACAAATGCCATGTCAAAATCGCCGATATCGAAGGCAACCTCGTGTATGAAACCATCGCAGAAGGCGGAACCATCGAATGGGATACGACAGCGTTTGGGAAATACCGCGTCGCTTCAGGGGTGTATATGATTTTCATTTCTGCCGAAGACGGCGGCGAAACCAAGGTAAAGAAAGTGATGATTATCAGATAATCATTCGCCATTTATCATTCACCTAATTCATCGAAAAATGCTTGTCAAAACCAGGGCTATTGTCATCAGCGCACTCCGCTACCAGGAAAAAAGCCTGATCGTCAAATGCTTTACCGAGGCGGCAGGATTGAAATCTTATTTTGTGCACAACGCTTTTTCGTCCGGGAAAGCCGCGCAAAAAACCGCCTATTTCCAGCCGCTGACCATTCTCGATATTGAAGCGGTCCACAAAAACAAAGGCACACTTGAAAACTTTAAGGAAATCAAGTTGGCGATGGCATACCATTCTGTCAATACCGATGTCGTCAAAAGCACGATTTTGATGTTTGTTTCCGAAGTATTGCATCACAGCATCCGCGAAGAAGAAAAAAATGAAGACTTGTTTGCCTTTCTGGAAACGGCGCTAAACTGGCTCGACAACCACGACGAGATTGCGAATTTTCACCTGATTTTACTTTTGGAGATGACGAAATTCATCGGGTTTTATCCTGATGTGTCTAATATCGACAACGCTTTTTTTGAAATGAACGAAGGCATATTTACGCCATTTCACGCCATCAGCTGCCTTTCCGAACACGAAACACATTTGTTCAAAAAGCTGATTGGATTGAAATTTGGCAGCGACCAGAAAGTGTTTGCCGGTATCGAAAGGCAAATCCTGCTCAAAATCCTGCTGGATTATTACAGTTTCCACCTTGACGGATTTAAAAAACCCAAATCGCTGGAAGTGTTGCGCGAAGTTTTCGCGTAACTTATTGTTTTTCAATCCACAAATCGCCACCAAAATTTTTGTAAGCCAATGGCATTTTGCCAAAAGCATCACTGTGGAATTTGTGCAGGTATTCTGAAAAAAGCCTGATTTTGAATTTGTCGTTATACATCAGGAAAGCTTTTACAATATAATCCTCGTTCCAGTTCCGTCCTTGAAAAACCCATTCTTTCGGGTATTCAAAAGGGTAAAAAATATCGTGGAAATGGATCAGCACACCCGATTTCAAAACCGGTAGGATTTCAAACAATATATAATTGACATCACTTCCCGTTTTCGAAACATGCGTGCTGTCGACAAATAAAATATCACCTGCTTCGAGTTTTTCAAACGTATTTATCGAAACGGATTGCGCGTCTTTTTCAATAATCGTCGTGCTTTTTTTATCAGTGTCAGGCAATAGCGAATACAATCTTTGCGGATAAGGCTCAATAAAAGTCATGTCAATATCGGAATTGAAAAACAATTCATTCGTGTCGAGCATGACCGCCGAAGAAAACCCGGAGCCGATTTCGATGATGCGCTTGGGTTTGAAATGCCGGATCATCGAATACAGGAAAATCGCGTCGGTATAGGAATAATAAATGTTGTCAAACCAATAGCGCAGGTTCGGTTGTTTTTCTGCCTTGAAAGGCATGTCATTGTAATAATCGGATAAATGCCCGAGCAAATCCAACTGTTCAGCGGTTTGCAAATCAATTCCGGCAATGTCTTCAATATCGCTTTTGACCCATATTTCAGATTGCCGTCGCTTGATTTCATCGACCGAAATGATTGGGGAATAAAAATGCCCGGCCGGATAACATGAGTTTTTGTTAAAAAGGGAAACGTGGTTAAAAAGCCCTTTAATATAAGGCAGTTTGTTGAGAAAATTCGTGATTTTTTGCTTGATTGCCATTGGTAATTGATTCAGGATTATTACAATTCCAAAATCTGGGGCAATTCAAATATAAACAAATTGCTTCATTCTAAGTGTTTTATGTTTTTGTGGTGCGTCGAAACTGCGTAGTTTTTAAAAAATTCATTACTTTCGCACTCGCGAAACAAGAAAACCACAAATGAGCACAAAATTTACAGAATATAAAGGGCTTGACCTGCCAACCGTGGCGTCGGAAGTCCTTGATTTCTGGAAAAAAGAAAATATATTCGAACAAAGCGTTTCATCCCGTGAAGGCAGGCAGCCTTACGTGTTTTTTGAAGGCCCGCCTTCTGCCAACGGATTGCCGGGAATTCACCACGTCATGGCACGCGCCATCAAGGATATTTTCTGCCGTTACAAAACGCAGAAAGGTTTCCAGGTCAAACGAAAAGCCGGCTGGGATACGCATGGTTTGCCGGTAGAATTGGGTACTGAAAAAGAACTCGGCATCACGAAAGAAGACATCGGGAAAACCATTTCCATCGAAGAATACAACGAAGCCTGTAAAAAAACGGTCATGCGCTACACTGATGTGTGGAACGACCTGACTGAAAAAATGGGCTATTGGGTTGATATGGAAGATCCATACGTAACCTACAAACCCAAATACATGGAATCTGTTTGGTGGCTTTTGAAACAAATCTATGACAAAGGTTTGATGTACAAAGGCTATACGATTCAACCGTATTCGCCAAAAGCCGGAACGGGATTGTCTTCGCATGAAGTCAACCAACCGGGAAGTTACCGCGACGTAACCGATACGACTATAGTCGCGCAATTTAAAGCGAAAAATGAAACGCTTCCGGAATTTTTACAAAATTTTGGCGACATCCATTTCCTCGCTTGGACGACCACACCGTGGACATTGCCGAGTAATACTGCCTTGACTGTTGGGCCGAAAATCGACTATGTATTGGTAAGGACATTCAACAGATATACAGAACAACCTACAAATGTTATTCTTGCAAAATCGAGATTAAGCGCATACTTTATCCATAATGGAATAAATAGTATCGGTGTTGACGGTGGAAGCATCGAAATGGCGGGAAAAATTAATCGTTATGAGATAATAGGAAAAGAATTCAAAGGAAAAGATCTTGTCGGAATCAAATACGAGCAATTGCTGCCTTTCGCATTGCCATACCAAAATCCTGAAAATGCCTTTCGCATAATCCCCGGGGATTTCGTCACCACTGAAGACGGAACCGGAATCGTACACACTGCGCCAACTTTCGGTGCCGATGATGCGAAAGTCGCAAAAGAAGCCACGCCTGAAGTGCCGCCAATGCTCGTTTTGGATGAAAATAATATTCCGGTTCCATTGGTTGACTTACAAGGGAAGTTCATCCAAGGACTGCCTGTTTTTAAAAATCCCGAAATCGAATTGGATTTATCGGGAAAGTATGTAAAGAATGAATATTATGAGGCCGAAAAGGCGCCAAGCCGTTCGGCAGATGTTGAAATATCTATTTATTTAAAAGGTGAAAGCAAGGCTTTTAAAGTCGAAAAATACGTCCACAGTTATCCGCATTCCTGGAGAACCGACGAACCGTTGCTGTATTATCCTTTGGATTCGTGGTTCATCAAGATCACCGATGTCAAAGACCGCATGTTTGATTTGAACGATACGATTAACTGGAAGCCAAAAGCGACCGGTGAAGGCCGTTTCGGGAATTGGCTCAAAAATGCGAACGACTGGAATTTGTCGCGTTCGAGATATTGGGGTATTCCGTTGCCAATCTGGAGAACGGAAGATAAGACTGAAGAAATCATCATCGGCTCTGTAGCAGAATTGTACAATGAAATCGAAAAATCGATTGCTGCAGGTTTCCAAAAGGAAAATCCTTTTAAAGGGTTTGAAAGCGGAAATATGTCCGAGGAAAATTATGATTTGGTTGATTTGCATAAAAATGTCGTCGATGCGATTACATTGGTTTCCAAAGCCGGCAAACCGATGACACGTGAAACCGACCTGATTGATGTTTGGTTTGACTCAGGCGCGATGCCGTATGCACAATGGCATTATCCGTTTGAGAACAAAGACAAAATTGACGGAAATAAAGATTTTCCGGCCGATTTCATCGCAGAAGGCGTCGACCAGACACGCGGCTGGTTTTATACGTTGCACGCGATCGGAACTTTGGTTTTCGACAAAATCGCTTATAAAAATGTCGTTTCCAACGGATTGGTATTGGATAAAAACGGCCAAAAAATGTCCAAACGCCTTGGAAATGCAGTCGACCCGTTTACGACACTGGCTGAATACGGGCCGGACGCGACGCGTTGGTATATGATTGCCAATGCCAATCCGTGGGACAATTTAAAATTCGACATTGAAGGCGTAGCTGAGGTGCGACGCAAATTCTTTGGCACTTTATACAATACTTATTCGTTTTTTGCGCTATATGCTAACATTGATGGATTTTCTTACGCGGAGGCTGAAATCCCACTGCACGAAAGACCGGAAATAGACCGCTGGATTTTATCCGAGCTCAATACATTGATTAAAGACGTTGACGGTTTCTACGCCGATTACGAACCAACGAAAGCTGCACGAGCCATTTCCGATTTTGTCCAGGAAAACCTGAGCAATTGGTATGTCCGTTTGTGCAGAAGGCGTTTCTGGAAAGGCGAATACGCGCAGGACAAGATCGCGGCATACCAAACATTGTATACTTGTTTGATTACGGTTTCCAAGTTAAGCGCTCCGATTGCGCCATTCTTTATGGACAGCCTTTATCGCGATTTGGTTTCTACGACAAAATCAGAAAAATATTACAGCGTCCACTTGGCGGAATTCCCCCAATACGTTGAAAACTTTGTTGATAAATCACTCGAGAGCAGAATGCAGAAAGCACAGACCATTTCATCACTGGTTTTGTCACTGCGAAAGAAGGAGATGATCAAGGTGCGCCAACCACTGCAAAGGGTAATGATTCCAGTGCTTGACGAAAACCAGAAGGCTGAAATTGAGGCGGTTTCCGACCTGATAAAAGCCGAAGTCAATGTCAAGGAAATTGAATTGCTCGACGATGCATCGGGCATATTGGTCAAACAAATCAAGCCGAATTTCAAGGCTTTGGGGCCAAGGTTTGGAAAGGATATGGGGTTGATTTCCAAAGAGATACAACAGTTTACAGCTGAGCAAATCAACAAGCTGGATAAGGAAGGAACGCTTGATATTGACATTTCGGGAAAAAGTATAACTTTATCACTCGATGATGTTGAAATTACATCGCAGGATATTCCGGGCTGGCTCGTTGCAAATTCGGGAAATATTACGGTCGCGCTGGACATCACAATTTCCGAAAGCCTCAGAAAAGAAGGCGTTGCAAGGGAATTGGTCAACAGGATCCAGAACCTGCGAAAAGACTCCGGATTTGAAGTCACGGACAAGATAAAAGTATACGTAGGGAAAAACGGGATCCTCGAAGCATCCGTAAAAGAAAACGAAGCTTATATCATGTCGGAAACACTGACGGAAACATTAGAATTCAAAGAAGAAGTAAATGGCATCGAAATCGAATTTGACGACATTAAAACAAAAATACTAATTACAAAATAAGAAGAAAATGGTTGATGAAAAAATTAGATACTCAGACGCCGACCTGGCAGAGTTCAAAGACATTATTATAAAAAAAATCGAGAAAGCCCAGAACGACCTGGATTTGATAAAGAGCGCTTACATGAACGACCTGAACAACGGTACCGACGATACGTCGCCAACGTTCAAGGCGTTTGAAGAAGGCAGCGAAACCATGTCCAAAGAGGCGAATTCACAATTGGCGATCCGCCAGGAAAAATTCATCCGCGATTTGAAAAACGCCTTGTTCAGAGTCGAAAACAAAACTTACGGCATCTGCAAAGTAACCGGAAAACTAATCGGCAAGGAAAGGCTTAAAATCGTTCCCCACGCAACGATGAGCATCGAGGCAAAAAATTTGCAGCGATAATCCTTGTTATGCCATAAATAACGCTCCGTAAAGGGGCGTTTTTTTTAGAAAATCCTCTACTTTTGCGCCATTAAAATTCAAACGATGACATTAAGGAAAGCGTACCTGCTCATTTTTATCATATTGCTGGTGGACCAATTGGTCAAAATCTATATCAAGACCAATTTTGTACTGGGGGAAGAACACCGCGTTTTCGGTTGGTTCAGGATACATTTTATAGAAAACGAAGGCATGGCTTGGGGAACAATCATTCCTGGTGCTTATGGCAAACTGATATTGACCGTTTTCAGGCTGGTTGCAGTCGTCGGAATCGGCTACTGGCTTTGGGATTCGGTAAGAAAATACCGGTCGACTTACCTTGTTGTTGCCATCGCTTTGATTTTGGCCGGCGCGCTCGGAAACATTATTGATTCCGTCTTTTATGGCATCACTTTCAGCCACAGCGACCGCCAGTTAGCGACCTTATTCGCAGATCATCCTTACGGCTCGCTGTTTTACGGGAAAGTCGTCGACATGCTGTATTTCCCATTCATCGAAGACAAAATGCTGCCAGGCTGGATTCCAATCTGGGGCGGAAAACCGTTTACGTTCTTCAACGCGATTTTCAACATTGCAGATATGGCGATTTCGACAGGTGTCGGAATTTTGATCGTGTTCAATAAGAAAGCATTCCACAAAAACGAATTTTAATTTTTTTAGGAGCTATTCCGGCTATTCGTTTCAATCTTTTGTTCCACTGCGTTTCTCAAAAGGATTTCCACTGCTATCCGGGCTAGGGCTTTTCATATATTTATTGGCCAAAATTATAAATCGTCTTTGGCGTCACACAAAAATCCAACTTTACATCGCTCTCAAAAACATCATCCCAAGGTTCGACAGCCTCAAAAAATGACAACCCGATCTTGACGGTTTCGGGCCTGCATTGTGCCAGGAATTTGTCGTAAAATCCTTTCCCGTAACCCACGCGGTTTCCTGTTTTATCAAATGCCAGAAGCGGCACAAAAACCACATCGATTTTATGTACCGGAACTTCCAAACCATCAACAGGCTCGGGAATTCCGTAATCGTTTTTCCTGATTTTCGTGCTGTCGGTCAATAGGAAATGCGTCATGTCGCACGTGTCGAAATCGCTTCTCGAAATGATGATGTTCTTGTCTTTGCCGGAAAGCAAATGTAAAATGTATTCCGTATCGACTTCGTGATGCGCGGCAATCGGCAGGAAAACATGGAAATAATCGTGTTCCCAAACCCGCAGCGAAAGGAGTTTATTGGCAATCGCCAGGCTCATTTCCTCGATCTCATTTTCTGAAATCGATTGGCGCAAGGCTTTGTATTTGATGCGGAGTTCTTTTTTGGTCATGGAATTTCTTCGAAAACATAAAAGTAGTTAAATTCCCGATGCATTCTTTTTTCGACATCATTTCGTTGGTACAATTTGCTAACTTTGTTTTATGGAAATCCCGCCTTTAGCTTTACAAATCCAGACATTGCCCGACAATCCCGGAATATACCAATATTTTGACAAGGACGGCAAAATCCTGTATGTCGGCAAAGCCAAAAATCTCAAGAAACGGGTTTCATCCTATTTCAATAAAGTCCATGAAACCGGCCGCACAAATGTATTGGTCCGCAAAATCGCAACCATTCGCCATATTGTCGTGCCGACTGAAAACGACGCGCTTTTACTGGAAAACAACCTGATCAAAAAGCTGCAGCCCAGATACAACGTCATGCTCAAGGATGATAAAACCTATCCATGGATTTGCATCAAGAACGAGCCGTTTTCGAGGATTTTCACGACGCGGAACATGATCAAAGACGGTTCTGAATATTTTGGGCCATATACAAGTTTTAAGACCGTGTATACGATTCTCGACATGATCAAGGAATTGTATCCGCTTCGGACCTGCAATTACGACCTGAGCGAAGCCAACATCAAAAACGGGAAATATAAAGTCTGCCTCGAATACCATATCGGCAACTGCAAAGGACCGTGTGAAGGTTTGGAATCGCTCGAAAATTACCAGAAACATGTTGCAATGATCCGCGAAATCCTCAAAGGGAATTTCAAGGAAAGCCTGCGTGATTTCAAAAGGCAAATGAATTTTTTCGCTTCGGAAATGCAGTTTGAGGAAGCGCAAAGGATAAAGGAAAAGATTGGCGTACTCGAAAAATACCAATCGCGTTCAACTGTCGCCAACCCGAAAATGAACAATATCGACGTGTTTTCAATCGTGTCAGATGAAAGTGCGGCATTCATCAATTTCCTGCAGATTTCTCATGGCTCGATCATCCGGTCGCACGTCATGGAACTCAAAAAGAAACTTGACGAAACCGACAAGGAATTATTGGAACTCGCGATTGTCGAAATCCGCGAGCGTTTCCATCTGCTGTCAAAGGAACTTGTCGTGCCTTTCGACGTCGATTTGGGACAAGGCCTCAAAATCACGGTGCCGCAACTCGGTGACAAAAAGGAAATCCTCGAATTGTCGATCCGCAACGCGAAATTCTTTCGCATGGAACAATTGAAACAAATGCAGATTGTCGACCCCGACCGCCATACCAACCGCATCATGGCGCAAATGAAAAAGGATTTGCGGTTGCCCGAAGAGCCGCGCCATATCGAATGTTTTGACAATTCCAATATACAGGGAAGCCATCCGGTTGCAGCCTGCGTCGTATTCAAAGACGGAAAACCAAGCAAAAAAGACTACCGCCATTTCAATATCAAAACCGTTGAAGGCCCGAATGATTTTGCCTCAATGGAAGAAGTCGTTTTCAGAAGATACAAACGCATGCTCGACGAAAACCAGCCGCTGCCGCAACTCATTATTATCGACGGCGGGAAAGGGCAGTTGTCATCGGCATTGAAAAGCCTTGACGCATTGGAATTGCGCGGCAAGATTGCGATCGTCGGCATCGCGAAAAGACTTGAAGAACTGTTTTATCCTGAAGATCCGGTGCCATTGTACCTTGACAAAAAATCGGAAACGCTCAAAGTCATCCAGCAATTGCGGAACGAGGCACACCGCTTCGGGATTACGCACCATCGCGATAAAAGGAGCAAAGGCGCACTGCAAACCTCAGTCGAAACCATTCCCGGAATCGGTGAAAAAACCATGCTGGCGCTAATCAAACATTTCAAATCGGTGAAAAGGATGACACAGGCGACTGAAAAAGAAATATCCGATGTCATCGGGCTTTCAAAAGCAAAAAAAATTGTCGACTTTTACAAAACCATTCTTAAATAACCCATGAGAAAAACGGCTCTTTTTGTGATTTTGCTTTTCACATTCCTGACATCTTTTTCACAAGAGCAAAAGAAACAGCCCATAAAAATCGGACTTGTTCTCAGTGGCGGCGGCGCCAAGGGTTTTGCACACATTGGCGTATTGAAAGTGATTGAGGAAGCCGGGGTCAAAATCGATTATATCGGCGGGACAAGCATGGGTGCGATTGTCGGCGGATTGTATGCTTCGGGCTACAATGCGAGGCAAATCGATTCCATATTCAAAGCCACTGATTTCGATGCACTGCTCCAGGATTTTATTCCGAGATCTTCCAAAAATTTTTATGGCAAGCGCAATGACGAACTTTATGCGCTGACGCTGCCGTTCAATAAATTCCATATCGGGATTCCGACGGCGCTTTCCAAAGGCTTGTACAACTATAATTTACTGACAAAACTGACACATAATGTCAGGCATGAGCGGGATTTCAGCAAATTGCCGATTCCGTTTTTATGCATGGCGACCAATATAGAAACGGGTGAGGAAGTGTTGCTTGACAAAGGCTATTTGCCACAGGCGATGATTGCGAGCGCGGCATTTCCGTCGTTGTTTTCTCCGGTTGAAATTGATGGGAAACTGCTCGTTGACGGCGGTGTCACGAACAATTATCCGATAGATGAGCTCAAGAAAAGAGGCTGTGATTTTATCATTGGCGTTGACGTACAGGACGATTTAAAAAAACGGAATTCATTGAAAGACGCAACGCGAATCCTGGTGCAGATTTCCAATCTTCAGATGATCCAAAGAATGGATGAAAAAAAGAAGGAAACCGACATTTACATCAAGCCCGACATCAGCAGTTTTGGCGTGATTTCTTTTGACGAAGGCCAACAGATCGTAAAAAAAGGCGAAGAAGCGGCGTTTGCGGTTTATGAAAAACTCAAGGTTTTGGCCGACCAGCAACATCCTTATAAACGGCCTGATGCACATGTGAAACTCGACAGCGTCAGCATCAGCAGCGTCAGCATCAACAAATTGGATACTTATACAAGGTCTTATGTTCTAGGGAAACTCCGCCTTAAATCGGGCAAAAAGTTTTGCTATGACGACATCAAGATTGGGATTGACAACCTTTCGGCGACGCAAAACTTCAGCACCATCAGCTATACACTTGAAAAAGGAAAAAGCGGCGGTGACGAGTTGAAAATCAACCTGACCGAAAACGACATCAAGACTTATCTGAAGTTCGGACTTCATTACGACGGACTTTATAAAACCGGCGTATTGGCCAATATTACACATAAGAAACTGTTTTACAAAAACGATGTCGCATCGCTTGATGTCGTCCTTGGCGATAATTTCAGGTATAATTTCGATTATTATATTGACAATGGGTTTTATTTCAGCTTTGGATTTAAGTCGAAATACACGCGTTTCAACAGGAATGTCGCAACCGATTTCAGTGATGGCGCATTGCTTGAGGCACTCGGGCTGAATACGATCAACATCAATTTTTCGGATTTGACAAACCAGGCTTATGTACAGACGATTTTTGCCCAGAAATTTCTTGTTGGCGCCGGCGCTGAACTGAAACACCTGAAGATAAAATCGGAGACGCTTGAAAGCACCGACCCGGTTTTTGAGAACAGCAATTACATCAGCTTATTTGGCTATATGAAATTTGATTCTTTCGACAACCGGTATTTTCCCAAAAAGGGCTGGTATTTTTCGGGTGATTTCCAATCCTATTTAGAGTCTTCCGATTTCACGAACAACTTTGAGCGTTTTTCCATTGCCAAGGGCGACATTGGGATTGCGCAGACATTTTATAAAAAACTTACTGTCAAACTGCAGGCTGAAATGGGATTTGCGATCGGGGAAGAAAGCGTGCCATTTTTTGATTTTGTTCTTGGCGGTTACGGATTCAGCCCGGTCAACAATATCAGGCAGTTTTACGGATATGATTTCCTGAGCTTGTCTGGCGACAGTTACATCAAATCGACCGCGACGCTGGATTATGAGATTTTCAAAAAGAACCACCTGAATTTCTCGGCAAATGTGGCCAGCATCCAGGACAATCTTTTCGAGCGGACCAATTGGATTTCCGATAAAAAATATACTGGTTATGCCGTGGGCTATGGGTTGGAAACCATTATCGGGCCCTTGGAAGTGAAGTATACATGGTCGCCCGAACTGACGCATGGCTATACCTGGTTCAGCGTTGGATTCTGGTTCTAGCACAACAGCGAATGTCATTTAAATGTGCGAAGTTTTGTAAAAAACAATATATTTGAAATCGTAAAAATAACTTAACAACACTATTATGTCAATTTGGAAAAGAAAACCATTGCATTTGTTGCTGGATGAAGCGACTGAATCTGAAAAAGGATTAAAGAAAACATTATCCGCAACGGGCTTGGTTTCACTTGGTGTAGGCGCAATTATTGGAGCCGGATTATTTTCAATTACCGGAATGGCGGCTGCAACAAATGCTGGCCCGGCCATTACGATTTCTTTTCTTGTTGCCGCATTCGGGTGTATTTTCGCCGGATTGTGTTATGCTGAATTCTCTTCGATGATTCCGGTTGCGGGAAGTGCTTACACATATTCATTTGCAACCATGGGCGAATTTGTCGCTTGGATTATCGGTTGGGATTTGGTGTTAGAATATGCAGTTGGAGCAGCGACCGTTTCGATAAGTTGGTCGCGATATTTAGGAAAATTCCTTGACGGTTATGGTATCCATATAAGTGACGACATGATGCTTTCTCCATTTGAAGGCGGAATCATTAATCTCCCCGCAGTGGCAATTGTAGTCATTATGTCTTTGATATTGATGCGCGGGACCAGAGAATCCGCTTTTGTAAATGGTATTATCGTCGTATTGAAAGTCGCCGTTGTGCTGACCTTTATTGCAGTAGGCTGGGCTTACATCAGACCTGAAAATTATACGCCATATATTCCGCCAAATACGGGGACTTTCGGAGAGTTCGGTTTCTCCGGAATCATTCGCGCTGCCGCGATTGTGTTTTTCGCATATATTGGTTTTGATGCAGTTTCGACTGCGGCGCAAGAAGCAAAAAATCCAAAACGCGATATGCCGATCGGAATTTTATTGTCGTTGGGAATCTGTACCTTATTATATATTTTGTTTGCACACGTCATGACTGGCGTAGTAAATTACCAGGCGTTTGCAGGAAAAGATGGTATAGCGCCAGTGGCGATTGCCGTTGAAGCGATGGGACATGCCGATGCATCTGGCATGATTGTGCCAGCCTATCCGTGGTTGAACAATGCAATTTTACTCGCGATTTTGGGAGGCTACGCTTCCGTTATCTTAGTGATGCTAATGGGGCAAAGCCGCGTGTTTTTCTCGATGAGTAAAGACGGACTGATGCCAAAAGTATTTTCAGAAGTGCATCCAAAATTTAGGACGCCTGCAAAAAACAATTTGTTGTTCATGATTCTTGTAAGTTGTTTCGCCGCTTTTGTACCTGCAAGGGTTGTTGGAGAAATGACAAGTATCGGAACGTTATTCGCCTTTATCCTGGTTTGTATTGGCGTATTGATCATGCGTAAGAAAATGCCCGATGCGCCAAGGGCTTTCAGAACACCATTGGTGCCGTTGGTCCCGATTTTGGGCGTTGCTGTTTGTTTGTTCATGATGGTCTTCTTGCCTTTGGATACGTGGATACGATTAATCGTTTGGATGATGATTGGATTTGATTTGTATTTATTCTACGGAATGAAAAACAGTGTGCAAAATCGAGGCAATTTTAGCTTGGGCAATTATAAGACAGTAGCTGCCTCAGGCATGGGAATGGTACTTGCGTTAATCGCTGTCGCGTTCATCCATCATTCTGATAAATCAATAGATGATCACTTCCTGTTTTATTTCTCAATTGCATTTGCAGTAATCCACGCTTTTGCCTTTGCCTATAGCTATAAAAAAATGAGGTAATAATAAAGTTCAATATAAAAAGGCATTAAGACAACGTTTTTAATGCCTTTTTTCATTTATAAATATTTCCCAATTCTAAAAGTTAAAAACCAAATTTTTCCGATATTTACACCTATGGAAACAACATGGATTGGTTTATCAGCACACCTGAAATTCCTCATCAAGAGAAATCCTGAATGACATTCCCTAAATTGTCAAGATAATTTCCATTATTAATTCAATTTACAGCCATGCCATTATACCATAAACTGGGAAATTTCCCCCAAAAACGACATACGCAATTCGAGAAGCCAAACGGCGGATTGTACTATGAGCAGCTTTTCGGAACCGAAGGCTTTCACGGACATGCGTCGCTTTTATATCATGTCCACCGGCCAACACAAGTCAAGGAAATCAAAAAATCCTATTCGGCTGAACCAAAAATCGCCATCGGGAAAAATATCAAATCCTTACTTTTTAAAGGCTTCGAACTGAAACCGGAAAACGATTTTCTCGACAGTCGCAAAGCCATGCTCGTCAATCGCGATTGCATTATCGGATTGGCCGCGCCAAAAGATTCACTCCGCGATTATTTCTATAAGAATGCCGATGCCGATGAACTGATTTTCATCCATAAAGGAAAAGGCAAGCTCCGCACGATGCTTGGAAACATCCCGTTTGAATATGGCGATTACCTGATTATCCCGCGCGGCATGATTTACCAGATTGAATTCGAAACTTCAGAAAACCGTTTGTTTTACGTCGAATCCTATGCGCCGTTTTATACGCCAAAACGCTATAAAAACGCATCGGGACAACATTTGGAACATTCCCCGTTTTGTGAGCGCGATTTTAAATTGCCATCAGAACTCGAAACGCACGATGAAAAAGGCGATTTCATGATTAAGATAAAAAAGGAAGGCATGATGCATGAAGTCGTTTATGCGACACATCCGTTTGATGTCGTTGGTTGGGACGGTTACAATTTCCCATATGCCTTCAGCATCCATAATTTCGAACCGATTACAGGTCGCGTACACCAGCCGCCGCCGGTGCACCAAACTTTTGAAACGTCGAATTTTGTCGTGTGCTCATTTTGTCCAAGGCTTTACGATTACCATCCGAAAGCGATTCCGGCACCGTACAACCACAGCAATATTGACAGCGATGAGGTTTTGTATTACGTCGACGGCGATTTTATGTCGCGGAACAACATCGAGAAAGGCCACATTACATTGCACCCGAAAGGCATTCCACACGGACCGGCACCAGGCGCAATGGAAAGAAGCATCGGGCATAAAGAAACACATGAATTGGCCGTGATGGTCGATACGTTCCGTCCGTTACAGGTGACAGAAGAGGCGATGGGATTGGATGACGGACAATATTATAAATCCTGGGTAGAATAATGAATTATAACAAACTACCCGCTGATCCGTCAGCGTTGATTTTAGGAATTATAAGTGTTGTGATTGTTTTTCCCGGATTTTGCTGCGGACTATTTCCAATTATTTCGATAGTTCTTGGGATTGTTGGAATTGTTTCAGCAAACAAAAGCTTAAAGGAGTATGATGTTGAACCTGCAAATTATAACCATAACAGCCGAAAAAACGTATTTGCCGGAAAAGTATTGAGTATCATTGGATTGTCATTAAGCGCGCTTTATATCCTTTTGGTTTTGGCAGCACTTTTATTTTTTGCAAGCAAACCAAACTCTTTTTGGGATAAATTCAAAAATGAAAACGTGTTTCATCAACTGCAAGACAGCATTCAAAAAGAAAATGACGCGAAATACGAAGATTATAAAACAGATTCTTTGTCAGTAGAGCCAATTGACTCCATAAGCATCGAACAAAAAACAGATAAATAGATTATGTCAAAAGAAGTAAAATCCGTTGAATACGGACTCGAGAAAATATTTGAAGGCGCACAGGATTTCCTGCCGCTTTTAGGGACTGATTATGTCGAATTTTATGTTGGCAATGCCAAACAGGCCGCGCATTTTTACAAAACCGCATTTGGTTACCAGTCATTGGCATATGCCGGATTGGAAACCGGCGTTCGCGACCGCGCATCCTACGTATTGAAACAGGATAAAATCCGATTGGTGTTGACTACGCCGCTAACGGCTGATTCGCCAATCAACGAACACCTGAAAAAGCATGGCGATGGCGTTAAAGTCGCAGCTCTTTGGGTCGAAGATGCGACAAGTGCATTCGAAGAAACGGTTAAGCGCGGCGCACGCCCTTTTATGGAACCAACGGTGGAAAAAGACGAATTCGGCGAGGTCGTTCGTTCCGGAATCTATACTTACGGTGAAACGGTTCATGTTTTTGTGGAGCGGAAAAATTACAACGGCGTGTTTTTGCCAGGCTACAGGGAATGGAAATCCGATTACAATCCTGAACCTACAGGACTGAAATATATTGACCACATGGTTGGGAATGTCGGCTGGGGCGAAATGAATACTTGGGTAAAATGGTATGAAGATGTGATGGGATTTGTCAATTTCCTGTCATTTGACGACAAACAGATCAACACCGAATATTCCGCATTGATGAGTAAAGTGATGTCCAATGGAAACGGACGCATCAAATTCCCAATCAACGAGCCTGCAGAAGGAAAGAAAAAATCACAAATTGAGGAATATCTGGATTTTTATGGCGGACCAGGAATCCAGCACGTTGCCATCGCCACTGACGACATCATCAAAACGGTTACAGAATTAAGGAATCGAGGCGTCGAATTTTTATCAGCGCCGCCGCATGCTTATTATGAAGCCGTACCGGAAAGGCTCGGCGAACACATGAAAATGATGAAAGAGGATTTGTCCGTCATCGAAAAACTCGCGATTATGGTCGACGCTGATGAAGAAGGCTATCTGTTGCAAATATTTACAAAGCCGGTGCAAGATCGTCCGACATTGTTTTTTGAAATCATCCAACGCATGGGCGCAAAAGGTTTCGGCGCGGGAAATTTCAAGGCTTTATTTGAGTCGATTGAAAGGGAACAACAGTTAAGGGGAACATTGTAATAGTTCCAAATTTTTAAGAATAGTGCAATTTTGTGTACTTTTATCAGCCATATTTTGTAAATTTATTGTTAAAGTTAATTTTTTAGTTGTAATACATCAAAAAGTAATTACCTTTGCACTCGCAAATCAGAGGAGTGGTTTCCTCTCATTTGGAATAAATTTTCATAATTTATAGTTTTTTGGTTGGTTAATAGCATAAAAACTCAGTCACTATTGGCTGGGTTTTTTTGTTTTGATAATTTTGGAACAGAAATTGCCTGCCCGCGCCGCAATTAAAATTATAACAATGAAAAAGATACTTATACTTATAATATTTACAATCACCGCTGGTTTTAGCAGCCAGAAGGAAAGGGCTTTTGATGTCGGCGAATGGTTCAAATTCAGGATTCATTACGGTGTCATCAATGCGGGCTATGCGACGCTGGAAGTCAAAGAAGCGGTCAGGAATAACAAAAAAGTCTATCATGCCATCGGCAAAGGATATACGACCGGAATGTCGCGTTTTTTCTTCAAGGTCGACGATACTTACGAGAGCTATTTTGATAAGGAAAGCGGCAATCCATACCAGTTTGTCCGAAAAATCGATGAAGGCGGCTATACCAAAAACCAGGAAGGATTTATCGATCAGGGTACTGACAAAATTACAGTCAAGGATTATAAAAATAAGAAGGAGAAAATATTCGTCGTTCCCAACAATGTACAGGACATTATGTCGACTTTCTATTACCTGAGAAATCACCCGACCATTGATAAAATGAAAGTCGGTGAATCGATTTCCGTCGATATGTTCTTCGATGATGAAACGACCAAATTCAAATTGAAATACATCGGGAAAGAAGACATCAGTACGAAATACGGCACTATTCCAACCATGATTTTCCGTCCGTTGGTACAATCCGGAAGGGTTTTCAAAGAAGAAGAAAGCCTTACGGTATGGATTTCCGATGACGATAACAAAATACCTGTCAGGATAAAAGCAAGCCTTGCCGTTGGATCCATCAAAGCGGATCTTGACGGGTTCAAAGGATTGAAATATCCATTTACAGTTAAAGCCAAACCCTAATGGAACACACAAAAACAGATTATTTATTAAACGAATTAGACCAGAAATTCCAGTCAATCAACCAGAAAACCGATACGCATCTTGAAGGTTTACTTTGGTCGAAACCAATTACATACTGGGATTATATCCAAACGGATGCTTTATTGAACCTACAGATACAAAGAACCATTTTGCCCGACGAAATGGTTTTTATTATGTATCATCAGGTCAACGAATTGCTCTTTAAGATGATTCTTTGGGAAACCAACCAAATCACGCAAAGCGAAAAGCCCGAAGCGACTTTTTTTACTGAAAGATTGATGCGCATCAGCCGCTATTTCGATATGCTGACGACGTCTTTCGACATTATGGGCGACGGAATGGAAGTCGAGCAATACATGAAATTCCGCAATACCTTAACTCCGGCAAGCGGATTCCAAAGTGCGCAATACCGCTTGATTGAATTCGCCTCAACCGACCTGATCAACCTGATCGATTACCGTTTCCGCGCTACGATTGACCGCAATACGCCATACGAACACGCTTTAGAGCATTTGTATTGGCAGGCAGCCGGGAAAGACTATAAAACCGGACAAAAATCCTATCTGCTCCAGGCATTTGAAGACAAGTATAAGGAAGAATTC
>DATHKH010000124.1:0-14813 GCA_035286325.1 Flavobacterium sp.
ATTTTGTATTGTTTGCCGGGCTTTACGACAAATTCTGCCGAAGCGCGTTTGCCACGTCGCGTCGAGTCAGAAGCAGTCCGGGTTTTGAAATAGCCGCGGTTTTCCGAATAATTCTGGAGCACATCGGCGTTGTATTGCAAATCGACCTGGCTGAACAATACCGGCGGTTCACCGACTTTCGTACGCAGCCAATGGCGGAATCCCTTTTCTTTTTTTGGTTCGCCTGCAACATTATAAATGAGCAGTTTTGGACGCAATCCCAGGATTTTGGAATTCGGTTTTGGACGCAGCAATCCTTTGAGTTCTTTTTCAAGCGCTTTGCGTTCTTTGCGTTTGATCAGCGAATCTTCTACGGTCACTTTTCCGCCCGTATAAAGCAGTTCGCCTTCAGAAAGGTATTTCGTATTGCTGCAGCCGTAAACGAATAGCAGCATCAAAATTAAATATGGAATCTTACTTTTCATCTTGGACCGGTTTTAATGCTGCGTCTTTTTTGGCTTTCTCTTTTGCTTCTTCCTCCGCTTTTTTTCTTTCCTGCATTTTCTTTTTCATGTCTTTTTCTTCTTGCGTCCGATGAAAGAGCTCATTGAATTTATTGTAATCCATCGTAATGACAAAAGCAACCCCGGTTTCGATGACTTGCCCCTGAAGCGCGACCTGGTATTCGTTTTTGCGATATGCGCGTACCAAATACCGTCCGTCTTTTGTCAATTGGTAATCGGCAGACAGATCACCGGCGATGTTATTCGTTTCCTCATTTTGCTGTTGCTGGCCTTCCAGTCCGAAACTGCTTCCAACGGTGACTTTCAACCGGTCGTTCAGCAATCGTTTTGAGATTCCGACATTCAGGTCGGTTCTGTTTTCTTTCACCCCGGAAGTATAATCTTCGGTCGACTCGAGGTCAAAATTCAATTCGACGCCTTTAATCAAATCCCCTGCAAGGCTGTTGAGCTGCTGCGATAATATTTTGCTGACGCTTTGCCTTGCCAATCCTTCCGCACCGCCCGAACCTGCTTCGCTCGCAAATGGATTTTCACCAATAAAATGGCCCAACAGCAACAGCGCAAAAACCTGCTTGTTGAGTTCATCCGGTTCTTCGCGAAGCTGCGCCAATTTGGTTTGCGATGCAGTAACGATATCAGACGACACATTGTAATTGGCTTCGGGAAGCACAATGTCGAAGGTAATGATAGGTTTCAAAAGTTCGCCGTTCATTTTGAGCAAAGTCTGGAATGGCAGTTTTTGTTTGTAGGTATTCCTGACTGTTGGCGACACGCTTCCCAATTGATCGTCAACCAAATCTATCGGCGCGGCATCAATTTTATAAATGGCCGTGATGCTGAGATTGGCGCTTGTCGGTTCGCCATTCCAAATGATGTAACTGCCTTCCTTAATGTCGAATTTCCGTTTGATCAGGTTGAAAGTCATTTCATAAGCACCTTCGGTAAATTCATATTTTCCGGTCAGTGTTGTTTTGCCCGATGGATCGATGCCGCCGGTCAGATCCGCTTCGCCTTTAAGGTTTAGATAATCGCCGTTTCCTTTATCGATGATCAACGACAGCAGCGCTTTTTTGTCGGTTTGGATATTCACCGAAACATCCATGCCTTTAACCTCGCTGTTGTCCATCTCATTTTTCATTATGGCTGTTTCCTGGAGCTGGACATTGTCTTCGTCGACAAACTCGACAATGCCTTCACGGTCGGCAATTCCAGGATCGGATTGCGGCAACACAATAGTTAGTTTGGTATCTTCGTTTATTTTGACATTTCCCCTTACGACAGGGCTTTCCAAACTTCCTTTCACTATCAAATGTGTATCAAGAAACAGGTCGCCATAATACAAATCGTTGTCTTTGGCCTTAGAATTTACTGCGCGGAAATTATCCGCATCAACGGTCAGGTTGAATTTATAATCTTTGAAATCTGTCGTCAATACTGCGCCATTTACGACCAGCTCGTTGTTTTTCTCGTCCGAAACCGTAAAACGGTCAAACAAAATCCCCTGGTTGTTGACGACGATTTTTTCGTTGATATTCTTGAAATAGGAATTGAGCTGTTTGACGCGGAAAGCAACGTCATTAAATTCCAGTTCGCCCAATACTTTTGGCTGTGCTGCCGTTCCGGTGATTTTGAAATTGCCTGAAAAGAAACCTTTTCCTTCGGTGATGTTTCCAGCGGTAAATCCTTGTATGCTTTTGACTTCGAGATGCTGCATGTCGAGATTCATGTCGAAACTGCTGGTGCTTGCCTTATAATTTCCGGTAAGATTGACCTGGTTGCCTTCGCCTGTAATGGTGATGTTTGCAGCATAAGTATCGGCGACGTTGTTGTTGACCTTAATTGCGATATCGCCGACTTTTTCACCTTTAAAACTGAAATCGACAATGGTCAGGTCGGAAGTGAAGACCGGATTGGTCATGATATTTTTGACCAATGCATTCCCGTTGAGTGTGCCGCCGATGAGCAGTTTGTCCTTTTTCACCATATTTGTCAGCGTTTCGAGATTGAAATTGGTAAAATCGATTGACAGCGGTGCATTTGGCGCATCGGATTGCGACCGTATTTTTAGAATGTTTCCTTTGTTGCTCAACTCAAAATTATTGGCATAAATCCCATCTTTCCCGAACCGTATCAGATTGTCAGGCGAAACTACCCAATCTTCATAATTCAGTTTCAGGCCTTCAGGATTCAGCCTGATTTCAGTATCGCCATTGGCGGTTTTCATCGTTCCGGCAATCGCATATTGGTCTTTTTTGCCTTTGTCCCGGATTTTAAGGTTGTATGTCACGACATCGTCTTTGACATTGCCTGACAAACTCGTAAACGGCAGCATATACGATTCATTCTGGATGGCATCAATATCGACATTGTACACCAAAGCATTGTCTTTCGTGTCAATGCTGATGTTGGCGCCCGAAATCGTATTGGCACCGTAAACCAGTCTAGGAATACTGCCTTTCAGCACAATCGTATCATTGACGCTGTTGTATCTTCCCGTGATTTTGATGGGCTCAAGCCCTGTAATTTGCGGGAAAATCTTGAAAATAACCGGATCATTGTCGACCACAATATCAAAGTCGAGATGCTGCGGATCGGTTTTTTGTTTTTTACCTTTTGGGTTCGTATCAAAATATTTCGCGACCGAATTCTGCAACGCGGTTGCCAATTGCGTCAGTTTGTATTTGCCTTCAATGTTCGCTTTCAGGATTTGCGACTTGACTTTGATCGAATTCATTTCCGGAGTCGAAACCGCAACAACATTGATCGAATCCAATAGAATCAAGTCTTTGTCCTTTAATATCTGCAAATGGTTGAGGCTGATTTCACCGTTTAAAAAATCCGGATCGGCAGTTGGTATATCGGCCACGACGTTGCCTTTGAGTTTCATCGGGCCCGCGTGAAGGTTGAGCTTGTCGAGATCGGCGATGTCGACGTTCAGGTTCAGTTTTGCCGATGGATATTTGTTGTTGAAACCGCCGTTGGCAACCAAATCGAATGTCAGGTTCGGATCTTTCATTCCGGCATCGACATTGAATTTTCCGGCTAAAATATCCCCGTTTATTTTCAGGTTTCGATACGTATAGCCATTGAATTGTGCTTTCTGCAACAAGCCACGCAAAGTTGCATTGGCCGTTTTCGGATCGAGGCCTTTTCCGTTGACTTTCGCCGTCAGCGTGATTTTACCGATGGAGTCATTTTTCAGCAATCGGCCCAAATCAAAATCATTGAGTGCTACATCGGCATTGTATCTTTCGCCCTTTTTCACGCGCTGGTCAAACAACGCTTTTACATTGGCATTGCCATAACTGCTGACCAGATTCATATTGGTATTGAAATTATCAATCGCACCTTTAAATGTTCCTGCCAATGCAAAAACCGGCGGAATGCTGATGTTTTTCGGAATCGTTCCGGCCGGTACAAACGTATTGATGTCTTTTGCCGTCGAGCGGAAATTGTTGATGGTGACATCGAAATAGGCTTTTTTCACGTCGGGCAAACCGGTGATTCGCCCGCGGGCCGAGATGCTGGTGCTGCCAATGCCGCTGATTTCAAAATTCGGAAAGTGGATGTCGCTGACTTTTCCCGAGATTTTACCGTTGATCAATAAAACCGCATTGGGATTGCTTTTAAACGGATTCGTATTTTCCAATGTTGGTACGAAAGTCAGGATGTCCTTAAATCCAATGGCGCTGTTTTCGAGATTGGCGTCAAGTGCCAAATCGCCCAAATTTTTCTTGATGGATTCAAGCGATGCATATTTCACATTGATTTCATCCTTTAATAACGTCTGCGGCGTTTTCAAATAGAGGTTTTTCAGGTACGCGCCTTTGCTGCCGTAAAAGAAATCGCTTCGGAAAGACTGGATATCAAGCCCGCTTTTGTCTTTAACAGTAAACATTGCGATGTTTCCAGAAATCGCATCTGTGGTATAATAAAAAGAATCGCCTTTGAGATTAAAATTATTGATGTTGAGGTGTTTGTAATCAATGCCTTTTTTGGTGCGCGTCGCATTTTCATCATCAAACTTGAAATTGACGTTGGAAATATTCGCAGCATTCAGTTTCACTTTCCAACCGGTTTGCCTGATGGCAGTCGAATCGAGATTAGGCGCATGGATGTTTTTATCGGCCTTGTGCAGAGCCAATCCGCCTTTGACGTTTGCCAACTCAAAACTTTTGATATCAATCATTTGTTTGTTGAGGTCGATGTCGTTGAAAGCCAGCAATAATTTATCAAGTGTGACGCCGGTATTTAAATTATTGCCTACATTATCATAGCCAATGTCAATTTTCGTCAGGGAAATCTCACCGAGCTTGAGTTTGAAATCGGGACGTTTGGAAACCGTATCGGCAACTTTTACCGAAGTTTTCGCTATGCCTTCCACCAAACCTTGGTCGAGCGTGAGTTTTAGTCCATCGAGGTTAATTTTTGGAATGTCGAAATCCATAGCGTCCAAATCGAAATTGTTGAATTTGGTGTCGAAATGGTTGAGCCTGACTTTGACATCATTTTTGGAAATTGCATCGTTGTATTTGAGACGGATGTTGTCGAGGTTGATGTTGTTGACCGAAATTTTCATCGGCTCGCTGTCTTTTTCCTTTGGCTCTTTGGAAGCGAATGCCTTGATGATATAGTCGAAATTGAAAACGGAATCTTTGTTGCGGGTGACATTGGCAGTAATGCCTTTCAGGTCAATCGAATTGATTTCGACTTCATTGCTGAGGAGCTTGAACAGGCTGATGTCGATGGACAATTTTTGGCCTGCGAGCAAAGTGTCTTTTTTCTGGTCTTCAAAATAAAACCCTTCAAGGATGACTTTTTTGGGCAGGCCAATCTCAATCCGGCCGATGGACACTTTGGTTTTTATTTTATCCTCAAGATAAGTGACGGCTTTGTTTTTGGCGAAATTCTGGATAGCCGGAACCTGGATCAGCACTACAATAAGCAGAAAAAGCACGACGATGGATCCAACAATCCACAACAGTACTTTCAATCCTTTTTTTAAATAGGTATTTAATTTTTTCGCCATCTGAAAAGAATAATGCTAAACGATATACATTGCCATAAAACCCTGCTTTGCAGAAAGTGGGAAGAACTTCAAAGTTGACGATTTTTCGCGTTAAAATTTTATATAATTACGCGATAATGTTTCATTATTTTTAGAAGTAAACAACTTGGCTTACCGGGGAATTATAAAGCCTTGAAAACGAAACTTTCTTTATGGCCTCCGGGCTGGAATTTGTTCCAGTCAATGGAAAGGATGCTGGTGACCATTCGCTTTAGTGCAGAAAATGAATTGGGTTTGGTGATGTAAAGGTTCGCGCCGAGCTCAAAAGTATCGTCAATGTCTCTTTTGCTCGATGACGTCGAATAAATAATTATCGGAAGGTCTTTAAACCGGTCCTGGTTGCGTATTTCCTGTAGGCATTCCTTGCCGCTTTTTTCGGGCATGTTCAGGTCGATGAATACAAAATCCGGAAGTTCTGTTTTGGTATTCAGGATTTTCATCAGCTGTACGCCGTTTGGGACACTGTCCACATCGACTTGGTGCTCACTGATGGCTTCGGAAAAAAGATCCCGGTCATCGGCGTCGTCGTCAGCCAGCATAATTTTGAAAATCTTTGAAGTTTCCATAAAGGATTTTTACAATGTAAAACTACACAAAAAAATCCAAACCACCTGCTATTATGGGTTCGGGCTTGCGAAAAATGAGGTGTTTTATGGCTAATTCAAAATTGTTGAAAGCATTTTTTTGAGTTCGCTCATGCTGTTGGCTTTTATGAGGACATCAACTGCGCCACAGTCTTTGGCACTGCTTAAAGTTATGGAATCGACATATGTAGAGTAGAGGTAAATCGGGATATTCTTAAACCTCGATATTTTTTTGATTTCAACAAGGCATTCAATCCCGCTCATTTTCGGCATATTCACATCTATAAAAATGAAATACGGATTGAAGTTTGGGTCAGACTTGATTTTGTCAATGGCGTGGATTCCGTCGCTCGCAGTCACACAATCCACATTAAGGTTCAAATGCGCCAATGCATGCGAGAAAATTTCCTGGTCTTCTGCATCATCATCAATCAAAAGACACGTGATTCTTTTTTGGGACATTCGGGAATGTATTTATTGCAATCGCAAATTACCACAATTGG
Source organism: Flavobacterium sp. (assembly GCA_035286325.1). GTDB lineage: Bacteria > Bacteroidota > Bacteroidia > Flavobacteriales > Flavobacteriaceae > Flavobacterium. The sequence goes on from DATHKH010000124.1 coordinate 6,659, forward strand.
TCATTCATAATCGTTATACAATTTTTTAAAAGATTATATAATTCTCATCATTTGGCAAGGCATTGTTTCAAAAAAAATAAAATGGCTAAATAAAATTTTTAAAGTTTCCCTTGCGTTTATCAATATTCGTCGTATATTTGCACCACAGCGCGGGATAGAGCAGTAGGCAGCTCGTCGGGCTCATAACCCGAAGGTCACAGGTTCGAGTCCTGTTCCCGCTACTAAAGAAAACTTCGTCATCCGGCGGAGTTTTTTTATTTTATAACAATGGATTCCGTTCCTCAAAGCCACTGAAATAAGTGGCTTTTTTATTGGATTTATTTTTAGGCGTGCCCTTGCAGGCCGGACTTTCCGCAGTGCGCGGCACTTTTGCTTCACACGAGCGAAGCGAACTGACGAAGCAATCCCTCACGCACAGTGAACTACCTTCAGCTTTACACATAAAAAAAGCCTTCCCGTTTCCGAAAAGGCTTTTTTAAATTTCCATTGAGAATTATCTTTTCACAATCCTGAGCAATTTCACTTCTTCACCCTGGCTTACAATCACATTATAAACGCCTGTTGGGTAATTGTCGCCAACCTGGAGCGTTTTCATTTCTGAAACTTCAACCACCATCGCATCCAGAAGCCTGCCGGTCATGTCATAAACCTTAAGCGTCACTTTATCCTGTGATGCGGTTGTCAGATCAATATTGACGTTTTCAGAAAAAGGATTCGGATATGCTACAGCGCTAAAGGCATTTTTCACTGTCATGTCAATATCTTCCCTTGCAGATGGCGGCGTGGTTACCGTACATATTGGGCCGTATGGAAGATAGCTGCCGTCTGTGTTTTTTACGGCAACCTGCACATTGTATGTCTTGTTGGACGATACCGTAAATCCGGTAATCAGGTTCATCCTGAATTCACGCAACGAACGTACCAATTCCTGTGATGACGGTCCGGTCGGATCATATACCTTGAATTTATAACCTGTGGCATAAGCGACGTTGTTGGCATAAATCACATTGGTCAGCGATGTCAGCGTTGCCCCGCAATTGGTCAGTTGTGTTGATGCCGATGGAGTGCTTACCGTACAATTGGTGGTCGTATAAGGCTGCAAATAACCCGCATAATATACCGCGACTTCCGCTTTGTAGGTCGTGCTGAAAGCATACGAACCCAATTGCGTAAGCCTCATAGCGCGCAATGGGGCATCAAAAAACTGTACTTGACCGGTATTTGGGCCACTCATGGTCGTTATCCTAAAGCGATAGCCTGTTGCGCCGGGTACATTGCTGGTATAGACATAAGTGTCAACTGTATCCAGCGTATAATTGCACAATAAAAGTGAACTGACTTTTGGCGGAAAGCCTTCGTCAATGAATCCATCACAGTCGTCGTCAATCAGGTTGTAACCAACTTCTGTAGCGCCCGGATGAACCGAAGCTTTTGTATCATCACAATCGGTGCTGTTGGTAACATAACCAGGAACTGGCGAGCAGGAAACCTGCGGTACGGCAACATTTCCATATGTGTCAGTGTCGGCATCCTGATAATAAGTAATCAACGCATTGACCGTCAGGTTTGTGCCATTATCCGTACCGGCAAAAACCGGAGTGGAACTGACAACCCTAATCCTGTAACCAGAACCGGCCGGCGTATTTCCAGGAATCGTAATGTTGATCGTGCCGCTTGTGGTAGCGGTAAGTGTTCCAATGCTAACAGGTGAGGCAAAACTGCCCGACGAATCGGAAAGCTGTGCTGTAAAGACATTTCCTCCTGCATAAAACCCTGCAGCAGTATAGTTTAATGTCAACGCCTGGTTTTGGCAATACGGTGCCGCCGCAGATAATGAGGCAATTGCAATCGCCTGCGCGTCATAGGCATTTAATCTCGCTACGCGGTTGCGCCCAGTGCCGTTGTATGCCAAAAAATCGCCACCAATAACCACTTTGTCATCCGATTGCACGGACAATCCATAAACGTCTAGAGTGCCACCTGTACAACCTGTGCCAACGGCAAATGTCGTATCCAGTGAACCGTCGGTGTTAAGGCGCGCAATTCGGCTTCTCGCACTACCATTATAACTCGTAAAGAAACCGCCTATATAGATTTTGCCATCTGACTGTATGTCCATCGCCTGGATACCGAAATCCGAGCCTGTTCCAGGAATGAATCCCGAATCTACGGTGCCATTAGCATTCAATCGTGTGACACAATTGTATCCAAGGAGATTGTAATTCGTAAAAAAACCTGCAGCAAGTACTTTTCCGTCAGGCTGGACCACAATTTTAAGAACTGTATTGTTCGGTGCAGGCGCACTGAAAGAACCGTCAAGCGTACCATCGGCATTCAGCCTTGCAATACGTGTAATAGGCGTTCCATTGAAATCGAGAAACCCGCCGCCAATGACAATTTTTCCATCAGGCTGGATATCACTGGTCCAGATCAGTCGCGAGGCTATTGTGCCGGCAGCTGTTCCGATGTTGAAACCCGTATCCAAACTGCCATCGGTATTCACGCGGCAAATCGTGTTTTGTGAAGTGCCATTGTAATTTAAAAACGGTCCGGTCAGAATCATTTTGTCATCCGATTGCACCGAAATATTTGAGATATCGTTGTCTGTTCCGGTACCGACATTATAACCGGTATCCAGCGATCCATCGTCATTGAGCCTCGCAATATTGTTTCTCGGCGTTCCGTCAACGGCCGTAAATGAGCCGCCAATGACAATTTTTCCATCAGACTGTATCGCAATGGCGTATACATAAACGCCGCCGCCGGTAATTCCCGTTCCCGGATCGAAACCCGTATCCAGCGAACCATCTGCGTTCAACCGCGCGATTCCGCCTCTCGGTGTACCATCGTAACTGGTAAAGCCGCCTGCAATCAGGATTTTCCCATCAGGCTGTATGGCCGTCGCAAGCAAATAGTCACTTGCTGCAGTTCCGGATCCAAAGCCTGTATCTCCGGGATTGAAAGTCAAATCGACAGATCCCGGCTGCGCAAAAGCAATCCCGGAAAACAAACAGATAAGCAATAAAGTAATTTTTTTCATAAGTGGACATTTTTAGTGGATGTAAAAACAAATTTAGCTATTAAACAATGAAATAAATTCACTGATTTTAATAATTTTTTAAAAATAATTATGAACATTCCGACGAACGGCAAATCTTGATAAAAAAAAGATTTTATTTTAACTTTTCGAAGTTTTTTGCGTAATAATTTTTGAAAACCTGATCACGCAAAAGAACCGGTAAAGGTTTTACGTACGCTATTCGTGTCTCTTGAAAATTGCCGTATCTTTGCCCCAAATTACATTTCTATGTCACATAAAGCAGGCTTCGTCAATATTATAGGCAATCCGAACGTTGGGAAATCTACCTTAATGAATGCCTTCGTGGGTGAGCGGCTGTCCATCATCACTTCGAAGGCGCAGACCACGCGCCACCGCATACTCGGAATCGTCAATGGCGAGGATTTCCAGTTGATTTTATCCGATACGCCCGGCATCATCAAACCTGCCTATGAAATGCAGCAATCGATGATGAACTTCGTCAAATCCGCTTTTGAAGACGCAGACATCCTGATTTACATGGTCGAAATCGGCGAGCAGGATTTAAAGGACGAATCGTTTTTCAACAAAATCATCCATGCGGAAATCCCGGTTTTGCTGCTGCTGAATAAAATCGACAACTCCAACCAGGAGCAACTCGAAGAGCAAGTAAAATTCTGGACCGAAAAAGTGCCGAATGCCGAGATTTTCCCGATATCAGCCCTAAAGAATTTCAACGTTCCCGAAGTATTTGCAAGAATCATCGCTTTGCTTCCCGAATCGCCTGCCTATTATCCAAAAGACCAGTTGACCGACAAGCCCGAGCGTTTTTTCGTCAACGAAACCATCCGCGAGAAAATCCTGTTGCATTACAGCAAGGAAATCCCATATGCGGTCGAAATCGTGACCGAGGAATTCTTCGAGGACGAAAACATCATCCGCATCCGTTCGCTGATCATGGTCGAGCGCGACACGCAAAAAGGCATCATCATCGGACACAAAGGCGAAGCGTTGAAACGCGTCGGCATCGAATCGCGCGCCGATCTCGAGAAATTCTTTGGCAAGCAAATTCACATCGAATTGTATGTGAAAGTCAATAAAAACTGGCGCAGCAATATGAACCAGTTGAAACGTTTCGGTTACAATAATTAAATAAAATCAAAATAGTAATTGGCCACGAATTCACGAATTAAAAGGTATAATTCGTGAATTCGTGGCCAATTTTTTTTGGCGTTGCCTGCGGCCGCGCTTTCCGCTGCAATTCCTCATTCCGTTGCACTTCATTCCGGGATTTCCGCTGCAATCGCTAACGCGAACCGGAACAACTTGATAGCCTAGCCCTGATAGAGCCGATATCCTTTTTTGCAAAAAAAGATAAAGGCGAAAGCAGGAAAATGCTCCAAATAAAAAAGCCTACATTTGCAAAATATTTCAAAAACCATTATGAATAACATTGTTGCGATAGTAGGAAGGCCAAACGTAGGGAAATCAACCTTATTTAACCGCCTGATACAAAGAAGAGAAGCGATTGTGGACTCGACTGCGGGTGTCACGAGAGATCGGAATTACGGAAAGAGCGAATGGAACGGAAAAGAGTTTTCCGTGATTGATACCGGCGGTTACATCAAAGGTTCCGACGACGTGTTTGAAGGCGAAATCCGCAAGCAGGTCGAACTCGCGATTGACGAGGCCGATGTGATCATTTTTGTCGTCGATGTCGAAGAAGGCATTACGCCGATGGACGAAGCGGTTTCAAAAATGCTGAGGAAAGTTACCAAGCCAGTTCTATTGGCCGTCAATAAAGTCGACAATGCGATGCGCGAGAAAGACGCCGTCGAATTCTATAATTTGGGTTTGGGCGAATATTATACGTTTGCCTCGATTTCAGGAAGCGGCACGGGCGATTTGCTCGACGCTTTGATCAAATCATTTCCTGAAAAAGAACCGTTTGTCGACACCGACAGCGAATTGCCAAGATTTGCGGTTGTTGGCCGTCCAAATGCCGGAAAATCGAGTTTCATCAATGCTTTAATCGGCAAAGACCGATATATTGTTACCGACATTGCCGGAACGACGCGCGATTCCATAGATACAAAATTCGACCGTTTCGGATTCGAATTCAACCTCGTTGATACAGCCGGAATCAGGAGAAAAGCAAAAGTAAAAGAGGATTTGGAATTTTATTCGGTCATGCGTTCGGTCCGTGCGATTGAACATGCCGATATCTGCATATTGATCATCGACGCGACGCGCGGGTTTGAAGGGCAGGACCAGAGTATTTTCTGGCTGGCCGAAAAGAACCGCAAAGGTGTGATTATTCTGGTCAACAAATGGGATTTGGTTGAAAAAGACACCATGTCGACGCGTGATTATGAAGTCAAGATCCGCGAGCAATTGGAACCGTTTACCGATGTGCCGATTTTGTTCGTTTCAGCATTGACCAAACAACGTTTGCTGAAAGCTTTGGAAGCGACTGTTCAGGTTTTTGAAAGCCGCAAGCAAAGAATCGCGACGTCTAAATTCAACGATTTCATGCTGAAAGTCATTGAGGCTTATCCGCCGCCAGCTACAAAAGGGAAATATGTAAAAATCAAATATTGCATGCAGTTGCCAACACCAACGCCACAATTTGTATTTTTTGCCAATATGCCGCAGTATGTAAAAGAGCCATATAAGCGTTACCTTGAAAACAAAATCCGCGAAAACTGGGATTTTTCAGGTGTGCCGATAGACATCTATATTAGAGAAAAGTAAATTTGGTGAATGCAGAGAGAAACCCGAGGCTGCAAGCCGAACGGTACGGAGCAAAGCGAAGTAAAATAAAAAACCCGAAGCTTTCACTTCGGGTTTTTTGTTTTCAAATGGTAAAATTTATTTTTTACAAGTCGATTGTACCGTAAAAGTAAAATCTTTGGTATCGGTTTTCTTGATGTTTTTATCATGCTTGTGATCTGGCTTGTAAGCTGCGCCAGTACCCAAATCAACAGCAATCCCGACTATTCCAAACGTAATTACGCTTAGGATGAAATTCCCGGTACGGAACATGTTGTCAAATGTTTTTGTAGTGTTTTCACAACCTTCTTCACGCAATTCGACAACTAATGGTTTGTTGCGTTTGTAAAGTCCTTTGGCCGTTCCGGTCCCGATTTTTTGTCCTCCAACATAAATGTCGGCTTGCGGATGGTTTTCAGCAATAATGGTCGCATTGTAACGGCTTCCGCCAAACATGACACCACAGCTGTTCATTGAAATGCAAATAGTCAGTAAAAGCGCAATAATTTTAAAGTGTTTTTTCATAAGAGATGATTGTTAGGAATTTTTAGTGTTGGCGAAAATAGTATAATAATTCTTATAAATGTCGGACGCATGCCAAAACTGTTATTTTTGTATGGCATTAATCCAAATGAACATGAAGAAACTTTACGCTGTCTTATTCTTTTTACCGATTGTGGCTTTTTCGCAAGTGACCCTAAAAATCACTTCGATTCCTTCCAATACGCCAATTGGCGCTTCTATTTATCTCGCTGGCTCAATCAACAGTTGGAATGCCCAGGATGCGGGTTATGTCCTGCAGCCTGACGGTTTGGGAAACCTGCAGATCGTGATTCCGCAGGGAACGGGAACGGTAGAGTTTAAATTTACACGCGGCGGTTGGCCAACAGTCGAAGGAAACGCTTCGGGCGGTTATTTGCCCAACAGGACATTTGCCTTTACCGGTTCTGCGCAAACGATAAGCCTCACGATCCAGTCATGGGAAGATTTGGGAACAGGAAGCAGCGGAACCGCTGCATCAAACGTACAGATATTAAACAGCGCCTTTTTTATCCCGCAGCTCAATCTGAACAGGAGAATCTGGTTGTATTTGCCGCCGGATTACAATACTTCGACCAAACATTATCCGGTATTATACATGCAGGATGGGCAAAACCTTTTTGACAATGCGACGTCATTTGCAGGAGAATGGCAAGTGGACGAAACCCTGAACACGCTTTTTGCCAATGGCGATTATGGCGCAATCGTGGTTGGGATTGACAACGGCGGTGCCTCGCGACTGGATGAATATTCGCCATGGAACAACCCTTCATACGGTGGCGGCCAAGGCGATGAATACGTCGGTTTTCTCGCCAATACTTTAAAACCTTATATCGATTCCAATTACAGGACACGGCCAGAGCCTGCTTTTAATGCTTTGATCGGAAGTTCTATGGGCGGATTGATTGCGACTTATGGCGCCTGTGAATATCCTGGCATATTCAGGAAAGTCGGTTCGCTGAGCCCGGCATACTGGTTTGCGTTATCCAATCTGAACAGCTACATCGCGACCGGGAATTTTGACCTTTCCAACCACAGGATGTATTTTGTTTCGGGCACGAACGAATCTTCAACGATGGTTCCCGATATCAATACGGTAAAAAACGGGTTACAGGGAAAAGGTTTGACGGCAGCCAATACGCTGACCAAATTCGACAGTTATGGCACGCATAGCGAAACATACTGGCGCGGCGAATTCAGCGCTTTGTATCAATGGCTGTTTGCCAATGAAACACTGTCGGTAACAACAAATGGACTGGTAAAGCCAAAAATCGTCCAAACGATTTCGGGGAAAATTTATGTTGAAGGCATTCCTGATGCGACCGATTTTGAAATCGTCAATATGGCAGGGCAAATTATTTATAAAATGGCTTTGTCGAATGGCACTTTTGATTTTCCTGATCATATTTCGAAAGGCATTTATATTTTGAGAAGCAAGGAAAACCCTTTGAAACCAATGCGGGTTATTAAAAACTAAAGACTTCCGGTTATGCGCGTTAGGGATTGAAGCAAAGTGCCGTGCACTGCGAAAAGCCCGGCCGAAGGCAACGTCCAACAAAAAACCCCGCAACGTCATTGCAGGGTTTTCATTTTTAATTATCTATCAACTACCAGCCGCCGCCAGCGCCGCCGCCGCTGAATCCGCCGCCGCCGAAGCCGCCGCCAAATCCACCGCCACCACCGCCAAATCCGCCACCGGATGAACCGCCGCCAAATCCGCCGCGTCCCAGGCTGCTGAGCAATATCGCCTCGCCAAGCCCAATGCCGCCGCCGCGTCCGCCGTTTCCGCCGCGCCTGCCTCGTGAA
>DATHKH010000125.1:0-12675 GCA_035286325.1 Flavobacterium sp.
AATGCCGAATTAGTCAAAGCCATGCGCCATTACGACCATACGGTTAACGTGACCTGGGTCATGGGCCATTTGAATGCCGCAAGAAAATATATTGAAAGCGGACACGGAATTGCCGAAGCAACCGGCGGAAGCGACTGGAAAAAATACATGCATCCGAAATACCAACGCAGGATTTTCTTTCCGGAATTGTGGAGTGAAGACGAATTAAAAAACTGGGGTGAAGAGAAATAACCTCAGCAATTGCCAAAAAATAGTACATTGAAACGACTATCCCTATTTATAATTTTACTGTTTACGTTATTCTCATGCGGCGACAAACCGGATGAGAAGATTATTGCCAGTGCCAGAAAGCAACCGCTGCGGTTTGATTTTGGCTTTAAACTGAATGATTTCAATGTCGTAAATGACACTGTCGCTTCGGGCGATACTTTCGGCGGAATCATGGACAGGCAAAATATCGGCGACAAACGCGTTTACGACATCGTCCGGAAAATAAAGGACAGCTTTGATGTGCGTTCCATCCGAAAAGGAAAACCATATACGATGCTGCGTACGCTCGACAAGAAAAACAAGCTCCAGGTCTTCATTTACCAACCAGACAGAATTAATTATTACATTATTGATTTGCGGGATTCGGTGGTTGTCACCAAAAAAACAAAACCCGTGACCATTAAAAGGCGCACCATTGCCGGGCAGCTTGACGGTTCATTGTCGGAAGCGCTTGAAAAAGAAAATGTCGAACCTGAACTGGCTTCAAAAATATCGAAGATTTATGCCTGGTCAATCGACTTTTTCAAATTGAAGAAAGGCGATAAGTTTGGCGTTACATTTACCGAAAGGTACATTAATGATACAATTTATGACGGCGTCGACAGCCTTCAGGCAGCTTTTTTTGAATACAAGGGCAAACTGATTTATGCATTTCCATTTGCACAAAACCCGCAATCCGGGAAACTCGATTATTACGATGAAGATGGCAAACCGCTAAAGAATTTTTTCCTGAAAGCGCCATTGAAATATGTGAATATTTCGTCGCGTTTTTCGTCCAACAGGTTTCATCCGGTGCAAATGATTTGGAAAGCGCACAAAGGAACGGATTATGCCGCACCCACGGGAACGCTAATTATGACGACTGCTGCCGGTGTTGTTGAAAAAACCGGTTATACTGCCGGGAATGGAAATTTTGTCAAGGTCAAGCACAACGGGACATATTCGACGCAATATTTACACATGTCTAAAATTCTCGTCAGGCAAGGCCAACGCGTGACGCAAGGCCAAACCATCGGAAAAGTTGGAAGCACTGGACTGGCGACCGGGCCGCATGTCTGTTACCGCTTTTGGAAAAACGGCGTCCAGGTTGACGCATTGCGTTTAAAATTGCCAAATGCCGAACCGATGAACAGCAAATACAAACCGCGTTTCATTGCGCAAATGACACCGCTAAAAAAAGAACTCGACAGTATTGCCGGTTTGAAATTCAAATAATCTGATTAAAAAAATACCATGGCATTAGACAATACCAATCCTTCAGGAACTGCCGCATGGCAAAAATTACGCGAGCATTTTGTGGATATGCAATACGTTTCCATGCGAGAGATGTTCAGCAATGATGCTTTACGTGCGGCAAAATTTAACCTGAAATGGGACAATTTCCTGATCGACTATTCCAAGAACATCATCAACGACCAAACGGTGCGTACTTTGCTGGATTTGGCCAATGAAATGAACCTTAAAGAAGCAATTGAAAAATATTTCTCGGGCGATATCATCAACCAGACTGAAAACCGGGCAGTGCTTCATACGGCATTGCGTGCGAATGAAAATGCGGTTGTCAATGTCGACGGGAAAAATGTCATGCCTGAAATATTTGAAGTCAAAAATAAAATCAAAATATTTTCTGCCGATATCATCAATGGCAACAGGAAAGGATTTACGGGCAAAACTTTTACGGATGTTGTCAATATTGGAATCGGCGGCTCGGATTTGGGGCCGGCAATGGCGGTTGAAGCATTGCAATTTTACAAAAACCGCCTCAATATGCATTTTGTTTCGAACGTCGATGGCGACCATGTATATGAAACGCTCAAAAAATTAAATCCGGAAACGACGCTTTTTGTCATTGTTTCCAAAACTTTTACGACGCAGGAAACGCTTTCCAATTCGGAAACCATCAGGAATTGGTTCTTGAAATCGGCAACACAGGCGGATGTTTCCAGGCATTTTGTCGCGGTTTCGACCAATATCGGCAAAGTCACCGAATTCGGTATTGACGCCAATAACATTTTCCCGATGTGGGATTGGGTTGGCGGCCGTTTTTCACTTTGGAGTGCTGTCGGTCTGTCGATAAGCCTTGCCGTTGGATTTGACAATTTCGACAAATTACTGAAAGGCGCAAACGACATGGACGACCATTTCAAAACTACCGATTTCGATAAAAACATTCCGGTCGTATTGGCATTGCTGACCATTTGGTACAACAATTTTTTCGGCGCAGAAACTGAAGCATTGATTCCGTATACGCAATATCTGACCAAACTTGCGCCGTATTTGCAGCAAGGCATTATGGAAAGCAACGGGAAAAGCATCGGGCGCGACGGGAATCCTGTCAATTACCAAACAGGAACGATTATCTGGGGCGAACCTGGGACGAATTCACAGCACGCCTTCTTCCAGTTAATCCATCAGGGAACAAAGATTATCCCAACAGACTTTATCGGCTTTGTAAAGCCTTTACACGGCGATAATGATCATCATGACAAACTGATGTCGAACTTTTTTGCGCAGACGGAAGCATTGTTGAACGGGAAAACTGAGGAACAAGTCAAAGCCGAATTCGCAAAATCAAATATTTCACAAGCTGACGCGGATTTTCTTCTGGCATTCAAAGTGTTTTCAGGCAACAAACCAACAAATACCATTTTGATTGACAAATTGACTCCGGAAGCATTGGGTTCACTGATTGCGATGTACGAGCACAAAATTTTTGTCCAGGGAATCATCTGGAACATTTTCAGTTATGACCAATGGGGTGTGGAATTGGGCAAGCAATTGGCAACAAAAATCCTCGATGAGATCAATTCGGGAGATATAAAAAACCACGACAGTTCTACGGCATTCCTGCTGGATTATTTTTTGAAAAAGAAATAATTTCCGATATTCATATATGATAAAGCCTTACAAATAGTGAGGCTTTTTTATTCTGTTTTGCTATATTTGTTACTCGAGGCCTATTGGCCGAATTATACGAAGTAAAAACTAACATTCAAGATATGTACAATTTTATTCTGAAGATACACTCTGCCTGGGCATATATTGCACTGATTATGCTGACCATCGCTTTGATAAATGCACTTATTGGACTGTCTGCCAAAAACCCGTTTACGGTAAAAGACAGGCGAATTTCCCTGTTTGCCCTTATCGCAGTCCATGTGCAATTCGTAATCGGGTTGGTACTTTATTTTGTTTCGCCAAACGGACTGCAGAAAATCCAGGCTGTCGGAATGGCCGGAATGAGCGCTATGGACAGGCTTTTGGCGCTTGAACATCCGACGGTAAACCTGATTGCAATTATCTTAGTGACAATCGGTTGGTCGAAACACAAAAGAACCGCCGATGCACAATTCAAATCGATTTCCATTTTTTATGGCTTAGGTTTGGTCTTGCTTTTAAGCAGGATTCCATGGCAAAACTGGTTTGCATAGCCAATAATTCCTTTCGCCTGTCCGTTATAGATCGAACAGCCAAGAAAAACATTTATCATGAAGCATAAAACAACAATCATCCTGTTGATGGGAATTGCTGCCTTTTTTTTCGGCAATTTTTCCCTAAGCGCGCAAACAGTGGAAAAGCCCGTTCCTGTTGTTGTTCAGACTGACACGATAAAAAATACGTCCAGCAAACCGATATTGCAGATTCCGATTGACAGTATTGAAATCATTGGAAACCTGAAATTTAAGTTGTTCAAAAGCAATGTCCATGCATCTTATTATGCCGACAAGTTTACTGGAAAAAGAACCGCCAGCGGCAAAAGATTCGACAATAAAAAATATACTGCAGCACACCGAAAATTTCCTTTTGGCACAAAACTGCGAATTACGAATGTCGCCAATGGGAAATGTGTCATCGTAGAAGTCACCGACCGCGGCCCATTTACGAAAGGCCGTGAAATCGACATTACCAAACGCGCTTTTATGGAAATCACCCACAATAGAAATACCGGCGGACTCAATGTGACCATCGAGGTGATTGACAAAAATGATTGATTTTACCAGCCGGAAAAAGGATGCAGACTTAAGTAAGCATTGTAGTATTTATTGTCATTCGTGACTTCTTTTCCCAGCCAGTGCGGTTTTTCAAAAGATTCATTTTCGTCAGAAAGTTCGATTTCGGCAATGATAAGCCCTTCATTTTCGCCTGAAAAAACATCGATTTCATAAACGTGCTTTCCGGCCTTGACCTCATAGCGGATTTTGTCGATGACGCCTTTCTCACAAATGGCCAGCAGCGGTTTTGCTTCCATCAGTGACAATTCGGTTTCCCATTCAAGGCGCGTGGTTCCGGTTTCATTTCCTTTGCCCTTAATGGTCAGAAAGCCGCTTTCCCCTTTAATGCGGATGCGCACGGTGCGCTCGGGATCCGAATTGAGGTAACCCTGCACAATGTGGTTTTTGGCAAACGCAGCGTCTTTAAAAGCTTCTGAAGCCACTAAAAATTTTCTTTCGATTTCTTTCATTTTCACTATGTTTAAGGATTTCCAAAAGCCGATTTTACCAAAGATATTATAAATTTGTAAGATGCCCGAGGAAATTTCACACCGGAAAATCATACACATCGACATGGATGCATTTTATGCGTCGATCGAACAGATGGACAATCCGGAACTTCGCGGAAAGCCGATTGCTGTTGGCGGTGGTGAAAATCGCGGCGTTGTTTCCGCAGCGAGTTATGAAGCCCGGAAATTCGGCGTGCGAAGCGCCCTGAGCGGTGTATTGGCACGGAAATACTGTCCCGAACTGATATTTGTTCCGCCAAGATTTGACCGGTATAAAGAAATCTCCAATAAGATCCGGAATATTTTCCATGATTACACTGATCTGGTCGAACCGCTTTCGCTCGACGAAGCCTATCTTGACGTGACACAAAATAAAAAAGGAAACCCGAGCGCGACACTGATTGCAAAAGAAATCCGGAAGCGCATATTCGATGAAGTCGGGCTTACGGCTTCAGCTGGGATTTCGGTCAATAAATTCATTGCGAAAGTCGCATCGGACGTCAATAAGCCGAACGGGCAGAAAACCGTCAATCCCAATGAAGTCATTCCGTTTTTGGAAGAATTGCCGATTAAAAAGTTTTATGGCGTTGGCAAAGTCACGACTGAAAAAATGTACCAGCTTGGCATTTTTACAGGGTTGGATTTGAAAAGCAGGCCGATTGAATTCCTGGAAAAGCATTTTGGAAAATCGGGAGCATATTATTATTATGTTGTCCGCGGCATCCACAACAGTGAAGTGAAGCCATCGCGGATTACAAAATCGGTAGCGGCCGAACATACATTTGACGAAAACCTGTCGTCAGAAATTTTCATGCTCGAACGGCTTGAAGTCATCGCCGACCAATTGGTGAAACGTATTAAACGTTACAACATCGCTGGAAAAACAGTCACATTAAAAATAAAATACAGTGATTTCACTTTACAGACACGCAGCAAAACCTTGCCTTATTTTATTTCAGACAAAGGCATTATCCTTGAAACTGCCAAGGAATTGTTATATCAGGAAAAGATGAAAGATTCCGTACGACTTCTTGGGATTTCCCTGAACAACCTGAACACGGAAGAAAAAAAGTCGGTTGTCGTACAGTTGAAATTTGACTTTTAGGCATAAAAAAAGCTGCCCGTTTCCGAACAGCTTTATTACTTCGTATAGTTGTTTATCTCCTGCTCGATAATTTTGCCAGCAATCTCAGGAATTCGATATAAAGCCACACCAATGTGACTATCAATCCCATTGCGCCAAACCATTCCATGTATTTTGGATGCTGCTGCTGTGCGCCTTTTTCAATCATGTCGAAATCCAGAAACAGGTTCATTGCGGCAATGATGATTACGAATACGCTGATTCCGATGCTCATCAATGAGTTTCCATAATGTACAGGGACAAAGCTTGTAAACATCGAGAATAACCAAGAAATAATGTAATATGTCGCGATAGCCAATGTTGCTGCAATAACGATAGATTTGAATTGCTCGGTCACTTTTACGATCTTGAATTTATACAATCCAAGACAAACAACAAACGTAACAAACGTTGCGCCGACGGCCTGAATGACAATTCCGGGATACATGGCTTCAAAAATGGCGGAAATTCCACCTATGAATAATCCTTCAAACACAGCATAACCTGGGGCAAGCCAGGAGGAATACTGCGGTTTAAATGATGAAATCAAAACCAAAATCAATCCGACAATCGCCCCGCCAATAACCAATGGCATCGTGTTGTAACCTGTAAAAGTCAGCCACCAGGTCATCATAGCGCCCGCAACCAAAAGCAACATCAGGATAAAGCTTTTGTTTATGGTTCCGGAAACGGTCATCGTCTGGTTGTAATCGATCAGGACAGCATTATGCGTTTCCCCGAAAGGAATAGCCGAAGTTCTTGTAAATGATTTGTTTTTTAAAAATGGATTTTTTGATTCAAATTTCATGACTAAAAATGTTTTGTTCGTAAGTCAAATATAATTTTTTCTTTTGAATTGCGGCTGTTAATTTTCGATTTCAGAAACCCTCAGCGTATTGACCATTCCTTTGTCAGCAACAGGCATTGCGGCCAGATTAATTAAGAAATCACCCTTGTTTACAAATCCTTTGTCGCGGGCAATATCGTTGATATCGGTCACCGTATCGTCGGTGCTGACAAATTTGTCGTAATAAAACGATTTCACGCCCCAAAGCAGGTTCAATTGCGTCAGGATTCTACGGTTTGATGTAAACACCAAAATATGCGCAGACGGTCGCCATGCTGAAATCTGGAAAGCCGTATAACCACTATTCGTCAACGTACAAATGGCTTTGGCTTTGATGACATTGGCCATCATTGCGGCGTGGTGACAAATTGATTTCGTGATGAAACGCTTCGTCCTGACTTGTGGTGTATTTTGCGGCACTTGGATTAATGGCGAATCTTCAACCGCTTCAATAATCTGTGTCATTTTTTCGATAACCTGCACCGGGTAATTCCCAACTGAAGTTTCTCCGGAAAGCATGACAGCATCAGCGCCGTCCATCACTGAATTCGCGACGTCATTCACTTCGGCACGCGTTGGCGTTAAGCTGGTGATCATGGTTTCCATCATTTGGGTTGCGATGATGACCGGGATACGGGCGGTTTTGGCGCGGTTGACGAGTTTTTTCTGGATCAGCGGCACTTCATGCGCCGGCACTTCCACACCAAGATCGCCACGTGCAACCATCAGTCCGTCGCAGAAAGCGACAATCTTATCAATATTTTCAACGCCTTCGGGTTTTTCGATTTTGGCGATGATTGGAATTTTATGGTCGGAATGTTTGGCAATCAAATCCTGCAATTCCATCAAATCTTCGGCAGTTCTTACGAAAGAAAGCGCAAACCAGTCGACTTTCATCTCAATCGCAAAAATCGCGTCCTTGATGTCTTTTTTGGTCAGTGCCGGAAGCGATACTTTTGTGTTTGGCAGGTTGACGCCCTTTTTGGATTTCAATGGTCCGCCTTGGATGACGCGGCAAAGCACTTCAGTTGTCCTGTTGGTTTCGACCGCTTCAAAAATCAGTTTTCCGTCGTCAAGAAGAATGCGTTCGCCAGGATTGACGTCTCTTGGAAATTCTTTATAGTTCATGTAAACCCTTTCGGCGGTTCCGGGAATATCTTCAGCAGTCTGGAAAGTAATCAGATCGCCAGTGCTGACTACGATGTCTTCTTTCATCACGCCTACGCGAAGTTTCGGGCCTTGTAAATCGCCAAGAATCGCTGTAGTGTACCCAAATTCGTCGTTCAGGCCACGAATCAGGTCAATCTTTTGTTTTACATCCTCATAATCGGCATGTGAAAAATTCACCCTGAAAACATTGACGCCCGCATCAATCATATCCTTCAGGACTTCTCTCGTACTGCAGGCCGGTCCGAGCGTGGCTACAATTTTCGTTTTTTTGTTTGTTGGCATTTTTATTAAAAAATTAAATTGTTTTTTGATTTTATTTCACCGGCATTCACGGTGTAGATGGTTGAAATCTTGTTGATTTTGTTTAAACCTGAAATCAGTTTTTCAGCTGTTTCACCTGAATTTTCAATCCGTAAGAAATAATCCACTTTTTTGAATTCCGGCAACAGGTAAACCCTTGCGGCAATTTCCTGGCTGGCGTCGGCAAACAGGTTTCGCGATTTGTCTTTTTTGGGTACCAGGATTTCATTTTTATTCTGAATCAAATCCCAAGTCACGTCATTTTCAGTATTCTCAAATGTATATCTTGAAAACCAGGCTTCACCTTCTTTGGTTTTTGCCTGAATCTCATTTTTGTTTTTACTGAGCAGGACGGGAAATTTCTGGTTGATAAAAAAAGCAAGATGGTAATCCTCTAAAGAAGTATGAATCGCAATGAGCTCATAATTCACTTCGTCAAATTCGTCAATGCTTAATCTGTGGATGGCCATTTGGTGGAAAATAGGATGTAAATATAGCATTTCTGATGCAGAATGAAATCATCAAAAGTGAACTTAACGTTTATTTATTAACGAAAACGTTATAGTTTTTAATGGTATTGCTTATTTTTTGTTAATTTTTTCCTGAAATGCAAAATATGCGCGTTGTGAGGCTTTTTCCTCGGCTTTCTTTTTTGATGTTGCGCGGGCTTTAGCGATGACTTTGTTGTCGATGCTCAATTTTACGCCGTAAAAACGTTGTCCATCAATGCCATTGTCTTCAAAAACATCGTAGTGGAATTGCTTTTTTTCTTTTTGGCACCATTCGATCAGCAGGCTTTTGTAGCTGATGACTTTGCCTTCGAGTTTGGCAATGTCGACGTAAGGCACGATGACGCGTTTTTGGATGAATTTTTCGCAATAGGGATAACCGCGGTCCAGATAAATCGCACCAATCAACGCTTCAAAAACATTCCCATGGATGTTTTCTCCAAAATGGGTTAAAGGAATTTTACTTTCAATAAAACGCACCAAATTTAAATCCCGTCCCAATTCGTTGAGGTGTTCACGACTGACAATTTTGGAACGCATTTTTGTCAGGTAACCTTCATCGCCGGCTGGTGCTTTGCTGAAAAGATGCGCCGCAATCACGGCACTCAGCATTGCGTCGCCAAGGAATTCGAGCCTTTCGTAATTGATGGGATTTCCGCTGACATCGAGTTTGTTGGAAGAACGGTGTGTGAATGCTTTTTTGTAAATATCGATGACAAGCGGGTCAAAACCGAGCACCTCTTTAATATCTGTAAAAAAAATCCCGTCCTCATTTGAACGGGATGATTTTGACAATATTTTTTTAAGGAAACGCATTTAATTAAGCATCAAGTTTTTTGAATAAGACACAGGCATTGTGTCCGCCAAAACCAAAAGTATTACTCATAGCGACTTTAATATCCCTTTTTTGTGCTTTGTTAAGTGTCAGGTTCAATGCAGGATCAATATTTTCATCGACAACTTTATGGTTGATTGTCGGAGGAACGATTCCGTGTTCCATCGCAAGAATGGAAGCAATCGCCTCAATCGCCCCGGCAGCGCCAAGCAAATGGCCTGTCATTGATTTGGTCGAATTGATGTTCATCGTTTTCGCATGGTCGCCAAAAACAGCACTGATCGCTTTTAATTCGGCTACGTCGCCCAATGGCGTCGAAGTCCCGTGCGTATTGATGTGGTCAACCTGTTCCGGTTTCATTCCCGCATCGCGCAACGTATTGTTCATTACTGCAATGACACCGATTCCATCAGGATGCGGCGCAGTCAAGTGATAAGCGTCGGATGACATACCGCCACCGCCGATCTCACAATATATTTTTGCGCCACGTGCTTTTGCATGTTCGTAATCTTCAAGGACTAAAGCGCCGGCGCCTTCGCCAAGGACAAATCCGTCGCGTGTCGCGTCGAATGGACGCGAAGCCGTTTCAGGACTTTCATTCCGTGTTGATAAAGCGTGCATCGAGTTGAATCCGCCCATTCCGGCAATCGTAATCGCCGCTTCCGAACCTCCTGAAATGATGACATCGCACATGCCCAAACGGATATAATTGAATGCATCAATCAAAGCATTTGCCGAAGAAGCACAAGCTGAAACCGTCGTATAATTCGGGCCCATATACCCATTTCGCATTGAAATATGTGCCGGTGCGATATCGGCGATCATTTTTGGGATGAAGAAAGGATTGAACTTTGGCGTTCCGTCGCCTTTTGCATAATAGATGACTTCTTCCTGGAAAGTTTCCAGTCCGCCGATTCCGGCGCCCCAAATGACGCCAACGCGGTATTTGTCGACATTGTCTTTAGTAAGTCCTGCATCTTTGATGGCTTCATCACTGGCAGCAATGGCATACTGGGCGAATTTATCCATACGGCGGGATTCTTTGCGGTCGATAAAATCTTCGATGTTGAAGCCTTTTACTTCACACGCAAATTTGGTTTTGTGTTTTTCAGTATCGTAATATGTGATTGGTGCAGCACCGCTGACGCCATTGACAAGACTGTTCCAGTATTCCTGAATATTATTTCCTATAGGAGTAAGAGCACCTAAGCCTGTTACAACAACTCGTCTTAATTCCATACTTAAAAATTTAGTTGCCTGTTTAAAGTAGTAAAACCCATGTTGTCTTGATGTATTTTGTCACAAAAAGAAAACATGGGTATTACATAAATATCTTGATGGCTGTGTTACAACCGGTATTACATTAAAAACAATAACACCCAATTTATAAAATCCAATTTTCTAAAATCCAAAATCCAAAAGGGGAATCCAATTATTCAAATTTAGTAAAATTTGGTAATTGTTATTTGGAATTTTAACAACTGGTGCTTTTTAAATTGGGTGTAAAATGTATTATTTTTTAGCTTCTTCTATGTAAGAAATCGCTTGGCCTACAGTAGCAATGTTTTCTGCTTGGTCGTCCGGAATCTGGATGTCAAATTCTTTTTCGAATTCCATGATAAGCTCGACAGTGTCCAATGAATCAGCTCCCAAATCATTTGTGAAGCTTGCTTCTGTTACAACTTCGTTCTCGTCAACGCCTAATTTGTCTACAATAATCGCTTTTACTCTTGATGCAATGTCTGACATAATCTCTAAATTTTAAATTTAATTTGTTGGCAAAAATAAAAAACTTTATTTTAAAACCACGTTTTAGTTAATAAATGTGAGCACTAATTTAAAAAAATAATTTCACAAAGACTCCGTAAATTTATTTATTCTGATTATTATTCTTTTTTTTGCATGATAAAAACTACGGCATACATGAAAAACATCGTCATATTTGCTTCCGGATCGGGATCGAATGCCGAAAACATTATTTTGCATTTCAAAAAAAGCGCACAGGCAAATGTCGCTGCAGTCTTTTCAAATAAAGCAAATGCCGGCGTCATAGAAAGGGCGGAAACGCAAAATATTCCAACTGTGGTTTTTACCAAGGATGAACTTTTGGCAGGCAAAGTGCTTGAAAAACTGAAACCATTCCAACCCGATTTAATTGTGCTTGCCGGTTTTCTTTTGAAATTCCCACACGATATTATCGCCCACTATCATGGTAAAATCATTAATATCCATCCGGCATTGTTGCCAAAATATGGTGGAAAAGGCATGTATGGCATGAATGTGCATCGCGCCATCATCGAAAATAAGGAGTCCGAAACAGGAATTACGATTCATTATATTGATGAGCATTATGACGAAGGCGATATCATTTTCCAAAAATCAGTCGCTTTAAACGGAAGGGAAACCTGCGAAGAAATCTCGGAAAAAGTACAACAACTCGAGCACGAATATTTTCCTGTAATTGTAGAAAAAATCATATCTGAACTTTGAATCCACACGACGTACATATTTATACCGACGGCGCTGCCAAGGGAAATCCCGGGCCAGGCGGTTATGGCGTAGTCATGGAATGGGTCGGAAAACCGTACCGGAAAGAATTCTATGAAGGTTTTCGGCATACGACCAATAACAGGATGGAATTGCTGGCGGTGATCGTAGGATTGGAAAAGCTTAAAAATTCCGACACCAAAGTATTGGTGACTTCCGATTCCAAATATGTCGTCGATGCGGTATTAAAAGGCTGGGTTTTCGGCTGGGAGAAAAAAGGGTTCGCCGGAAAGAAAAACCCCGATTTGTGGCAGCGTTTCCTGAAAGCCTACCGCAAACACAAAGTCGATTTCAAATGGATCAAAGGTCACAACAACCACATCCAGAACGAAAGATGTGATGTTTTAGCAGTAATGGCAGCATCGCAGCCCAACCTTTCCGTGGATGCTTTTTATGAAAAAGAAGAAGCAAAACTGCTTTAAACCGCTACTATAATTTCACAAAACTTTGCCATATTGAAACTTTGCTACTTTGCAAGGATAAACTATCTTTGCACCTTAATTTCAAACCCGAAAAATGAATAAGTTACTGATTGTCGGCACTGTTGCTTTTGATGCCATTGAAACTCCTTTT
>DATHKH010000126.1:0-13426 GCA_035286325.1 Flavobacterium sp.
ATCACCATAGGGCCGATCATCATCATCGATTACCCGCCTTATTTCACCCCTAACGGCGATGGTGTGCACGATACGTGGAATATTTGGAGCCTGCGCGACCAACCAAGCACAAAAATTTATATATTTGACCGCTATGGGAAACTCATCAAGCAAATCAGTCCGCAGGGACTTGGATGGGACGGAACATATAATGGACAAATGCTGCCATCAACGGATTACTGGTTCACCGTGTATTACCCTGAGGCAGGGAAAACGAAAGAATTTAAAGCGCATTTCTCATTAAAACGATAACCCCCATGAATTTTAAAAAGAGGTATTTAGTATTACTTTTATTATTGTCGCAATTGTCTTTTTCGCAAGAAGGAATTGCAGTCTACTCAGATTATTTAACCGACAACTATTATTTGCTTCATCCATCGATGGCGGGAGCAGCAAATTGTGCTAAAGTCAGGCTTACCGGACGCCAACAGTGGTTTGGGCAAGAAGATGCGCCAGCCTTACAAACATTAAGTATTAATGGAAGTCTTGGCGACCGAGATGGAGGCGGTATCATTGTTTTTAATGATAGGAATGGATATCATTCCCAAAAAGGAATTAAGTTGAGTTATGCGCACCATATTAGATTTTCAAGAGATGATATTGACTTGAACCAGCTTTCGTTTGGTATGAGCGCCGGTTTTGTGCAAAGCTTACTTGATGAAACTGAGTTTATACAATCGGGCGACTATGACCCGAATGTTGACGGAACGATTGTTCAGAAAGATTCTTATTTCAACGTTGATGTTGGCGCTTCATATAACTATCTTGATTTCTACGCCCATTTTACGGTCAAAAATATTCTCGCCAATAAAAGAGAATTGTATTCAGAAATCGAAAGTGATAACCTTCGGAAATTCCTAATAAGCGCAGGCTATGTCTTCGGAGATAAAGAAGCTTTAACTTGGGAACCATCAATATTATTCATGTCAACTAGCGAAACCAAAGAAAAGTCTATCGACCTAAACTTAAAAGTTTATAAAGAATTAGAAGTCGGAAAACTTTGGGGCGGCGTGTCATACAGGAGAAGCCTTGATGGTGCCCAATATGTTGACGGCAATAGTGTGGCTGATCAAAAGCTCCAATACATTACGCCGCTCGTTGGTTTTAATTATAAAAACTACATGTTTGCCTATACCTATTCAGCGTTATTGGGGAATGTGAAATTTGATAATGGTGGATTTCACCAGATTACATTAGGGATCAATCTTTTCTGCAAGGCAGAGAAATACGAATGTAATTGTCCGGCAATCAATTAATTTAAAATTTGAATTCAGTCCCGATAAAATCGGGACTTTATTTTTTAGATCATGTTAATAAAATCAATTAACGGAAAGAGTCCGGTTATTCCTGCCGATTGTTATGTTGCTGAAAATGCAACAATCATTGGCGATGTCACTATTGGTGCTTCATGCAGCATTTGGTTTAATGCGGTCGTCAGGGGTGATGTACATTTTATCAAAATAGGGGATAAGGTCAACATCCAGGATGGCGCAATCATTCATTGTACATATCAAAAGCACCCAACTATCATTGGAAACAATGTATCCATTGGCCATAATGCGATAGTCCACGGATGTACGGTCCATGATAATGTGCTGATTGGAATGGGCGCAATTGTAATGGATAATTGTGTCATTGGAAGCAATTCTATCATTGCGGCCGGCGCTGTAGTCACGCAGAATACGGTCGTTGAATCAGGTACCATATACGCTGGCGTACCGGCTAAAAAGGTTAAGGATATTGATCAGTCTGATTTTGCAGGTGAAATTGAGCGGATTTCAAACAACTATGTTATGTATTCCAGTTGGTTGAAAGCAACCTAAAAATTCTTTTCAATAACGGGATATTTATTTTCGAGAATATCCGTCAGTACTTTAGGATTTGTATTGGTGTAAAATGTCGGCGTTCCTTTTGCCCGATCGCTAAAACCAAGTTTTTCTCCCAGGACATTTTGAGTTTGCCGGGCTACCGCTTCTCCTGAATCAATAATCTTGATATGGCTGGGGATGATTTTTTTTATTTGCGGAATCAGGAAAGGGTAATGGCTGCAGCCCAAAACAAGATAGTCAATATTTGCTTCCACCATCGGTGTCAAGTATTCATATAGCAGTTTTGTCATTTCGGACGAATTGATGTCGCCATTTTCAATCAGCTGAACCAATCCGTGGCCAACCTGCTCAATTATCGTCGTGTCTTGGTATATCTCGACCGCTTTATTAAAAAGCTCGCTGCTAAGCGTTCCTTTGGTTGCCAGAATGCCTATGGTTTGTGTTCTCGAATTGTGTGCGGCTGGTTTTATCGCAGGCTCAATGCCAATAAAAGGGATATCATATTTGGCGCGGAGTTCCTTGACGGCATTTGTCGTAGCTGTATTACAGGCAACCACAATGATTTTGCAGTTGTTTTCCAACAGAAATTCGGTATTCTTAATGCTCAGCGCTACAATTTCATCTTTCGATTTTTGACCGTAAGGCGCATTTTTGCTGTCGGCCAGATAAATCGTATCTTCTTTTGGCATCAGGCTGTGGACTTCCTTCCAAATGGAAGTGCCTCCAATTCCCGAGTCGAACAAACCGATAGGCTGATTGTTATTCATAAAACAAATGTAAAAAAAAACTGCCCGATAATTTCGGGCAGTTTTTATAAATTTTCATTAAGTTTTTCGATTAAAAACCCAAATCTTTTTTGACGTCAGCAGTTAAATCCGGACCGTCGGCAAGTAGAAGCCCGTCTGAATTCAACACATATTGATAACCTTTCGCTTTACCTACTTTTTGGATGGAAGCTTTTACTTTTTCAATGACCGGTTTTGTCAGGTCTTGTTCTTTTTTCTGCAAATCTTTTTGCGCATTGTCCCTGAAGTCAACAATTCTTTTTTGCATATCCTGAACTTCTTTTGAACGCTCTTCGTTCATTTTATCGGATACTGTAGTCGCATCAGTTTCATACTTTTTGATTTTTGCCTGGTATTCATCTACCATGGTTTTGTAATCAGCATCATACGTACTGCTTAATTTTTCTAATTGTTTCTGTGCATCAAGCATCGCCGGCATTTTCGCCATTATCTCACTAACATCTACATGCGCCGTTTTTGCCTGGGCGTTTGCAGCTTGGTTTGCGCTGAAAATTGCAACAGCAGCTATTAGTAAAGTTTTCAATTGTTTCATCATGTTTAAGTATTAATTAATTTTTGTTTTTATTGTTCTTTATTATCTTCTGTAGGTGTAGTTTTCTGGTCTTCTTTTGCTTTTTTTGCCGCTTCGCGATCAGACAGGATTTTGGCCCTTCTTTCATCTGCCGCTTTTTTCCTTTCGGAAAGAACCCTGGCCCTTACTTCGGCGGGAGTTTCTGTTTTTGGTGCGTCAGTGGATGTTGAATCTTTTTCTATAACTGGTGCGTCGGTTGTTTTTTCATCCGTACCGGTTTTGTCGGCGTCTTTATTCTCGGCTGGAGGAACCGTTGTTCCGTTTCTCTTCGCTTCTTTTTCAACCAGCATTTGTTTGCGTTTGTCTTCAGCGGCCTTTTTTCTTTCCTCGGCAGCTAATTTTTTATCGGCTATCAATTTTTCTCTTGCTGCTTTTTTGTCTTCAAGGAGTTTTTTTCTTGCTTCTAATGCAGGATTTGCGTCATCGGCATAATCTTGTATCCGTTCTTTTTCTTCTTCGATTTTAAGTTGCTTTTTGCTCATCTGGTCTCTTTTCGCAGCCCTGGTCAATACCCTTACGACCTGGTCGCTGATGTCATACCTTTTCGCCGCATAGAGCATGGTCAAATCGGAAGACTTATCGAATATGAAATCGTATTTTTTGGCTTCAGAAATATCCTGTACAGCCGTAAAAACCTGGTCTTGTATTGGCTTGACTAAAACGGCTTTCTGTACCATCAAATCCCCGTTAGGGCCAAAGCGTTTTTGCTGGTAATCCGACAATTCCGCTTCCTGGAACCTGATTTCCTCTTCACGCTCTTCAACGAGTTCTTTCGTTAAAAGCACTCTTTCTGTTTTTAATGCATCTTTGAGTTTGGCAATGTCATTTTTTTTGACTTCCATTTCCTGTTTCCACTTTTGGGCTTTTTGCTCCAATTGGTTTTTAGCTTCAGTATAATCCGGAACATTCTGCAGAATGTATTCCATATCGATATAACCGATTTTAACGCCTCTTGTCTGAGCATGCGCTGTAAGGGAAACAGCTAAAAGCAGGAATAAAAGATGTCTTTTCATAATTTTTGCGTTAGAAAATATCATGCCAATATAATTTTTTTAAAATTGCTGGCCAATTATAAAGTGCGTTTCCCAACCATTCGGGTTGATTTTTCCTGGAATCGGAAGCGCATCAAATCCATAACCAAAATCAATTCCCAATAATCCGAAAGCCGGCATAAATACCCTAAGCCCGAATCCTGCGGAACGCTGCAATACAAACGGATTATATTCTTTAAAAGTATCATATGCTGCTCCGCCTTCAACAAAAGTCAGCGCATATATAGATGCAGCCGATTTCAATGTCAATGGATAACGCAGCTCAAGTGAGAATTTGTTATACACTGTCGCACCGTTTTGCGCACCCAGATTATCTGTCGGTGTTAATGACTGGTTTGGATAACCTCTCAATCCGATCACCTCACGTCCGTCGAGTGAAAAGTTTGCCAATCCGTCGCCGCCCAAGAAGAATCTTTCGAATGGAACCAGTCCACGATCTTGATTGTAAGCGCCTAAGAAGCCAAATTCGCCCACAGAACGAAGCACTAATTTACCATAAATTTTTGTAAACCAGTCTGCTTTGAATTTAATTTTATAATATTCCAGCCAGTTGAATTTCTTTTGATCGACTTTCCCCTGATCGACCGCAGCCTCTTGGTAAGTGTCTACACTGTTGCCATTTACGCCATCAATGAAGTCTCCGTGATCGACATAATTGCCATCCGGGCCGAAATATCCGTCACCGTTATTTTTGAGTTTATATTCTTCAAGATTCGGGAGATTCGCATAGTCCACTTTGTTGAACAATGAATATGGCGGCGTAAATTTGGCCGAAACACTAAACTCAGAACCATAAGTCGGGAAAATAGGATTCACCCCTTTGTTATTACGGCTTAAGCCAATGGTGTAAGCAAAATTCCTTGACGAGCCATTACCAAAAGTAAACAATCCGGTATTGTAGTTGTTCAGGTCATAATATTGGAAACTTACCGCATTTGAGAAAATGAACGAATCATCCGGAACGGTCAGTTTTTTTGCAAGGCCGACAGACAATGTCAGGATGTTGAAGCTTTTGCTCCTATCCACATCATTCGTCGAATAATTATTCAGGAACTGCTTGCTGTACGATAGTGAAGTGCTGAACTGTACCGGCTTTTTGCCTCCGAACCACGGCTCAGAAAATGATAGGCTGTAGGTCTGGAAATATGAGCTTCCTTGTAATCTTAAGGCCACTTTTTGCCCGTCTCCCATCGGCAGCGGATGGTAAGCTTCTTTCTTGAATATATTCCGTGCGGAGAAATTATTGAATGATAATCCTAACGTACCGATAAAACCGCCTCCGCCATATCCGCCTTGAAGTTCAATCTGGCTCGAGCCTTTTTCTACAAGATGCCATTCGACATCTACAGTTCCTGCTCCCGGATCGACATTTTTCAATTGCGGGTCAATCGCTTCAGGGTCAAAGAAGCCCAGCTGCCCGATTTCACGGTAAGTCCTTACCATGTCTTCCTTGCTGTATTTTTGTCCCGGCCTTGTTCTTAACTCGCGGTAAATGACGCGGTCATTTGTTTTGTCATTCCCGACAACGGTAATTTTATTGAAGTAGGCAATCGGCCCTTCAACAACCCTGATTTCAAAATCAATGGTGTCATTGGCAGTTTTGACCTCTACGGCATTGATGTTTGAAAACAAATAGCCATTGTTCTGGTACAGATTCGTGATGTCTTCGCCGTCAGGTTTCGTTTTATCGGCAATCCTTTTCTGAAGCAAAACGCCATTGTAAACGTCACCTTTTTTAACGCCCAGAATCCTGTTCAGCAAATTGTCGGAATAAACGGTATTCCCCAAAAACTTGATGTCCCCGAAATAATATTTATGGCCTTCTTCAATATTGACCTTGATGGCCAGTTTATTCTTGTCTTTGAGATAAGTGACAGAATCGGAAATAATACGCGCATCGCGATACCCTTTTTCCTTATACTTATCAATAATGGTGACCAAGTCTTCCTTGTATTTGTCCTTGATGAATTTGGAAGCTTTAAAGATACGGAGCGGATTGACCTGCTTCGTATTTTTCATCGTTTTGCGAAGTTTGTAGTCTGAGAATTTCTCATTGCCTTCAAAAACGATTTCCTTGATTTTGATTTTTTTGCCTTTGTCAATATTGACGACCATCTTCACCTGGTTGGTGGCGCTGGTGTCGGCTACGGTATTGATGGTGACTTTGGTGTTGAAAAAACCGTCTTTTCGGTATTTGTTTTCAAGATAATTTTTGGTGGTTGTCACAAGGTTCTCATTCACGACTTTGCCTTTGGTCAGCCCAGTGTCTTTAACCAATCCTTCTGTTTTGTTCTTTTTTACACCTTGGAATTTGACCTCGCTCAACTTTGGAAGTTCATTGATGTTCAACTGCAGCCAGATGCTGTCTCCGGCAACGCGATCTACGTAAAAATCAATATCGCTGAAAAGACCGAGTTTCCCCAGTTTCTTAATCGCATTGGTGATTTCTTCACCCGGAACCGTAATGGTTTGTCCTTTTTCAAGGCCGGCAAATGTGACAACTGTTTGCTTGTTGAACGTGATTTTGCCCGTCACATCGACGTCGGCTAAAATGTATTTTGTTCCCTGGTCAAATGAAACTCTCTCTTGGGCTTCAGATTGAAAAAAACTACCGAAAATTAATATTCCCAGGAATATTTTGATTGACTTATTTAACACTAAAAACTTATTTAATTTGTTCACTGGTTTTTCCAAATCTGCGTTCCCGCTTTTGATAATTGGCAATTGCCTCATATAGGTCTTCTTCTTTAAAATCAGGCCATAACACATCGGTAAAATACAATTCTGCATAGGCAATTTGCCACAATAGAAAGTTACTGATTCTGTGCTCGCCGCTGGTCCGTATCAAAAGATCTACATCGGGTAAATTTCGCGTGTAAAGATGCTGATTAATAATTGATTCGTCAATATCGCCAGTTGAAATTATATTATTTTTAACTTTATCACTGATAGCCTTGGTTGCTTGCACCAACTCTTCCCTTGAACCATAGCTTAATGCGAGTGTCAGGGTCATTCTTGAATTGTTTTTTGTCTTTTCGATCACGTCGAGCAATTGCGTATGCGTCGTTTTTGGAAGCATTTCAAGATTGCCGATACAATTCAGCTTGATGTTGTTTTCCAAAAGTGTTTTCATTTCATTCTTCAATGAATTGACCAACAATTTCATCAGGGTTTTGACCTCCGTTTTTGGGCGATTCCAGTTTTCTGTGGAAAAGGCATATAATGTAAGGTTTTCAATACCCAGCCTGGCACAAGATTTGACGGTTTGCTTGACCGACTTGGACCCATTTTCATGGCCAAAAACACGGAGCATGCCTTGCTGTTTTGCCCAACGGCCATTGCCGTCCATGATGATGGCAAGGTGTTTTGGCAATTTCGTCTTATCAATAGTATCTATCAATCCCATTTTATTAGTCTGCACAGTAACACGGTTTTTCCGTAAACGTATATGTTAGGGTAAACCCGGTAAAAACATACCAGTCTTTACTGTTTATATTTCCAAATCTAAAAGCGGCCAAATTATCATTTTCAGGATTGCTGCTGTCAAGGTTGTCGGTAAATGTATACCTGGCGCCAACTTCAAAACCCAAAATGAACTTCGGCATGATGTTCGTTTTTACGCCCACAGTCATCGGAATGGCAAATGTGGAAGAGGTGTAATCTTTGGTGTAACCGTTTGCCTGAAATTCCTGATCATAAATAAAATAAGATACCCCTGTATATATATAAGGTGTAAGCTGTTGTTTCAGTTCATGAAGGTTAAAATCAAAGAAATTAAATTCAAGGCCTAAAGATACTTCTTTTATGCTGTTTTCAAAGTCATAATCCCTGAGTTTCCTTCCCGGGACATCAGAGTCGCTGTCTCTGGATGTGATTTTCGCCTGTGTATATGAAATCCGCCAGGAATGCCTTGGGCTTTTGTTCCATTTGTACAATATGCCATAAGCCAATTCATTCGGTTTGATATAGTTTGTCGGGCCGATATCGCCTATATAATTGCTTCCGCCAAGGTAAATCCCAAGTTCGTTGATCTGGGCATTTACAGGGCAAAAAGCAATAAGGAAAAGCGCGACTGTCAATAATCTATTCATCGGTTTGAAAATAGCGTGCAAATATAATAATTATGGCTGCCAATCAGTAATTACGGCAAATTATATTTGCGCCAGTTGGTGTGTGTTTGGATTTTTACTACTGTCAAACGGAAATTAAGTGCGATGTAGTATAATCAGGCAAAATTTTAATTCCTTTTGTCTTCACCCCAAAGAAGTTTGTTGCGGAGTGTTTTCAGGAAAGTCTCATCGGGAATTTCGACCATATTAATTTTAAATGGCGTTTTGGTGATGACCAATATCGATTCGTTTTTAACCGAAGCGATGCGCGAATCCAATGAAACCAAGTATTGCTGCTCCCTTCCGGAAACTTTCAGCCGAATTTCGGTATCGTCGGGAATGACCAATGGACGCGCATTCAGATTGTGTGGCGCAATCGGCGTAATGACCAGACTCGTGACATCAGGCGTCAAAACCGGTCCACCGCAACTCAGTGAATAGCCCGTCGAACCCGTTGGCGTGGAAATGATCAATCCGTCTGCCCAATAAGAATTCAAATATTCGCCATTGAGATAGGTTTCAATCGTGATCATCGAGGTCGTGTCTTTGCGACTGACGGAAATCTCGTTCATCGCAAAATTCAATTCCTTGATTTCCGGAATTTCAGGCGAGCATTCGAGGCTCAACAATGTCCGTTCCGATACTGTATATTTCTTTTCAATCACAAACTGCAGGAATTCGGCGATGTTGTCCTTTTGCACCGTAGCCAAAAAACCGAGCCTTCCGGCATTGATGCCCAAAATCGGGATTCCGGAATCACGCACCAAAGTTGCCGCGCGCAAAATCGTGCCGTCGCCGCCAATGCTGATCAACACATCGAAACTGCTGTCCAGGCACTTGTAACTCGTAAAAGTCTTGTATTCTTTGGTCACGATTTTTTTCTCATAAAGAATGTTGAGAAATTCGGCTTCAATGACCAAATCGATATTGTTCTTGTTGAAGAACACGAAAATATCCCTGATAATGGGCTCGGTGCTGTTTTGGTAATATTGTCCGTAAATCGCGACTTTCATTACATGTTCAGGTATTTGTCGAGGTAATCCGAACGTTCTTTGAGGCTGCTTAAGTAAGTGTCTTCCTGATGTTCGGAAATGATTTCATAGCCATATCTCCTAAAAGTCTGTATGATTTCATTCATCGCGCCAAGCGTAATCTTAATCGTCACCTGGACCGAATTGGTCGTGGCCTCAGAAATGAAAATGCCCAAAACGCGACCGTTGTTGCTTTCGACAATCTGCACAATCTGGCTCATCGAATAATCGGTGACCGATTTCTCGACGATTATGATGCCGCCCGGTTCTTTCAAAAATGGCGTTTCATTAAACAATTTGATGATATCCGGAATTTCATAATAACCGACATAGGCATTGTTGTCGTCAAGCACCGGAACTACATTGGTCGAATTTCTCGCGAAAACTTCCAATACATCGAGCCACATCATATTCGTACGCGCAAAAAAACCTTCAAGCGCATAGCGGTAGTGTGATATTTTTTTGTCGGTGTCAAAAGTCTCGACGTCGTCGCCCGAAATGGATCCAATGTACACGCTTTCCTCGACAATCGGAAAATGCGAAAAATTCACTTCCCCAAAAAAATCACGAACCGATTCGACCGTTTCATTGCTGTCGATCGCTTTATAATCATTGGTAATATAATCTGTAATCCCTGTCATAGCGCTTCATTAATCGACTGCAAAATAATCAAAAAATAGCATAAAACACCGTGTTTAACTTTGTATTTTTGTATTGTAAAAACTCCCAGATGACAAAACTCAGCGTAAACATCAATAAGATAGCGACTTTGCGGAATGCCCGCGGCGGAAACGTGCCCGATTTGCTTAAGGCCGCAACCGACATCCAGCGATTCGGCGCTGCCGGAATTACAATCCATCCGCGTCCCGATGAAAGACATATCCGTTATCAGGATGCGCGCGATTTGAAAAAAGTAGTTTACACCGAATTCAACATCGAAGGCAATCCCGAAAAGTCTTTTGTCGATTTGGTTTTGGAAATCAAGCCCGAACAAGTCACACTCGTTCCCGATGCAGTGGACGCGATTACGTCGAATGCGGGTTGGAATACGGTCAAACACCAGGCTTTTCTTAAGGAAATCATCGGTGAATTCCAACGCAACAACATCCGCACATCCATTTTTGTCGATCCGGTTTTAAATATGATCGAAGGCGCAAAAGCCACAGGAACCGACCGCATCGAATTGTATACCGAAGCGTTCGCCCACGAATTCGGAATCGGGAACAAAAATGGCATCGATCCATATGTCGCTTCGGCGAAACTAGCCAATGAACTCGGTCTCGGAATCAACGCCGGGCACGATTTGAGTTTAGGCAACATTCAATTTTTTCAACAAAATATTCCGGGATTATTGGAAGTGTCAATCGGCCATGCGCTGATTTCAGAAGCGTTGTACCTCGGATTGGACAATGTCGTCAATATGTATTTACAGAAATTAAAATAATGGCGTGCCCTTGCAGGTAGCGCTTTCCGCAGTGCGCGGCACTTGGCTCCAAATGCGCAGCATTCACCGAATACATAACAAATATTACCCAATGAGGTAATCGCTCACGCAGTTAATTATTATCATTTATGCTTTACTCTAAAATAGAAGGTTCCGGTAAACCGCTTATAATTCTCCACGGATTTCTCGGCATGTCCGACAACTGGAAAACCCTCGGCGGGCAATATGCCGCCGCCGGATTCCAGGTGCATGCGCTCGATTTGCGCAACCACGGGCGCAGTTTCCACTCGGATGAATTCACTTATGAAGCGATGGTCCAAGATTTAGTGGAATACTGCGCTGCAAATAACCTTAATGTCATCGACTTGCTTGGCCATTCGATGGGCGGAAAAGTCGCGATGCTTTTTGCCGTGACCTATCCTGAAAAAGTAAACAAACTCATCATTGCCGACATCGCGCCGAAATATTATGCGCCGCACCACGACGATATCATGGCTGCGCTGAATGCCGTTGATTTTTCCAAAAAGCCGGGCAGGCATGAAGTCGAAGACATCATGAAGCCTTATGTTCCCGATTTTGGCACACGCCAATTCCTGCTCAAAAACCTCTATTGGAAAACACCCGACCAACTCGCATTTCGGTTCAACCTCGAAGTGTTCAACAAGAACATGGACCTTATCGGAAAACCATTGCCTGAAAATGCGGTTTTTGAAAAGCCTACGCTGTTTATCCGCGGCGCCAATTCGGGCTATGTGCATGACGATGACAGAACATTGATCAAACACCATTTTCCAAAAGCGGTATTGGTCACGATAAAAAATGCCGGGCATTGGCTCCATGCTGAAAACCCAAAGGAATTTCTGGCAACAACATTGGCATTCCTGAAATAAAAAAAGCCTCTTCAACAGAAGAGGCTTTTAAATTATATAGAAACTATGTTTAGTTTTTAACGATTTTCTTCACCGCTTTACCCTGGTCAGAATTGATGTTCATCATGTATACGCCTGAAGACAGGTCTGACACATTGATTTGGATATCGTTGAACGTATCAGCTGTATTTACAGTTTTCACAATTCTTCCGTTCAAGTCTGTAATTTCAATTTGGCTTACTTGAATAGATTCGCTGTTGGTCAGGTTGATTATACCGTTTGAAGGATTTGGATAAACAGAAAATTTAGAAGATAATACATCATTCACGCCCAATGCTGATGAAGTCACTTTAAAATCATCGACCATAAACATATAATGGTCTGCAGATGTACATCTGATACCTATCCTGATTTGTTGGTTGCTGTATGCATTAAGTGCGACAGTTTGCAATCCCCAGTTTGGATAAGGTGCACTTGCGTTTCCTAAAGCAGGATAAATCTGCGTGAAGTTTGCCAGTGCAGTTGGAATACCAGTTCCCACATATACATAAATACGATAGGTCTCAGGGTCATAAGAATCGGACATTGATTTTGTCCAAACCGTAAGCTCATTATTTGACGGGCCTAAATTCAAGACCGGGCTAATCAAAAAATCGTTGTTTACAGGGTTTGTTCCAGCTGAATTCCAGCATGCTGCATATTTGGCGCCGGTGTGCGGATCAAAATTCCTGTGTTCCGGTGTACCTGAATTATTCGTAATTCCCGTAGGAGTCGCAGTAGTGTCCGGATTCAGTACGCCTGTTGCAGTTGAAGGATTAAATATCATGTATGCTTGGGCTGCCCCGGCGTTCGGCCAAGTTGCAGACCAGTCATCATTGTCGGGATCAGGAACATCATATCCACCGATATAAGTATTTAAACCGTCAAGGTCAAGTGTCAGCCAGTTGCCAAAACCGGTAATGGCAAAATCGGGATAAGTTTCAAAACTGTCTTCAAACACAGTCACCTGTGCATTGGCAGCAAACGATGAAACGATAAAAATAGAAAGTAATAGTTTTTTCATAATGTGGTTTTTAAGTTTTTATCAAAAGTATAAAATTTTTTGGAAAAGAAAAGCCCTTTAAAAAAATAAAGGGCTTAAATATGTACAAATCAGGGATTTAGTTTTTTACAATCTTCTTCACCGTTTTCCCTTGGTCGGAATTGATGTTCATCATATATACGCCTGAAGACAAATCAGAAACATTGATTTCAATATTTTCAAGAGCATCAGACACCTCGATGTTTTTTACCATTCTGCCATTCAAATCGGTCATGCTGATTTGATTAACACGGATGCCTTTGGTGTTCGATACATTGACGATACCGTTTGAAGGATTAGGATACACGGCAAACTGGCCGCCTTCAAATTGAGATACCGGTAATTGTGTTCCGGTATATTTATAGATTCCGCCCACAGTAGACGAGGTAGAAAATCCACCTGCAAAACCAACATTTTCATTTAAAAACTTGACTACATTGAATTGCGTTCCAGTATCAGATGGAGCATTTGTCCAGCTTAGACCGTCATTAAGGCTGTAAGAAGAACCAGCGCCACTAAAAGAATCGGCATTAGCAGATACACTGACAACCCTCGTTGAGCCAGGGACATATGCGATTTCACCGACAAATACGGT
>DATHKH010000127.1:0-3661 GCA_035286325.1 Flavobacterium sp.
ACAAATTTGTAGTGGTTTTTCTCCGAATATTTCTGCACCGTTTGGTACACGACTTTGCCATGCGGATCGGACAATTTTAATTTTATCGGGTGCGAGCCAGGCAATTTGTTCGCTTTGTCATTCAAAAGGAAGGACAAATACAAAGTATCGCCCGGACGCCAAACGCCGCGTTCGCCATAAATGTAGCCTTTCAGTCCTTTTTGCAGGGCTGCGCCATCAACATCAAAGCTGCTGACGGACTGCGAATTGCCATCGTCGAGTTTGACGTAAGTCGTGTTCTTGTCCTTTTTGACTACGGCGAAAACGGCTTTTTTGTCCAAGGAAAAACTCACCGTTCCTTGTCCATCCGTAGTGTATGAGCCGAGTTTTTGTTTCTGGAAATTATACACATCGACTGATGCGCCTGAAACCGGTTCTGTCGTCACAATATTATTTACCGCAAAGAAATAGGCGTTGTTTTCACCGCGTTTGACAATCACGCCCAAATCGGTGGCAAGGATGTTTGTCGCGATTTTATTGTTCGAATAATATGAATTGCTGCATGGGTTTTCGCGTTCATCCCAATCGTAATCGTAGCCGTAATAATCGTTATCGTCCCATTCCGACAAATCCTCGGGTTCGTCATCATCGTCATCAGCAACTTGTTCTTCCTTATCGGCATCAGGATCAACATCGCAGGTATAGAGCGAATATTTCTTTTTGATCGTGAATTCAACGCGATAAATGGCACCTTGTTCAGGTTTGATGAGTGTCGACAAATCCAATGAATAAGAATTCCATTTTTTGTAATTCGCCATTTTATTGGTTGTCAGGTCCAAGGTTTTTTTGGCGACGGGCAAGGCGACTTTCCTCAAATCATAGGCACTGCTGAGTTCGTTGTCCTGAAGGAATTGGAGTACGTTGTTTTCAAAAATCCGGTACACACGGACATCGACCATTTTGAGATTGACAGCCTGGAAATTAAGTTTGAGGTTGTTGGAACTTGGCAATATCGTGCCGCTTTTTACGAATTTTACAGCGGGTTTGATTTGTTCAAATGTGACTTTGGCGGCATAGGTTTTTTTGAGTTTATAGCCTTCGGCACTTTCAACCCCTTGGAAAACCTCGAGCAATAAGTTCCCATCGAGCGGTTGTTCGAAGAATACTTTGAGGACATTCCCATCTACGGCATATTGCAGGTTTCCGGCAGTTTCAACGGCGACCAAACCACTGAAATTCTGGTCTTTTTTGATTGGGTCAGAAAAATTGATGAGCAAGGATTGGTTGTCTTCATCGCCGACTTTCACATCGACGATTTCAAAATGGTCTTTCCCGGGAATGTCATATTCTTTGGAGCCTTTTTGGTTGATGCCAACGGCAGTGCCATCCCAGCTGATGGTGATTTTACTATCCTGCGCCAATCGTTGGATTTTGTCGATGACAAATGGGAACTCGGTTGCGCCGGGCGTTTCATTGAATTTTATCGGAAGTTTTTTGCCGTCCTGTTCGGCGGTGACAAGTTTTTTGGCCGTGGCCAAATCCATGTTATCGGCCGATTTGACCATCATATTCAGGAATTGCAAATCCCGGTTGTACGATTGCAGGTCGAGCACATTGACGACAAAATCCTGTTTGACGGTTTTAATGGTGAATTTGAAATCCTCAAGCCCTTTCGGCAGCTTGTCGACCAATTTTGAAAGGTGGAAAGTGATTTGGTATTCTTTGTTCTGCTCGAGTTTTTTTGTGGGCCTGAATACGACAATGTTGTTTGGAAGAAACGCGACTTTGCCATCCACATCGGGAGAAATGGAGAAAAGCTCGTTGTCGATTTCCTGGTTTAACTTCCACTCGGGCTTTGAGAAAAACAGGCCAACCTGTATGTCTGCATTTGCCGAAACCATTCCTGATGAAAAACTCGTTATATAATCCCGATAAAGGGTGAAATCGGAATCGAAATTCTCCTGTGATTTTTTACAGGATTGCACTAAAAAAAACACCGCAACAAACAGCATTAATTTACTGGTTTTCATAAAGATAATTGGTTAAGGGTTGAACGTGATTTTTGCCCATCGGACTTTTCCCCATAACTAGGTATGGCATCCGTTTATTGTACTAAATGTAGTATTATTTTTGAAATAATTTAACAGAAAAATCCGACCCTTGATTTTGCTGGGAAATGTTAAAATTATTTTCTTTTGTCGGCGAAAAATTTTAGCATCAAATCAGAAGATTCAGTTTCCAAAACACCGGAAACGACGATTGTTTTGGGATGGAGTTTTGTTCCCATTTCGAGATAACCGCGCTGCGGATCACGGGCACCAAATACGATTTTGGAGATTTGGCTCCAGTATAAAGCGCCGGCGCACATCTGACAAGGTTCGATGGTGACATAAAGCGTACAGCCTTTCAGGTATTTGCCCCCCAGGAAATTGGCGGCGGCAGTAATGGATTGCATTTCGGCATGTGCCGTGACGTCGTGCAGCATTTCAGTCAGGTTGTGACTTCGGGCAATGATTTTATTGTCGACAACGACAATGGCGCCAATTGGAATTTCGCCTTTCCCAAAAGCGATTTCTGCTTCCTGCAGCGCTTTTTTCATGAAATACCCGTCGGTGAAAATGTTCTCCATGCGACAAAAATACGATTTCGGGAACAATATCCGTTATATTTACGAAATGCCCTAGCCCTGATGATTTGGAATTAAAAGGAGGAAGCCCGGTGGGCTTCAGGTTCTTAAAATTTCATGAAGATAAACGAAGAAACATAGAGATTCGCAAGATTTTTTAGAACCGAGAAAGCCCTAGCCCTGATGGAAGTGAAAATCCTTTTATGTAATGCAATGAAATAAAAGATTGAAACGGACAGCAGGAAACAGCTTCAAATAATAACGAAAACTATGGATACGAAATTCACTTTGACGATTCCGAAACCCTGCACAGAAAGCTGGGACAATATGACCGCGGAAGCCAATGGCCGGTTTTGCGGCAGCAGCATGAAAAGCGTGGTCGATTTTACAGCCATGAATGCTGAAGAAATCCAGGATTATTTCATCCTAAACCAAGGCAAAAAAATTTGCGGACGATTCCAGTCGGAGCAACTCGAGACCTTGGTCATCCGCATTCCGGAAAACGTTTTGTATGCCCAGCGCAATTTCCATAAAATGTTCCTTTTGGCTTTGTTGCTGGCAATGGGCACGACATTGTTCAGTTGTTCCGATAAAGCTGGCAACAAGCAAAAAATCGACAAGGTCGAAATCGTGGAAGATACGGGTACCGATCATGCCGTTTTGCTCGGCGAACCGGCTTACGGCCCAAATGACAACTTGCAGGTTACAACTCCGCCACCGCCTAAAACAGAACAGGTGAAATTCAAATCAAAGAAAAAAACTACTGCTAAAACTATTGTTCCGGTCATGATGGGCGATGTGGATATTACTGTCCACAAGGATTCTGTGAAAACCGAACCCATCATCAATCGGGAGCGAATTCCGAAAACGACCACATCGGAAAAATAAATGCGATGCCTCGCAACATTATTGTAAATTTGTGGCAATAGCATTACACCATGTCGCAAACGCTGCTTTCACATATCCAAAACCCTGAAGATTTACGGCAACTTGACGTGAAACAATTGCCGCAGCTTGCTAAGGAATTGCGCGATTTTATCATTGATATTGTCTCGG
>DATHKH010000128.1:0-8764 GCA_035286325.1 Flavobacterium sp.
ACGATATTCAAGGAAGAAAAATATTCGGACATTCTTATGACAATCCAGGACTGTTTAACCAAAATCTACAACTGAACAATGTTCAGGCTGGCGTTTATCTGGTCACTGTCCAAGATGGATCAACCAAAGAAGTCAGAAGAATCGTGATTGAGTAAACCACATAATTCATAATAAAAAAGCGGCTAGAGATAGCCGCTTTTTTTATTTGATGACTGCCGAAATGCTTTTGATGATTTGTGGGATCTCGCCGGTTTTATAATCCAATTCCATCAGCAAACTGGAATCCTGTTTCTTGATGCTGAGGTTTCCGTCGATGATAGGATACAAACCTGTTGCGCCACGACAAAAGCAAAATCTGCCATATAACATTTTTGTTGCTTGCAAATCTACACCTGATAGTGCGACTTCAGGGTTGGCCTGGTTGATTTCAAAAATCACGACTTCACGATAGCCGCTGTCTGGATATTTTTGCTCGTCGCCGCGGTTGAATTCATATTGGATGACGCTTTTGGTCGTGCTTTCAACAACGGTATATGCCGGCCGGCCAAGATCGTCGGTCTTTACATCCATACTCTTATTTTTCAGGATTTTGATTGTACAGGTTGCTTTTTCGGGGCAATCTGCTTTTGCCAACGCGATTTTATCCATTGAAGCCTGGGCCGTTCCTTTTTTGCAATTGCAGCTGATGAAGAAAAGGATAATCAAAAGGGATACATATTTTCTCATAAGATTCTGGTTTAATTATTTTCCGTTAAAAGTGCTCATCGTGTTGTCAAGTCCGGCGGTTCCAAAAGACCTGATGATTTCAGAAGCCAGCTCCAGGCGTTCCGGAAGTTTGGTTTTCTCCTGTTCGTCCCATTCTCCCAATACATAATTCACTTGCTGGCCTTTCTTGAATTCGTCGCTGATGCCAAAACGAAATCTCGGATACTCCGATGTATTCAATATTTGCTGGATGCTTTTGAGCCCGTTGTGGCCGCCATCAGTGCCTTTCGGCTTTACACGAATGGTGCCAAAAGGCAAATTCAAATCATCGGTGATGACCAACACGTTTTCCAATGGGATGTTTTCCTTGTCGATCCAATACTTCAATGCTTTTCCGCTGAGGTTCATATACGTGTTTGGCTTGAGCAGGAAAAACGTCCGGCCTTTGAATTTGTACTGGGCCATGACGCCGAGTTTAACCGATTCAAAAGACAGCGATTCCTTGTCGGCCAAAAAATCCAAAACCTTAAACCCGATGTTGTGGCGTGTGTTGACATATTCCGCGCCGATGTTTCCGAGGCCGGCGATTAAAAATTTCTTCATTTGATCAGATTCTGATATTTTTTGTTTTGGTGAAAAGAGGTTTTTGAGCCAGTTCATATGACAAAAGTAAGGAAAGATTTGAATGTACGGCAGATAGCCCTGATTGAAGAGGAAATCCTTTTTAATGATTCGCCAGAGCGTTAGCGTAGGCAAATCATTAAAAAGATTGCAACGGAAAGCAGGAACAGCTACAAAACAAAAAAGCACCAGCCAAATGACTGATGCTTTTTGATAAGCCTGAAAAAAATATTATTTTTTCTTTCCTTTTGCCGGAGCAGCACCTTTTGCAGCTTTTGCAGCTTCTTGTGCGGCTTTCATTGCAGCACGTGAAATTCTCACTTGGGCTACAACGGTGTTGTCTGGGTGAAGCAATTTGTATTTGTCGGCAGCCAATTTGGTGACATACAATTTGTTCCCCATTTCCATTTCCGAAATGTTGGCTTCCACGAAATCAGGAAGGTTTTTCGGAAGTGCTTTCACTTTCAGTTTGCGTGTGTTCAGCGTCAAAATTCCACCGCCAAGAACACCTGGAGATGTGCCGGTGACTTTTACCGGAACTTCCATCGTGATTTCTTTGTCGTCGAACAACTGGAAGAAGTCGATGTGTAAAATTTTGTCAGACACCGGGTGTACCTGAATGTCCTGCAAAACGGCATCAAATTTTTTACCGCCCAAATCAATCGCAACTGTGTGCGCGTTTGGAGTGTAAACCAGGTTTTTAAATGCAATTTCTTCTGCTGAGAAATGTACTGTCTGATTTCCTCCGTATAACACGCAAGGAACCATTCCAGCATTACGTAGGGCTTTAGTCGCAACTTTGCCCACGCTTTCTCTTTCTGATCCTTTAATTGTAATCGATTTCATTGTAAAAATATATAGTTAATAAAAAAATTCTTTTTTTGGGCGTTGCCTTTGGCCGCGCTTTCCGTTTCAATCTTTTGCTCCGCTGTGCTTCACAAAAGGATTTCCACTTCTATCGCTAACGCGGGCAATGTCAATATTTCAATCAATTCACTGGATTTTAAGTCCAGCGTTTATTTTAATTACATCAGAAACTTCCCGCTGATTGAGTTGTTGTGATGTACCATGTGCATGACTTCTGCAAAAAGCGGCGCACAACTGACCACTCTTATTTTGTTCGATTGTTTTTTCAACGGAATCGAATCGGTGACAATCAGTTCGCTCAGTTTCGATTTTTCAATCTTCTCGTAAGCATCGCCTGATAATATGGCGTGTGTACAAATTGCCCTGACGCTCAATGCGCCTTTTTCTATCATTAAATCTGCGGCTTTCGCCAATGTGCCTCCGGTGTCGATCATATCGTCTACCAAAATCACATTCCTTCCTTTTACCTCGCCGATCAATTCCATCGAATCGATTTTATTGGCTTCCTTGCGTTGTTTGTAACA
Organism: Flavobacterium sp.; assembly: GCA_035286325.1. GTDB lineage: Bacteria > Bacteroidota > Bacteroidia > Flavobacteriales > Flavobacteriaceae > Flavobacterium. The sequence goes on from DATHKH010000128.1 coordinate 2,718, forward strand.
AATCACGACATCTGAATTCAGGAACTTCGAGTAGGCATAAGCCCTTTTCGATCCGCCCATATCCGGCGACGCAATGGTCAGGTTTTCGAGGTTCAGGCTTTTTACATATGGCAAAAAGATCGTCGATGCAAACAAATGGTCGACTGGCTTTTCAAAAAACCCCTGAATCTGGTCGGCGTGCAAATCCATTGTCATGATACGGGTTGCGCCTGCAGCGTCTAATAAATTGGCCACCAATTTTGCCCCAATCGGAACACGCGGCTTGTCTTTCCTGTCCTGCCTTGCCCAACCGAAATACGGAATGACAGCGGTGACGTGCCTTGCCGAAGCCCTTTTCGCGGCGTCAATCATCAGGAGCAACTCCATCAAATTGTCGGCACTCGGGAATGTCGAACAAACTATAAACACACGCAAACCCCTTATCGATTCCTCATACGAAGGCTGGAATTCGCCATCACTATATTTTGAGAACGTTACTTTACCCAGCGGAACGCCATACTTTTCAGCAATCTTTTCGGCTAAATAGACACTTTGTGAACATGCAAATATCTTTGCTTCCGGTTCAAGGTGTGGCATTTTTGTGTTGTTTTTATTCCGCTGCGTTCCATACAGTTTGGCTTCGTCATTTGTCTAAGCCTGGTGTTTTAAACGCCTCGGGTGTAGTTAGTTAGTTGTGTATCGCGTTAACGAGGTGCAAATTTAGGAATAAAATCCAATGCTGAAAGGATATTTTTACATATTTTTTCTTTTTTGCGAAAGAATATTTTTTACATTTGCACCGTGTTAAAGGATAAGCGACACGTTTTTTAAACATTGCTTATTATTGCGTTAAAGATTTTCGAATCTTTTTCGTCTGCTACGCCCGGATGGCGGAATTGGTAGACGCGCTGGTCTCAAACACCTGTGGGAAACCGTGCCGGTTCGACTCCGGCTCCGGGTACTTAAAAGCCTCTGAGAAATCAGGGGCTTTTTTTATTTCAGAAGTAAATAGAATTACAAAGTAGGAGTCAGACCATTTTAGGTTCGGCTCCGGGTACTTAAAAGCCTCTGAGAAATCAGGGGCTTTTTTATTCCACAAAAAAACCGGCACTATTGCACCGGCTTTAATGATTGGCAGATTCAACTGCAAGCAATCAATTTTTTATCACTTTCACTTTTTCAACAGCAGTTCCTGAACTGATCTCGGCAAAATAACTGCCTTTTGCAAGCGAACGCATATCGATTTGTGCACGCATCGCTGCGACATTGGTCCGAATGACGGCTTGGCCCAACAGGTTGTAAATGGTTACCGAATCGATGTTTTTATCATAAGAAAGATTCAAAACGTCAACTACAGGGTTTGGATAATAACTGAAAGTTCCGGTATTGAAACCTGCGGTACCGAGATTTGTCGTAACAGCAACGTCATCAACAAACAAATAAAATTGGTCGGTGTTTGAATAGCAATTGAAGCCCACATAATAAACGCCGGTTGTTTCAGGCGTATATGTCAGGTTGTCTGTAATCGGTGTGACATTGTTGTTCACCAATGGATGATCAATCAACGGCGTTGGCGACATGGAAGTGACAGCAGGAGCCGTTCCGATATGTACTTTCAGTTTTTCAGTATACAATGCAGAGCCCGCGCTGCCATATCTGTAGGAGATATTATAAGTTGTCCCTGCTGTCAAATTTAAACCTGCAGTATAGAACCAGGCATTCGCTGGATTTGAAGTATTCCATGTATAGCGCAATACTTTTGTCGTCCCAAATCCATAACCCGGATTCGCTGCAGTTTCAAAATTGTTGCCCAAGCCCGCATTTTCAATAGTCGTGCAATCTGGAATAGCAGGAACTACAGCCGATTCAAAATCCTGAGTATACGGGATATCCATATTGGTACACACCAATACATTCTGTGTTTCAGGCGAGGCAATCGTCCTTTCGTTTTCTGCGGCACGTATTTTTGCCTGTATTTCAGAAGCCTGTTTCTGGGTTTGCGCGATTCCGATAAAAGGAATCAGCAAAGCTAAAAGTAATTTTTTAGTCATAAAATAGGGAATTTAGATTTTCCTTAAAAATAAAGAATTAACTGCAGTTTTTGAAAGGAATTCGATAAAAAGCAAATATTTCCGACAGTTATTAATTTTTGTGGAACGGGAATGTCATTTTTGCACCAAACCAATCGGACTTTTATAATTTTTTAATGACATACGTCACGATGCCCCAAATCAGGAATTGGTTTTCGTCGCCGACTTTTATCGGGGAATATTTTTTATTCTCGGGCATCAGCCAAAGGCCATCTTTTTCGAGTTTCAGGCGCTTGACCGTAAATTCCCCATCGATGAAACAGATCGCGATTTTCTTGTTGGCTGGCTCAATGCTTCGGTCCACGACCAGCACATCCTGGTTTTCAATTCCTGCATCTATCATCGAATTGCCTTCGACACGGATAAAAAAAGTCGCCAGTGGATTGTCGCTCAACGCCTTGTTCAAATCGATGCGGTTTTCCATAAAATCCAGCGCGGGTGAAGGAAACCCTGCCGAAACGCCTTGGTTCACATGCACAATACTTGTCCCGCTTTCCAAATCAGGACGGAAAAAAGCAAGGCCTTTTTTTTTGTTTACTGGCATTTTACCGTGAGTATTTTATCCAATCGGGTCGTGTATTTTGGAGAGAGCAGATCCTGTTTCATATTCCAAGTTGTTTGGCCTTGCGTCCCGAGTTTTATTTTCCGGTCGCCAATTTTTTTGTTGATGTCATCAATGGCTTTCATCAATCCCAGATGTTTCGGGTTTTCATCCTCAAACAAATTGAACTGCTTTTGGTCTTCGCGAATCAGGTGTGTCACAATCACGCCGGCTTTGTGAAAGTACAATCCTTTATTCACATCATACAATTTTTCCAGGATTTTAATCGCCGTATTGCTGATCGTCAGTGCCGAATTGGTCGCAAACGGCAATGTCACCGCTTCCTGGTAATACATTTTTGAATGCGCCGTTTTGTGTTCGAGTGTGCCGAGCATGACCACAACCGTCTGGCAGCAACAATGCTGGTCGCGCAGTTTTTCCGCACATACCGAAGCAAATGTCGAAACCCTTTCGCGCAACGAATCAAAATCGGTCAGTTTTTTAGGGAAGCTTCGCGTTGTAGCAATACTTCTTTTATCGATGCCTTCTTCGAGCGGCAATACCGATTCGCCTTGCAGTTCCTTTATCAGGCGCAATCCGACAACGCCCATTTGGCTTTTGATATACGGTTCGTTATAAGATTGTATGAAGTCGAAAGCCGTCAATACATTTCGTTCCTTAAGCTTTTTCTTCATACGGTAGCCGATGCCCCAAACATCGCCAATCTTCGTCCATTTCAATGCCTTGATGCGTTTCTCGTCGGTGTCGATGACATACACGCCCTTGGTTTGGTCGGGGAATTTGCGCGCGATTTTATTGGCGACTTTCGACAACGCTTTCGTTGGCGCAAAACCCACGCAAACCGGAATACTGACCCATTTCCTGATGCGGTCGCGCATTTGGTGGCCATAGGCATTATAGTCGTCGTTTGGAACAAGCACTTTGTCAAAATCCATAAACGACTCGTCGATGCTGTAGACTTCGACCGCATTGGTAAACTGTCGCAATATGTCCATGACGCGCGCGCTCAGATCGCCGTAAAGTGCATAATTGGAAGAGAACACGGTGATATTTTTTGCTTTGAGTTCGTCGCGAACCTTAAACTCGGGCGCGCCCATCGGGATGCCGAGTGCTTTGGCTTCGTCGCTGCGCGAAATGATGCAGCCGTCATTGTTGGACAACACGACAATAGGCTTTCCAACCAGTTCCGGACGGAAAAGCCGCTCACACGAAGCGTAGAAATTATTGCAGTCGACTAAAGCATACATGCTGCAAATTTAGCAGAATGCGGTTGAAATCAGACTTTGGAAAAAGTTAATTGTCGGGGTGTTGTTGATAATTTTTTTGGAAGCAAAGCCTTTTCTTTATTCATATTTCGTCCCGCTATCCGTTTCAATCTTTTGTTCATACTTCACAAAAGGATTTCCACTTCTATCGGGGCTAGAAAAGATGTTCTCGTTTTTAATTGGCAGAATACCTGAAGCCCACTGGGTTTCCTCCTCTTAATCTCAAATCAATAAATCCGTAACCAAAGATGGAAACAGGCCAATCACGATATTCAGGCCAATCGAAACCACGGCAACGGCATAGAACGCGAACGGGACTTTTTGGGTTTCCTCATTGGCCTCTTTGGTATACATCGCCAGGATCAGCTTGAAGTAATAGCCGACACTGACAATCGAATTCACGACCGCGACAATCACGACCGCGAGATAACCGGCTTTGATGGTTTGCGTAAACAGCATGAATTTTCCGAAGAATCCTGCAAAAATCGGGATTCCGGCCATAGACAATAACGCTGCGGTCAATATGGCCGCCATCAGCGGATTCGTTTTTCCAAGTCCGTTGAAGTTTAAAATGGCCTCATTGCCTTTGTTTCTGCAAACGTATAAAATCACCGCAAAAGCCGCGATTCCCGCCAAGGCATAAGCTGCCGTATAATATAATAAAATGCCCGAAGCAGTTGACAGGCTGAACAATGCCATCAGCATAAAACCAGCGTGCGAAACCCCGGAAAAAGCCAGCATGCGTTTGACGTTGTCCTGCTTCAATGCCATAAAATTCCCGACTGTCATTGAAAGCATCGCGACTGTCGCAATTACATAATCGAATGATGGTGATACGTTGGCGTTGAGACCGCTTGCCAATTTGAACAAGGCCGCAACGGCAACGATTTTTGTAAGCGTGCTCATGGTCGCAGTGGTCAATGCAGGCGAACCTTCATAAACATCCGGCGCCCAGAAATGGAACGGAACGGCTGCGATTTTAAACAGCATGCCAATAATCATCAGGATAATCCCGATGAAAAACCAGCCCGGAATCAGTTCTGATTGCGACAGCTCGTAGATTTCGGCGACATCAAAAGATCCGGTCGCGCCATAAATCAGGCAAATGCCAAACAGGATAAAACCTGAAGCGAATGAGCCCATCAGGAAATATTTCATTCCGGCTTCATTGCTTTTGAGGTTCAGTCGGTCGCTGGCTGCCAATATGTATAAGGAAATCGACAAAATCTCAATCCCTAAAAAGAACATCGAAAGATTGCCAAAAGACACCATCGCGACAGCACCTGCAAGCAGGAATATTTTGATGGCGATGAAATCGGAAAGTTTCGTCGGGTGATTTTTATAAAAATCATCTGCCATCGCGACAAGGAAAATCGTCAGTATCGTAAACAACCCTGAAAAAGCCAAAGAAAACTTCGTGTCGAACATCATGTTGAATTTGTCTTCGACAATCGCATTGGCATAGATTCCAGGATGCGTGTATTCACAAACAATCAGCGCCAAAACGCCCAGCAAGCCGACAATCGTAAACGGAATGATGGCTTTCCTGAAATTGAGAATTTCAAATAAAAGGCATAAAACACCTAATCCTGTAATAGCTATTAATGTATTCATTTTTTATTTGAGGTATTGGAACCTGTTTATGTTGGCTAAAATATTTTCTAGGCTTGGCGTAATCAAATCCGTAATCGGTTTCGGGTAAAATCCGAAGAACAAAAGAATCGCGATGATGATGACCATCGTCAATCCTTCGTTGAAAGTCACATCTTTAAACACTTTCGCGTTGGTTTCACCAAGCATGACATTCTGGAACATTTTCAGCATGTAAACCGCGCCGAGGATAATTGTTGTTCCGCCCAAAATGGCAAACATGACGTTGACCTGCGAAAGGCTGAACAACACCATAAATTCGCCGACAAAGTTGAACGTAGACGGCAATGCGACTGATGCCAATACCAAAATCAGGAACATCGATGAGAATTTTGGCGACTGGATTCTGATGCCTCCCATGTCTGCAATGGTTCTGGTTTCGTATCTTCTGTAAATAATTTCTGCGACAAAGAACAGTCCGACGATGACAAAACCGTGGGCGATCATCTGGAGTACGGCGCCTTTCAATCCGTCAAGTGTCAAAGTATAACAGCCTGCGGC
>DATHKH010000129.1:0-10763 GCA_035286325.1 Flavobacterium sp.
ATTCTGAATACGGCATGACCGAATTGCTGTCGCAGGCCTATTCGCTCGGCGATGGGATTTTTGAATGTCCAAACTGGATCCAAATCCTGATTCGCGATACAGAAGATGCACTGGCTTATGTCGACGATGGAAAAACCGGCGGCATCAATGTCATCGATCTGGCCAACATCAATTCATGCTCGTTCATCGCCACGCAGGATCTGGGCAAAAAACACCCGAACAATTCGTTTGAGGTTTTGGGCCGTTTTGACAATTCCGATATTCGCGGCTGCAATTTAATGGTGATGTAATCCGTTATCCCAAACCAACACACTTTTATGAGATTGATTTGCTTTTGTATGCTCCTGATTTCCCTGCCCGTTTTTGCACAGCCGAAAACCATGGAAATAAAAATCGATTCGATCATCACCAACAACTCCAATACAAAAGAGCGGAAATTTATGCTCTACTATACTATTCACAACTGCACGGATTCAACCATTTCCTTCCTGTTGGATTGTGATAACCTGATGAATAATACAATGGCATCAATGGCGTACTCTCCATGCTACAAGATTTTCCAGGGCGACGAAATGATCAATATTCCTGAAGTATTTGAAAGCGACTGGTCGAGAAACGCCACAAAACGAATAGAGAAAAACATCTCGGCCATAACAAGGGAAAAACACGAAATAAATCATGATTCTATCGAAATTGACAAAAATTACAGGGAGAAACTCATGCAGAATTACCTGTTCAAAAAAGTCGTGACGCTGCGTCCTAAAGAAATAAAACCGGTTTGTTATGAGTTCTTTTGGGATAAAAAACGATACCACAAACTCGACGATTATGAATACTATTTAGATGAAGTAAAGCCGCATTTTATGGAAATTTATGCGGTCTTGATGAAGGAATATTACAAAGACAGACTCAGCGCCGAACAATACCAGAAAATCATTGACGACAAAAATTTCATCAAGGGATTGTTCGTGTCCAATAAAATGGAGATTGATTTTAGGGAATAAAAAATCCCCGTTAAACAGGGATTTGCATTTTATATATTCATTGCTTAAACCACCCGCAACACAAAATAATTCTTCTTTCCGCGCTGCAGCAAAACAAACTGCCCGTTGATTAAATTAACATTGGAAAACGTAAAATCTTCACCAACCTTTTCCCTGTTGACCGCAATCGAATTCTCCGCCAAAGCACGTCTCGCCTCTCCATTCGACTTTAAGAATCCCGATTTCTCATTCAGCACCGAAACGATGTCAATTCCGTTTTCAATATCTGATTTTGCTATTTCAGCTTGCGGCACGCCGTCAAAAATATCGAGGAAAGTTTCAGAATCCAATGATTTCAAATCATCTGCGGTCGAATTCCCAAACAGTATATTCGAAGCTTTAATTGCTTTTTCCAATTCTGCTGCACCATGAACGAAAGTCGTAATTTCCTCAGCCAGCTTTTTTTGCAAAATCCTCAAATGCGGCGCTTCGGCATGTTCCAAAATCAACCCGTCAATAATATCCTTGTCCAAAAAAGTAAAAATCCTGATGTATTTTTCGGCATCGGCATCGGTGGTATTCAGCCAAAACTGGTAGAATTTATACACCGAAGTCTTATTGGCATCCAGCCAGATATTCCCGCCTTCCGATTTCCCGAATTTCGAACCGTCGGATTTCGTAATCAACGGCGTCGTCAATGCAAAAGCTTTGGCGTCGGTATTTGGGTTCATCCTGCGCACGAGTTCTGTTCCGGTCGTGATGTTTCCCCATTGGTCAGAACCGCCCATTTGCAGCACACAGTTATAATGCTTGTGCAAATGATAAAAATCATAGCCTTGTATCAATTGGTAGGTGAATTCCGTAAACGACATGCCTTCGCCTTCGCCGCTCAAACGCTTCTTGACCGAATCTTTCGCCATCATGTAATTGACGGTTATCCTTTTGCCAACTTCACGCGCAAAATCAATAAACGTAAAACCCTTCATCCAGTCGTAATTATTGACCATCAGTGGCGCATTTTTATCCGTTGCATTGAAATCCAAAAATCGCGAAAGCACGCGCTTGATGCCCGAAACATTGATGGCCAGCTGTTCTTCGTTGAGCAAATTGCGCTCATCCGATTTCCCCGAAGGATCGCCAATCATGCCTGTCGCACCGCCAACCAAAGCCACCGGTTTGTGACCGAAATTGCGCAAATGGCACAGCAAAATAATCTGCACCATGCTGCCGATATGAAGCGAATCGGCGGTCGGGTCAAAACCAATATATGCGGTTGTCGCTTCCTTTAAAAGCTGTTCTTCCGTTCCTGGCATCGCATCGTGATACAAACCTCTCCAACGCAATTCTTCGACTAAATTCTTCATTTTTTGTTCTGATTTGGTCGCAAAGATAACTTATAGTTGCAAAGTTCCAAAGTCGTAAAGTTGCAATTTAAAATATGGGCGTTGCCTTCGGCCGGGCTTTCGGCTGCACGCGGTGCCTGCCTCTATCCCTAACGCGGGTTAAGGCGTAACAAGGTCGCGTGAAGGATTGAAGCGCATATCCTTTTTTGAGGCACGAAAAAAAAGATTGTAGCGGAAAGCCTGACCCTTGTGGTCACGCCCACACGAGCAAAGCGAACTGACGAAGTAAATCGAAAAATCCCTTATCTTTGAACCATGATTCTAATCACCGGCGCAACAGGATTGACAGGCTCGCATCTCGCACTTCACTTATTGGAAAATGGGGCAAAATCGGTTCGTGGCACGTATCGAAACAGGGCGCACATCGCTAAAACCAAACAGGTCTTTGCGTTGTACCGAAAACCGGAGCTGTTTGAAAAAATCGAATGGGTCCATGCTGACATCAACGATATTCCCGCATTTGAAACTGCATTTGAAAATGTCGATTTTGTTTACCATTGTGCTGCGCTGATTTCTTTTGACCCGAATGATGAGGAAAAACTGCGCAAGACCAACATTGAAGGTACGGCGAATATCGTCAACCTGTGCCTCAGGCACGAAGTCAGGAAACTGTGCCATGTCAGTTCGGCCGCAGCACTTGGAAACCCAAAAGACAACGAAGCTGTAGTCACAGAAGAAACCGAATGGAATCCCGAAAAACCGCATAGCGATTACGGCATTTCAAAATATGGCGCCGAAATGGAGATTTTCCGCGGACAGCAGGAAGGTTTGAATGTAGTAATTGTCAATCCCGGGATTATTCTTGGGCCGCCCTTATGGGAAACCGGCAGCAGCCAACTGTTTGTGCTGATCGGCAAAGGACAGCAGTTTTATACCAATGGCACAATGGCTTTTGTCTCGGTCATCGATGTCGTAAAAATCATGCGATTGCTGATGGAAAGCAACATCAATGGCGAACGTTTTATACTGGCATCGGAAACGCTCTCTTACCGAAAAATATTTTCATTGGTCGCCGATGCGATGAAAAAACGCAGGCCTTCGGTAGCTGCAACACCGTGGATGACTTCGATCGCATGGCGAATCGACTGGGTATTGGCAAACGTGTTTGGGCAGAAAAGAAAAATTTCAAGAGACGACGCGAGAACGCTGCATACGAAAAACGTGTATTCGAATGACAAGGTCAAGTCAGTGCTCGGCTATGAATTTATTGGGGTTGAAACTGCGGTTGAGGAAATCGCCCGCCTGATGCATTTCTAAACCTACTGGACCTGCGGCGTATCGGGATTTGCAGTTGGCACTTTGCCGCCTTTTTTCACAATGATGGAATCAACTGAAAACTTCTTGGCTTCAATCCTTTTCGCGACTTTGTCATACATCGCTTTGTATTTCTCGAGATCGGTCGCATAATACTGGCTGCTTTTGGCAAATTGCAGGCTGTCAATCTTATACTTTTTGTAGATGTAAGTGCTTGGGTTGATATGGTTCGTTTCGAATGAAATCGGCTTTTGGGACTTTATCGATTCCAACAGGGAAAGGTCATACATGATGTCGACCATTTTTCCTTCGTCAATCAAATTATCCGGTTTTTCGACTGCTGGTTTTGCACAGGCCGCCAAAAATACGATCATTAAAAATGCAGTGATTCTTCTCATATCTTATCGGTCAAAAAGAAGGCGCTTGCCTTTGCGGATGTCTTTCACTTTGAAATTCTGGTACACCAGTTCACCATTGACAAAGGTATGCGTAATTCTCGATTTAAAATTGTATTCTTCAAATGGCGACCAGCCGCATTTGTATAAAATGTTTTCCTTTTTGACATTCCATGGCAGTCCGGTATTGACAATCGCCAAATCGGCATAATAGCCTTCCTTGATGAATCCGCGCTTTTCGATCTTGAAGATTTTTGCGGGATTGTGCGCCATTTTCTCGACGATTTTCTCAATCGAGATCTTGCCTTGGTGGTGTGCTTCAAACATCGCGACAACGGCATGTTGGACCAATGGTCCGCCGGATGGCGCTTTTAAATACGGCTGTTGTTTTTCTTCAAGCGTATGCGGCGCGTGGTCGGTCGCGATGACATCAATGCGGTCGTCGAGCAAAGCTTCCCACAGCGCAGCGCGGTCTTCAGCCGATTTTACCGCTGGATTCCATTTGATGAGATTGCCTTTGGTTTTGTAGTCTTCGTCGGAAAACCACAAATGGTGGATACAGACCTCGGCGGTGATTTTTTTGTCTTCCAATGGAATTTTGTTCGTGAACAATTCCATTTCCTTCGCTGTCGACAAATGGAAAACATGTAATCTTGCGCCGGTTTTTTTGGCTAATGCCACGGCTTTTGACGAAGAAATATAACAGGCTTCCGCACTGCGGATCAGCGGATGGCATTCCACCGGAACATTTTCTCCGTATTCTTCAATATATTTTTCAAGATTGGCTTTGATGGTCGCTTCGTCTTCACAATGCACTGCGATCAACATTGGCGTACTGCTGAAAATCTTTTCGAGTACGGCTTCGTTATCAACAAGCATATTCCCCGTCGAAGAGCCGAGAAAAATCTTGATTCCGGCGACATTCTTCGGGTTGGTTTTCAGGACTTCGTCGAGATTGTCATTCGTCGCACCCATCATAAATGAATAATTGGCAAACGATTTCTCGGCAGCAATCTTGTATTTTTCTTCCAGGATTTCCTGGGTAACCGCATTCGGAACCGTATTGGGCTGTTCTATGAATGACGTGATTCCGCCGGCAACGGCAGCCCGCGATTCAGATTCGATATCGCCTTTGTGCGTCAGTCCGGGTTCGCGGAAATGCACCTGGTCGTCGATTGCACCAGGAATAAGGTAATTCCCTTCGGCATCGATGATTTTGGAATTGGCGGTTTTGGCGCTGATGCTTTCGGCAATCTCAACGATAAACTCATTCTCTATTAAAACATCGCCTTCAAAAATGACTCCTTCGTTGACAATTTTGGCATTTTTGATTAACACTCTGTTCATCGTACGCTTTTATAACCTGTTAAATAACTTTCTAATTCTTAATGATATCACACCAAAAACGGCTTCCTTAATGATTGCATTGCTCATTTTTGATTCGCCTTTTGTGCGGTCGGTGAAAATAATCGGGACTTCAACGACCCTGAAATTGTTGGCAAAAGCCCTGTATTTCATCTCAATTTGGAAAGCATAACCAATAAATTTAACCCTGTCCAGGTTGATGGCTTCGAGCACTTCCCTTTTATAGCACATGAATCCGGCAGTCGCATCGTGGATTTTCATTCCGGTAATCCATTTGACATAAACGGATGCGAAATACGACATCAAAACCCTGTTCAGCGGCCAGTTGACCACATTCACTCCGGTGACATATCGCGATCCGATGGCAACGTCGCCTTTTTCGGAATGACAAACATTGAAAAGTTTTTCTAAATCCTCCGGATTGTGAGAAAAATCGGCGTCCATTTCAAAAATATATTCATATCCGTGTGACAATGCCCATTTAAAACCGTGGACATAGGCCGTTCCAAGTCCGGCTTTTTTGTGTCTTTTTTCGAGGAACAAACGCCCTTCAAATTCGCGCATCAGCCCGATAACCACATTTGCGGTATTGTCGGGAGAATTGTCGTCAACAACCAGGACATGAAATGACTTTTGGAGCGAAAAGACTTTTCGGATGATGGTTTCTATATTTTCAATTTCGTTATAGGTTGGAATTATAACAATACACTCGCTCATGTTTGTCCATTGGATTTGCAGCAAAAATAAACTTTTTACGGTCTCGGTTTCATAATAAAATTATAATAAATAAGCACTTGCCCGGAAGGTCGTATTCCTGTAAATATTAAGTGACAAAATATTAGGCAATAAAAAACAGCCGCGCAAACACCTCAAGCATGAAAATTCATTAATTTTGCACCGTTATGACAGAGCAATTACTACATCCGAGAATGGTGGAAACCACAGACTGGGCAACAGCTTTGTTTGTCTTGTCCTTTGCTTTGGTCGCCGTGACGCGCGCCGTTTTTGAGAAAAGGTTCGCCGATTTCGTGCGTTTGGTCGTTTCCGACAAATATGTGAAAGTCTATAAGGACAGCAGCCATTTGATGAGCGGATTCACGATTATGCTGTTTTTTGTCCAGGTCATTTCACTGTCATTTTTCATCCAATTGCTGTTGAGCCATTTCGGATATGCCTCAAAAACCGACTGGGTGCTTTACATCCGGATTTTTACTTTGCTCGGCGCTTTTATCCTGTGTAAATTCCTGATTGACAAAATCATCGCAACCGCCTTTAATATCGAAGAATTCACAGAACAGTTCAATTTGCGCAAAGTAAGCTACAGAACCTACATCGGAATGGTTTTACTTCCTGTTAACATTATCCTGTTTTACACCGGCAACACCTCAGAATTGCTGTTTTTTATATTTATTGCTGCAATATTGATAATTAACCTGTTAACTTACCTTCTTTCTTTGAAGAATTACCAAAACTTCATTGCCGGCAAGTTGTTTTATTTTATTTTATATCTTTGCGCTCTTGAAATAGCGCCCTACTATTTTATGTATTATTGGTTTACAAAAAGTTAGTACATTAGAACTGTCCAAATATGAAAGTGAAAACAATTTTGGTGTCACAGCCCGAGCCTAAAGTAGAAAATTCACCTTACTTTGAGCTCCAGCAGAAATATAAAGTTAAAATTGATTTCAGGCCTTTTATCCATGTCGAGGGCGTTAATGCGAAAGACATCCGGTTACAAAAAATTGACATCAGCCATTATACTGCGATTATACTGACCAGTAAAAATGCCGTTGACCACTTTTTCAGGGTAGCCGAAGAAATGCGATACAAAGTGCCGGAAGGACTGAAATATTTTTGCCAATCGGAAGCTATTGCCTATTATCTCCAGAAATATGTCGTGTATAGAAAACGCAAGATTTATGTAGGCCAGAAAGATTTTGCCGACATGACACCGCTGATCAAAAAATACAAAGACGAAAAATTCCTTTTGCCGGCTTCAGACCAATTGAACGTAGAAGCGCCGATTACGCTGAATAACCTCAAAGTGGATTGGACACAAGCGACATTCTATAAAACCGTGATGAGCGACCTTTCTGATCTGGCCGACGTCTATTATGACGTCCTGGCTTTTTTCAGTCCGACGGGAATCAAATCACTGTTTATGAATTTCCCTGATTTCGAGCAGAACAACACTCGCATCGCCGTTTTCGGAAGCACAACCCAAAAAGAAGCTTTAGAGCACGGATTGCGCGTCGATATTATGGCGCCATCACCGGAAGCGCCGTCAATGACCATGGCACTTGAAAAATACATCGTAAAAGCAAACAAAGAATCGAAAGACAAATAAATGGTATAAAAACTACGCTATAAAAAAAGAGCTGCTCAAATTGGGCAGCTCTTTTTTCTTGAATTAATAATGTATTTATGCTTTTGGTGCGCCAGCCATGATTTCTTCGTTAGCGAACTCCTCAAATTTTGCAAAATTGTCTTTGAATTTTTGCGCGAGCTCTTTGGCTTTCACATCATACAAATCCTTGTCTTCCCATGTATCTCTCGGATTCATGATTTCAGACGGCACATTCGGGCAAGATTGCGGTTTGGCAATCCCAAAAACCACATGGTCTTTGTATTCTACGTTGTCCAGTTCGCCATTTAGCGCCGCTGTAATCATCGCGCGCGTGTATTTCAACTTCATCCTGTGTCCGACGCCATAAGGGCCGCCCGTCCAACCTGTGTTGATCAACCAGACTTTTACATTGGCATCCTTCATTTTCTTGCTCAGCATTTCCGCATACTTTGTCGGGTGCAAAGGCATGAAAGGCGCGCCGAAACAAGCCGAGAAATTCGGCTGTGGTTCTGTCACTCCGGCTTCAGTTCCCGCGACTTTCGCAGTATAGCCTGAAATGAAATGGTATGCTGCCTGGCCTGGAGTCAGCCTTGCGATCGGAGGCAGAATCCCGAAAGAATCCGCGGTCAGCATGAATATATTTTTTGGATTTTTGCCGATTGAACCCGGCTGGATATTGTCTATAAAATCAATTGGATAACTGACGCGTGTGTTTGGCGTAATGGACACATCTTCAAAATCAACTTCATTCGTGCCTTTTTTGAACACGACATTTTCGAGAATGGCGCCTTTTTTAATGGCACGGAAAATATCCGGTTCGTTTTCTTCGGTCAGGTTGATGACTTTTGCATAACAACCGCCTTCAAAATTAAAAACCGTGTTTTCGCTGGTCCAACCGTGCTCATCGTCACCGATTAATTTTCGTTTTGGATCGGCAGACAAAGTTGTTTTTCCGGTTCCCGACAATCCGAAGAAAATCGCAGTATCGCCGTTGTCGCCAACATTGGCGCTGCAATGCATCGGCAACGCATTTTTATCGACCGGAAGGATGAAATTCAAAGCAGAGAAAATCCCTTTTTTCATTTCCCCCGTATAACCGGTTCCGCCGATGATGGCGATTTTTTTAGTGAAATTCAGGATGGCGAAATTGGATTGTCTTGTTCCGTCTACCATTGGATCGGCCTTAAAGCCCGGCGCACAGATGACATGCCAATCCGGCGTAAAATTTTCCAATTCAGAAGATTTTGGCCTTAAAAACATATTGTAGCAGAACAGGTTTGACCATGCGGTTTCTGTGACGACGCGAACGTTCAGGCGGTAGTTGTCGTCAGCACAAACATAACTGTCGCGTGCATAGACTTCCTTGCCCGACAAATAATCCATGACTTTATCATATAAAGCGTCAAAAGCAGCCGGTTCGAATGGGATATTTACTTTTCCCCACCAGACTTTTTCCCTTGTGATGTTGTCTTTTACGATAAAACGGTCTTGTGGCGAACGGCCTGTAAATTCTCCTGTATTGATGGCAAGCGCTCCTGTAGAAGATTCTACGCCTTGGCCTGATTGTATGGTGATGTTGTGAAGTTCGTCCGGAGATAACTGGTAGTGGACATTTGCATTTCTGATTCCTAAGCTTTCCAACGAAATCGATTTCGTAATCAAGGCGTTATTATCCATAAAATTGTGCTTTTGTTGTGTTTAAAAAGAAAGCAAAAGTAAAAATTAAATTTCAGTTACGCCTTTTTTACCCGAATTTTATGATTTTTTCTTGATAAAATCGATGAATAGTAAGAACCAAGCGACAATCAGCAGCAATCCGCCAATGGGAGTGATCGGGCCAATGATTTTTGGATTCAGGTGGTTCAGGTTATTGGTCGCCAACAAATAAACCGAGCCCGAAAAAAAGACAATCCCGATTACGGTGAGCCAATAAATGATCGCCTTTGTTCTGTTGGCAACACTTTGGCTCAAGCCAACAAACAACAATAAAAAAGCATGATACATTTGGTATCGCACGCCCGTTTCAAAAGCCACGAGCTGCTGTACATCCAACACTTTTTTCAACGAGTGCGCACCGAAAGCGCCCAATATAACCGCAGTCATTCCGAAGAACGCCGCCGTGGCAATGATTTTTCTGTCCATCTTAAAATAATTTGTACAAAAATACAGTTCTGAATCGAATGGCGAAGCATTGAACTGTTTTTGTGCTCCGTGAAAAATAATAGTACATTTGCTGAAATTTCAGAAAAATGAGAAAATCGCTTTTTACCATTTGCATGCTGCTGGTTTTCAGTCCAGGCTTTTCGCAAATCAAGGCCAATGAGAAATTCGTATATGCTGCGTCTTATAATATGGCCGGGCTGATGACACAACTCGCACAGGTGACCATGGAAACCAATACCGTGACAACTTCCAAAAGTACGTTATTGCACTTGAGCTGCCAGGCCGAAACATTCACTAAATGGGATTCATTTTTCAAAATCAGGGATTTGTATGAATCGTATGTGAATCCAGCAACCCTGAAGCCAGTCATGTACAAACGCGACATGTACGAAGGCGGTTATACCAAAAAGGAAAAATACATTTTCAAGCCTGACGGCAAAACCATCAACAGTACGGTCAAGAAAAAGAACAAGCCGGAAACGAGAAAAACGTTTGCGGTTGGCGGTTCTACACAGGATGTCGTGTCGATATTGTATAAATTAAGAACGGTCGATTTCAGCAAATTCGCAATCGGCCAGACCAAAAGCTTCATCATCGTCTTTGACGAAAAGGAAATCCCTGTCGTCGTGAAATATATGGGCCGCGAAACTGCCAACGCCGGAAACCTCGGCAAAAAAGAATGCTATAAAGTATCCATTTCCGCCAAAACCGACGCATTGAAAGGCAAGGACAAAAACCTCATCTGGCTGACTGCCGATGCGGCGAAAATTCCGGCGTTGATCAAATTCAGCATTCCTGTTGGCACCGGACAACTGACACTAAAATCCGCTTCGGGCATTTAATCCAATGATCA
>DATHKH010000130.1:0-7580 GCA_035286325.1 Flavobacterium sp.
GCATTGCCTGCAAATACCATCCATTATGTATGGGTCAGGTCAAATTGTGGAGGAAGCACCAGCGCTTGGGTTGGAACGACTTTCAGGACATTGTGTAATTTCCCGACCTTCACTACAACTACTCCGGGCAGCGTTTGCGGACAAGGAACAGTCGCATTGGCAGCAGCCGGAACAGGTGTAATCAAATGGTATGCGGCGCAAACGGGCGGCAATCCTTTAGCAACTGGAGCGACTTTCACCACGCCATCATTGACTTCAACAACATCTTATTGGGCTGAATTGGCCGACGAAGGTGCAAATACACCTGGCGGTGCAAGAGTAGCACCTGCAGGAACAAGCGGTACGACGCCTTCGACTTACGGGTTGGTTTTTGATGCTGTGGATTCATTTATCCTGAACAGTGTTGACGTTTACTTGAAATCAACGACCGCAGGAGACGTCGTAATTAAATTACAAGACAATGCAGGAACAGATTTGCAAACGACTACAATCACGTTACCGGCTGGAAATGCAACGACACCAGTACAATTTACATTGCCATTGAATTTTGCCATCCAGCCAGGAACAGGTTACCGATTGGTAGCTATTTCGGGCCCATCAATGGTTAGGGAATCAGGCTTGGGCGGATTTCCATATGCGGTTGGAAGCGTTGCTTCTGTGACAAGCGGTTATAATTCTGGCACGACAACAGGTTACTTCTATTTCTACAATTGGAATTTCAAGACTGTGTGCGCTTCTCCAAGAGCGGAAGTGGTCGCTACCGTTGCGACTGCGCCAGCGTTCATCTTGAGTACAGCAACCGTTTCAATCTGTGCGGGTCAAAATTCTGCGCCCGTTACCGTTACAACTGGCAATGCGGATTATGATACATATGCTTGGTCTCCATCAGCCGGTGTTTCGGGAAGCGCTGTGACAGGATGGATTTTTAATCCGTCTGTATCTACCACTTATGTCTTAACTGCTTCACAATCGACGGGTGCTTTATGTGCAACCACAAAAAATGTGGCTGTCACTGTAAACCCGATGCCGTCTGCTGTTACAGCAAACGCCTCATCAACCGAAACATGTGCGAATTCAATAGTGACATTATCTGCCACAGGTGGAACCATTATTGGAGCTGGAACTATCGGTACCAATACGGCTCTAACAGGAACCACTGAGCAGCCAACCGCTTTTTGTAACCGTTGGCCAAGCTATTGGAGCCAGACGATTTATACGGCTGCTGATTTGACGGCTGCCGGACTTATTGCCGGAAACATCACGTCGATGGCATACAACATTGCGACTTTGGGAGATGCGGCGACTAATGCCAATTTCACTGTGTCAATTGGGACTGTTGCCGGAGCGACTTTTGCCAATACGACTTTCCTTGCAACAACAGGATTCACGACGGTTTACGGACCGGCAAGCTATACGCATACAGCTTCAGGATGGAATGTCATTCCGTTTACCACACCGTTTGTATGGGATGGTGTTTCTAATATCGTGATTAACGTCACACAAAGTGGTGCTGACAATTTATATAATTCACAAACAGAATATACAGCAACTGCCGGAAATACGACGCTTTGGGTCTATAGTTTTACAGGTACGACTACAACAGGAACGACTTCTGTCAACAGGCTGAACATCAGGTTTGCTGAAACATCTCCGACACAAATCACATGGGCGCCAACAACGAATCTGTTTGCTGATAACGCCGCAACGGTGCCTTACACAGGAACGGCTGCTTCGACGGTCTATTTTAAATCCGCTACAGCCGGAACGGCCACTTATACTGCTACAGCTGCCAGTCCGCAAAACTGTTCGGTGACTTCAAATGTTGGTGTTGACGTGACTGTTGTGGCTGCTCCAACTGGAGATAGCACACAAATAATCACTGCCAATTCCGCTGAGGAAGCGACCATCGAAGACCTTGTCGCTGTTGGTACCGACGTCACTTGGTTCGAATCATTGGCCGATGCGCTTGCTTTTGCCAATCCAATGCAGCCAGGAGCGCAAATCTTCAATGGGCAGATCTATTTTGCTTCACAAACGATCGATGCTTGTTACAGTGCAGATCCGCTTGCCGTAACCGTCACTGTGACATTGGGAACAAATGATTTCGACATGCCAGGATTGAAGTATTATCCAAACCCGGTTTCAGATGTGTTTACATTAAATTACACACAGGAAATCAGCAATGTTGAAGTTTACAACATGCTTGGCCAGCGCATATTGTCGGTAATTCCAAATGCCACTACAGCAGTGTTGAAAATGGAAGCTTTGGCTCCGGGCGCATACATCGTCCAGGTGAAAGCCGGCAACGGGCAATCGAAAGCGATTAAAGTGATCAAAAACTAATTCGCACCGCGATATAATAAAAAAGCCTCTCCGTTTGGAGGGGCTTTTTTTATGTTTTTTTTAAAATGAAACTATTGTGTTTTGTTTTTATCAGATTCAGATTCACGCATGGCGTAAAAATAAGCCGCACGGCTCAAAGGCTCATATTCTTCGGTCTCGCCAAGCAGGACAAGATTGTCATTGTCGGCTTTCCGGAAACTGTAATGGGCTAGATTTCCGGTTCTTGTACAAACGGCGTGGACTTTGGTCACATATTCGGCTGTCGCCATCAGTGCCGGCATCGGCCCGAAGGGATTGCCTTTGAAGTCCATATCCAGGCCGGCGACGATGACACGAATTCCGGAGTTGGCCAAATCGTTGCAGACCGAAATGATCTCGTCGTCAAAAAACTGTGCTTCGTCAATCCCAACAACCTCGCAGCCTTGCGCGAGAATGCGGATATTGGCGGCGGCGGGAACAGGCGTAGAGCGAATTTGGTTTGAATCGTGCGACACGACCATTTCGTCATGGTAACGCGTATCGATGGCGGGTTTGAAAATCTCGACTTTCTGCTTGGCAAACTGCGCGCGTTTCAGGCGGCGAATGAGTTCTTCGGTTTTCCCCGAAAACATCGAACCGCAAATGACTTCTATCCAGCCAAATTGTTCTTTATGATTTACTGTATTTTCGAGAAACATTTTGTACTTTTCTGCCTTTAAAAAGGATTAGTTTTTTTACTTTGCGACAAATACAAACCAGAATGGGATTTGGCTGTTTTGCGTCCGTTTCAAAAGTAGAAAAATTTTGGTAAATCGGAGATTTGCAAACCCCTTAATTTTAAAAATAAAACTGGAGTAATGATTTCCTTTTACTTTGGTTAAATAAAAAATAAGCGATAAATTTAATATACGAAATGCCTCAACTATAAATTGTAAAAAGTTATGAAATGAGCATTGATGAATTTGAGGTAATAACGAATATCATCCACAGCGAATTACATATGACCTTTAAAACAACATAAATAGCCCACTTATGAAAAAGAAGCTCGAAGCCGAATTGATCAGCATCGCTCACAGAATTTTAAAGCTTAAAAACAAATCTGAACTTGACCAGCTCCATTTGGAAGCCCGGAAATTATACGAGAAATTATCCGTTTTAAAATTTGTTGAGGAAAATTTCCAACCTACAAAGCCAACCATCGGCCAATCCGAAGCACAAGAAATCCTCGAAACCGCTTTTGACGATACCGATGACAACGTACCGGCGCAGCAGGTTGAAGATTTTGAAGCAACGCCGGTAGCAGCAGCCGAACCGATAGCTGAAAACAAACCCGAAGAAGAATCGGAACCGGAAGAAGAAATCCAGGAAGAACAGCCCGAAGAAACCACCGCCGAAACGCCATTGAGTAAAGAAATGCCGTTACAGACGCCGGAGGAAAAAGAAGTCGATGAAGTCATCGCCGACGCTGAAAATGAAGCTGCGTCTGACCCGAGCGCTGGCGAACTGGCGAAGCAAAAGAATGACGCCCCGGCTGAAGAAACGCCTGAAAATGAAGAAGTTGTTTTGGAAGAAAGCGAAACACCAACGGCCTTGGAAGACGTCGAATTTGAAGAGCCGGAAAGCAAGGAAGAAGTCGCGGCCGCAATCGGGAATGTAAAAGAAGAAGAATTGTTTACGCCAACTTTCGAATGGTCTTTTGATGCAAAAGCAGAAGAAAATGAAACACCTGAACCTGTTGCAACCAGCGAACAGCTAAAAGAAACGTCACAAATAGCCTTTGACGATTTGCTCGGAACGGGTTATGTCGATCCTGTTTTTGTAAAACCCGAAGAACTGCATACCGAAAACGTTTCCTATACGGCCGATGAAATGGCCAAACCCGATGATGTCATTTCGATTTCAAGAAGGGCGGATAAAGTCCCGGTTTTCAAAATGAATAACAGTGAGTTTGCCGATAAGACGATTTCGCTGAACGACAGGCTTTCCAAAGGAATTACCGTCGGACTCAACGACCGCATCGCTTTTGTGAAAAACCTGTTCAACAACAGCAACGAAGATTACAACCGCGTACTGTCGCAGCTGATTACGTTTGATACGTATGCCGAAGCCCAGGATTTTATCGACAATATGGTCAAACCCGATTACAACAACTGGGAAGGCAAAGACGAATATGCCCAGCGTTTTATGGAAGTCGTCGAGAAAAAATTCTCCTAAAGCATATAAATTTATAGGCCACGAATTCACGAATTTTTAGAATTGCAATTCGTGAATTCGTGGCTAAATTTTTTAATTATGGGAAAACTTTATATTGTTCCGACACCAATCGGCAATCTTGAGGACATGACGTTTCGTGCGATTCGCGTGTTGAAGGAAGCCGACCTGATTTTGGCCGAAGACACCAGAACCAGCGGCAAGCTCATGAAACACTACGAGATTTCGACGCATATGCACAGCCATCATATGCACAATGAGCACAAAACCATCGGGAATATCATTTCGAGGCTAAAGGCAGGCGAAACCATTGCCTTGATTTCTGATGCCGGAACGCCCGCGATTTCCGACCCTGGATTTTTACTGACGCGCGCCTGCGTCGAAAATAAGATTGAGGTCGAATGTTTGCCCGGTGCGACTGCATTTGTCCCGGCGTTGGTCAATAGCGGGCTGCCGAACGACAAATTCATCTTTGAAGGATTTTTGCCCGAAAAAAAAGGAAGACAGACGCGATATTTGGCTTTGGCCGAAGAAACGCGCACGATGATTTTATATGTTTCGCCACACAAACTCGTCAAAACTTTGGCCGAATTCATGACTTATTTCGGTGAAGACCGACAGATTTGCGTGTCTCGTGAATTGTCAAAACTGCATGAGGAAAATTTCCGCGGCAGCGTAAAAGAAGTGCTCGCGCATTTTGAAGCGAAACCTGTAAAAGGCGAAATTGTAGTTGTCGTTGGCGGGAAAATCACTTCAAAAGAGAAAAGTTCAGAATAATTTTTTGGGCGTTGCCTTCGGCCGGGCTTTCCGTTTCAATCTTTTCTTTGCAAGAAAAGGATTTTCACTTCAATCCCTAACGCGACCGTATCTTATAATTTTTACATTGATTTCCAATTCAGGATTAATACCTCAAAATCCACTTTGTTTCTTCCTTTAATTTACTTCGTCAGTTCGCTAAGCTCGTGTCAAATCTAACACGGTTAAAAATGGCCGCGGATTCACAGATTTACTCTTAATCTGTGAATCTGTGGCCAAACTATTTTATTTCCAAATCCACAAAAGAAAACGAATTCCCGCTAAACAATCCTTTATCCGATAACTTTAAATCGGGAATGACCAGCAAAGCCATAAACGACAACGTCATAAACGGCGCTTTCAGTCCGCTGCCGAGATTTTTTGCCATCGCATCGATTTCCTGATACAACCGCCCGGTTTCCCAGCCGTCTTTATCAGAAATGATTCCGGCAACAGGCAAACCGAGGATTTTTTGGTTGCTTCCATTCACGGCACAAATGCCGCCGGTATTTTCAATGATCAAATTTACGGCGTTGCAGATTTCAGCATCCGAAGTGCCGACAACGACAATATTATGGCAATCGTGCGCGACCGAACTCGCAATCGCACCGCTTTTCAATCCGAAATTTTTAATGAATGCAATTGCCGGTTTTGTATTTTCATAGCGGTTGACGACGGCCATTTTTAAAATGTCGTTTTCTGTATCCGAAACCAATTGTCCATCGACAATTTTTGGTGTTGCATGGATTTCATTGGTAATCAATTGGCCTTCGAGCGCTTCAATGACCCGGATTTTCGCTCCCGAACCTGAAACTACAAAATCGTCAATCTGCTTTTTCGAAATGTTGAAATTATTCGGTGTTTCAAAAGCGATTGGTTTGATGAAGGACTTGCCGTTTTCAGCTGCCAATTCGCCATTGATATACGTTTGCGTCACTTTAAAATCCACTAAATCTTCGACGACAATAAAATCGGCCGCATCATTTTCCTTTAATAAGCCAACATCCATATTGTAATGTTTCACGGGATTCACACAAGCCGATTGCAGGATTTTAAACACGTCGATTCCTTTGGCAACAGCGCGTGCGCAAAGCGAATTGATATGCCCGACAACCAAATCGTCGGGATGTTTGTCGTCGGAACAGAACATCATATTTTCAAAATGTTCGGGCAGCAAATCAATCAAGGCCTCAAAGTTTTTCGCGGCACTGCCTTCACGGACCAGGACTTTCATGCCAAGCGATAACTTTTCCGCGGCTTCGTCATAAGTAAAGCATTCGTGGTCGGTCGTGATTCCGGCGGCAATGTATTTTTTCAGGCTTTCGCCGCGCAATCCGGGCGCATGGCCGTCAACGGGCTTGCTGAAATGTTTCGCCCATTCGATTTTTTTCAGCACTTCGGCATCGTCAAACAAAACGCCCGGATAATTCATCATTTCAGCCAGGTAAAAAATATCGGGCGACGCCATGAGTTCCTTGATTCCGTCAGAATCTATTATTGCGCCGGCCGTTTCAAACGACGTCGCAGGAACGCATGACGGCGCGCCAAAATGAAACTTCATCGGCACTTGCTTGCCGTTTTCAATCATATAATAAACACCGGCTTTTCCGAGTACGTTTGCAATTTCATGCGGGTCGGAAATTGTAGCGACCGTGCCGTGCAAAACAGCAATTTTTGCAAATTCTGAAGGTACGAGCATCGAACTTTCGATATGGATGTGCGCATCGATGAAACCGGGCAAAATGTACTG
Source organism: Flavobacterium sp. (assembly GCA_035286325.1). Lineage (GTDB taxonomy): Bacteria > Bacteroidota > Bacteroidia > Flavobacteriales > Flavobacteriaceae > Flavobacterium. The sequence continues at coordinate 7,079 of DATHKH010000130.1, forward strand.
TTTTACCGTATGTTCCGCTGGAAGAATTGACGTAATTTTGCCATTGGCGACCCTGATCTCACCAGAATAAATCCGGCGGTTCTGAATATCAACGATTTGTCCCTGGATCTGCATTGGTACGGCTTTAAGAATTTGATACAAGAAACGAAATATTTCCCGATTTTTATTTTAATTTTGAAAAATAGCACCTCTTTTATACACCATTCACACTCAATTACATGCGCTGGACCATCAAAGAAAAACCCGATCCCAAAAAGGTAAAAACACTTGCCAAATCGTTAAATATCGATGAAACCGTGGCGGCGCTTTTGGTGCAGCGCGGCATTTCGGCATATGAAGAAGCACGAACGTTTTTTCGCCCGACATTGGCCGATTTGCACGATCCATATCTGATGAAAGATATGGATAAAGCGGTTGCCGGAATTGAATCGGCGATTATAAATAATGAAAACATCCTCGTTTTTGGTGATTATGATGTTGATGGAACGACGGCAGTATCGCT
>DATHKH010000131.1:0-21031 GCA_035286325.1 Flavobacterium sp.
GCTACGGAGCCGAAGGCATGATTACCGGAAACGGCGACAAAAACACTACGGAATTGGCGCCCGAAACGACAAGATATCGCCAATATTATTTCAGTTTGGACGTCGATTTGTCGCGAATCCAAACCAAATCGCATGTACTGAAAACCCTTTTCTCCGTTTTTAACACAATAAAAATTCCGGCGCCGACTTTTGAAATGACCAGTCAGGGCAAGGGCAAATTGAAGGCTTTTTACTTTTAGGAAAAGATTAACTCGCTGATTTTCAGCTTTGTTTTATTTGTCGTATATTTGCGCCGTAGAATTTCCTTACAGTGACAGAGTAGGAAGAAAAACAAAGTATGATTAAAAAATGGATATATTACACTTCAATCGCATTAATTGTCGCTTTCATCAGCTTCGGTTTTAAACCATTTAAGAAAGAAAATCATGACTGGTTCATGGTCAATGAAAACGAGGAAATGCTATACCATTTTCCGACACAAAATCAAAACGAATACCGCAATCTCAACATTCCTTTTACCGGCAAATTCTTTATAGGTTACAAAGAAGCCATCGCTTTCAAGGAGTCGCAAGGGAAATACTCCAAAATCAATTCACACGGTTATCTTGGCAAATACCAATTTGGTATGGAAACATTGCGCAGCATCGGCATCAATGATCGCAGTGCTTTTTTACGCAGTCCAAAACTGCAGGAAAAAGCTTTTGTGGCTTTGCTTTCAAAAAACAAATGGGAGTTGAAAGATGAGATCGAATTCTATTCAGGGAAAGTCGTAGGCGGCATTTATATCACTGAATCCGGAATTTTGGCTGCGGCACATTTGGGCGGCGTCAATTCGGTTAAGAAATTTTTCAAGAGTAATGGCGAGCGTTTCCTAAGAGACGGTTATGGCACTTCGCTGAAGAGCTATATGCGCAGGTTTGGCGGTTATGAGACCTCAGGGATTGTCGCCGACAGCAATGCTACAGTAGAATAATTCTACCACACAAAAATATAAAACCTGTCTTTCGGCAGGTTTTTTTATGCAATTTACGTTTTGTGGATAATGAATATCGTCGGTCGGTTGTGAAGGTCGACTTTTGTCTTTTTCCAGTCGAAAATACGCAATGTTTTGATGTATTCGGTCGGCAGCGTAATGTCGGCAGCGACACAAAGATGTGTATTGGGCTGCAATGCCTGTAAAATATCTTCCAATAATTTATTATTCCGGTATGGCGTTTCGATAAAAATTTGCGACTGGTTTTTGTCGTGCGACAGTTTCTCGAGGTTTTTGATGGCTGTTTTTTTCTCGGCTTTATCGATTGGAAGATAACCGTTGAATGCAAAATTCTGTCCGTTCATTCCGGATGCCATCATCGCGAGTAAAATAGACGAAGGGCCAACCAACGGCACAACCTGAATGCCTTTTTCATGTGCAATCTTGACGATTACGGCTCCGGGATCGGCAACTCCGGGGCAACCGGCTTCCGACATCAATCCGACATTTTTGCCGGCAAGGCACGGAGCGATCATTTTGGCGTGCTCAGAAATTTCGGTGTGTTTGTTCAACAGACTGATATTCAAAGTTGCCTGTACTTTTTCAGGATGGATGCTTTTGATTGATTTTCGTGCCGTTTTTTCATTCTCGACAATATAATCATCGATGAAGTCAATGGCGCGCTTGACGGTTTGCGGCAGCACATCCAACGCATCAATATCACCTAATGTCGTTGGAATCAGGTATAATTTCCCTAATGGTTTCATTGGTTTGACAAATGTTTATCCTTCAGTTTTTTAGCAATGATATCACAAGTCTGGTCGAGCATATCATACACCGTATCAAATCCGTTTTCTAACCCGAAATAAGGATCTGGTACATCTACGTTTTCACCTGGAAACAATTCGTTGAGAATGAGTGTCACTTTCTTTTTATGTTCATCGGTTTTGGCGAGTTTCATGACATCACTCAAATTGCTGCTGTCCATGACATAAATGTAGTCGAAATCGTCAAAGTCTTGTTCACTGAACAAGCGTCCTTTCTGGCCTGAAATATCCAATCCGTTTTTTAGGGCGGTGGCGATGGAACGATGGTCGGGCTGTTTGCCAACATGCCAATGTCCGGTTCCGGCAGAATCGACCCTAAAAGTGTCTTTGGGAAGTTTGGAAGCCAAAAGTCCTTCTGCCAATGGCGAACGGCAGATATTTCCGAGGCATACCATTAAAATTTTAACTGGCATTATATAAAATTTAAAAAGCCGGTCAAATGCCGGCTTAATTTATAAAGAAAGTTTTTTGTGGATATCGTCCACAAATTTTTTGAATTGCTTGTCGGTTGAAACCAGGTTGTCGACAGTCTTGCAAGCGTGCAAAACCGTAGCGTGGTCGCGGTCGCCAATTTGGGAGCCGATATTCGCCAACGACGCTTTCGTAAATTTCTTAGCAAAAAACATCGCCAATTGCCTGGCTTGAACTACATGGCGTTTCCTGGTTTTGGATTGCAAAGTGTCAATGTCCAATTGGAAATAATCAGAAACGACTTTCTGGATGTAATCGATCGAGATTTCGCGTTTGATATTCTTGACGAATTTCTCGACGACATGTTTCGCCAAATCAATCGTGACTTCTTTTTTGTTGAAAGACGATTGTGCAATCAGCGAAATGATCGCGCCTTCCAATTCTCGGACATTCGATTTGATGTTCCTGGCAACGTATTCAATAATGTCTTCGGGCATTTCAACACCGTCGCGATACAATATATTTTTTAGGATGGAAATGCGTGTTTCGTAATCGGGCTGGTGCAATTCGGCAGACAATCCCCATTTGAAACGGGACAAAAGCCTTTGCTCGATGTCCTGCATGTCAACCGGCGCTTTGTCAGAAGTCAGGATGACCTGTTTGCCGTTTTGGTGCAAGTAATTGAAGATGTGGAAAAACACGTCCTGCGTACCCGATTTTCCGGAAAGGAATTGGACGTCGTCAATAATCAACACATCAATCAGCTGGTAGAAATGAATGAAATCATTCCTGTTGTTCTTCTTTACCGAATCAATATACTGCTGCGTGAAAATTTCGGCGGAAATATACAAAACCGTTTTCTCGGGATATTTGTCTTTGATTTCGACACCAATGGCATGTGCCAAATGTGTTTTCCCTAAACCGACACCGCCAAAAATCAACAGCGGATTGAATGATGTTCCGCCAGGTTTATTGGCAACAGCCATACCTGCAGAACGCGCCAAACGGTTGGAATCACCTTCAAGGAAATTGTCAAAACTGTAATTGGCGTTGAGCTGGGATTCGATTTTTAAATTGCGGATTCCCGGAATGACAAACGGGTTTTTAAGTTCGGGGCTGAGGTTTTTAAATGGTGCGTCAACCTCTTGTGCTTTCATTGGGCTGCGGTGCGCACTCGGCAACTGTTCCGTAAACGGTTGTTTGTTGCCATAAGTGTTTTCCATTTTGATTTTATAAAGTAACTTTGCATTTTTTCCGAGTTCTTTGGTCAATGCGACTTTGAGTAATTTCACATAGTGTTCTTCGAGCCATTCGTAAAAGAATTTGCTTGGAACCTGAATATACAACGCGTTATCGGTAAGCTCAACTGACTTGATCGGTTCAAACCATGTTTTGTAGGCTTGGTCCTGGATGTTATCCTTTATAAAAAGGAGACAGTTTTCCCATACTGATTGCGCAGTTTTGTTCATAAAATCGATGTAATTTAGTATATTTATTAAAGGTTATCTTACAAAAGGAAAATAGGCATCCTTTAGAAGATTTTGGGAGAACAAATATGTGAACAAAAATCGTTAAAAAAAAATAAAAAGCACGTTGATTTTTCAGAAATATTATCGTAAGGACTAATTTTTATACATTCAAAATAACTTTAAATTTACAATGAGGGAACATCACATTCAGGTGCGCGTCAGATATTCGGAAACCGACCAGATGGGCGTCGTTTATCATGGGAATTATATCCCGTATTTTGAGATTGGCCGCGTCGAATGGCTCAGGAATACTGGTATTTCCTATAAAGAAATGGAAGCAAGCGGGATAGCGCTGCCGATTGTTTCGCTGACGCTGAATTATAAAAAACCAGCGCGTTATGACGATTTGCTGAATGTGAAAACGGTTTTCAAAAGCCAGTCGTCCGTAAAGATTGAATTTGAATGTGAAATCACCAACGACAAAAATGAATTGTTAACAACTGCCTATTTTTTATTGGTCTTTGTCAACGTCAAAACCGGCCGGCCGATTGCACCTCCAAAATATATTGACGAACTCCTCAAAAAGATCGAAAACGAATAATCGAAAGGCTATTCCTTCAATTTTATCGCAACCTCAAATAACGAACTGAAAGTGTCATAAACCATAGTGGCATTTTTCTTCCGCGTCGCAATCTCAATTTCGCAGCCGAGCTCCATTTGCTGTGAAATGATCTCGAGGTTTTTCTCCTTGATGACGCGCATGACCTTGTTCATGTTCTTATAGTCAAACGAAATGAGATAATGGATGTCTATGGTTCGTTCGACGATATCGGAAGCTTCCAGCGCCATTTGCGCCGTCGTTTTATACGCCGCCATCAATCCGCCGACTCCGAGCTTTACGCCGCCAAAAAACCGCACGACGACCACCAAAACATTCGTCACGCCAAAAGATTGTATCTGCCCGTAAATCGGCATGCCCGCAGAATTCCCGGGTTCGCCGTCGTCATTGGCACGGAAAGAAATTTTGTCTGTTCCGGTTTGCCACGCATAGCAAAAATGTACCGCGCCGTAATGCTTTTTACGCAACAATTCGAGATGGCTTTTGATTTCGTCTTCTGAAGCAACCGGAAAAGCATAGCCGAAAAACTTGCTGTTCTTTTCCTTTAGTGATACTTCTTCGGAAGGCGCGGTAAGGGTTTTATAAGTGTCTTTGGATTCCAAAAGTTATGGCTGGAGGATTTTTTTGTCAAACAAATCGACGACATCTTCAACGCCTGGCTGGATATTCCAGACTTTCAGGCCAACAGATTCGGCGGCATCGGTATTGTCTTTTTTATCATCGATGAATAAAGTACGGCCCGGATTCAGGTCGTGCTTCCTGATCAGGTATTCGAAAACGGTTTTGTCGGGTTTGCGCATGCCCATTTCGTAAGAATAATATACTTTTTCAAAACATTGATAAAAATCGCGGGAAAAGGTCATGCCGACTTTATGCTCAAAACGGTCAATGTGTATCGAATCGGTATTGGTTAAAAGAAACATCCGGTATTTGCCGCAAAGCATCTGTAAAAATTCCAATCGGTGCAATGGAAATTCGCCGATAACCGAATTCCACGCTTTCCTGATATCAAGAATATCAACTTCCGGCAGGTATTTTTTAAATCCTTCCAAAAATTCGAGTTCCGATATTTTTCCGGTTTCAAACTCGAAATTCAGGTTGTGCAACTCGTCGTTCGGGCCATCAAGCCCCAGTTTTTTAAATTCGTCAATTGCGGTTTCCTTGTTCAGGTCCACAAAAACATCCCCGAAATCAAAAATGATAGTATTAATCATTGTTCCGAAAAATTAAAAGTTTATCATTGGTTATGGCATGGCTTTCAGCAATTTTATGGGAAAGGATCGGGGCTTTTGCTCCTTCATCCAAATTGACGCTGCCGTTGAAAACCCTGGCTTCGTCCCAAAGGTTTCCATCGATAAATGCCTGAATTGTTTGCCTTCCGCCTTCTGCGATCACCGACAGGATTTTGTGTTTGTAAAGCACATCCATAATCTGTGAAATCACATTTTGGCTGAAATCAATCACCTCAAATATAACGTTTTCTTTGTCCGTAGAAAAAGTTTTTTCCGAAATTACAATTGTTTTGGACTGATTATCAAATATATGGCTGTCCAACGGGATTTTTCCAATCCGGTCGATGACTATTCGCAGAGGATTTATTCCTGTCCAATCGCGAACGTCCAGTTTAGGGTTGTCGTCAATCGCTGTTTGCGTACCAATAAGGATTGCCTGTTCTTCACTGCGCCATTTGTGCACGAGCTGGCGCGACGCCGGAGTTGTAATCCAAACCGGCTCGCGTTTGTTTTTTTCCTTCGGCGCAATAAATCCGTCCGCGCTTTCGGCCCATTTTAAAATAATATATGGCCGTTTCTTTTGGTGAAAAGTAAAAAACCGCTTATTCAATTCGGCGCATTCCTTTTCCAAAATACCAACAGTGACATCAATCCCTGCCGTTTTCAGTTTCGCAATGCCATTTCCCGAAACGATATTATTCGGGTCGACTGTTCCAATGACCACTTTCGGAATCCCATGCTGCACAATCATATCGGCACACGGCGGCGTTTTTCCAAAATGGCTGCATGGTTCCAAATTCACATAAATCGTCGAATCTTTCAATAACGATTTGTCGGCAACCGAATTCACGGCATTGACTTCCGCATGCGGTTCGCCCCATTTTTTGTGCCAGCCTTCGCCGATTATCCTATCTTTGTATACAATAACGCTGCCCACAAGCGGATTCGGATAGGTAGTTCCCAGTCCGTTTTTCGCGAGATCAATGCAGCGCTGCATGTATTTTTGGTGGTCGTTCACAAGACAAAAATACGTTTAAATATTGATTTTTTCAGGAGCAACTTCCTGCTTTACGCTGCAATCTTTTTTCGGTGAAAACCTCAAAAAGGATTTCCGCTGCAATCAGGGCTAGGCATTTCAAATACATCATGAACCAGATTATCATTCGAAAAATCCAACAAAAAGACAATCCTGCCGTCGGCCAACTCATACGCGATGTGCTGATTGAACACAACGTCCCGAAAATCGGCACTGCTTACGCTGATCCGCAACTCAATTATATGTTTGAAGCATACGATCATCCAAGAGCCGCTTATTTTGTCATTGAAAAAGATGAAAAAATTATTGGTGGGGCAGGAGTGAGCCAATTGGAGAATTCTACAGAAAACATCTGCGAACTCCAGAAAATGTATTTTCTTGCCGAAGCGCGCGGACTTGGTTTGGGCACACAAATGATGGAAAAATGCCTCGCATCGGCAACCGAATTCGACTACGACAAATGCTATCTCGAAACGATGCCTTATATGGAAGCGGCACAAAAACTCTATAAAAAATCGGGTTTTCACTATATCGATGCACCGCTCGGAAACACCGGACACAATGCTTGCCCGGTTTGGATGCTAAAGAATTTATCATGATCGCAAAACAATTCAAAACCCATTTCGTCCAACAGCTCATGCCGCTTTATGGCACCGGGGAAGCGGAAAGTTTTTTTTATTTGATATTGGAAGAAAAGCATAAAATGAAAAGAATTGATTTGGCGCTGAATCACAACCTGGAATTTTCTGATGCCGAAGTTAAAGAATGGAATATCATTTTGGAAAAACTGCAGCAGGAAATCCCAATCCAATATATATTGGGGAAAACCCATTTTTTCGGACTCGAATTTGAAGTCAACGACAGCGTCCTGATTCCGCGTCCTGAAACCGAAGAGCTCGTCGATTGGGTTTCATCAAATCTAAAAACCCAAAAATCGAGCAATCCAAGAATCCTCGACATCGGCACCGGAAGTGGCTGCATCGCCATTTCACTTGCCAAAAATCTCCCGAATGCTGAAATTTTCGCGATTGACATTTCCGAAGGCGCATTGGCGACAGCCAAACGGAACGCAGCATCGAATCTGGTAAAAGTCAATTTCATCCAAAAGGACATTCTCAAAACTTCAACCCTGGAACAAAAATTCGACATTATTGTTTCCAATCCGCCATACATCAGGAATCTTGAAAAACACGAAATAAAAAATAATGTGTTGGAGCACGAGCCGCATCTCGCGCTTTTCGTCGATGACCACGATGCCTTGATTTTTTATAGGAAAATAGCGGAATTGGCCAAAGAAAACCTATCGGAAAACGGACAATTGTATTTCGAAATCAACCAATACCTCGCTAAAGAAACCATGGACTTATTGGAGCAAACCGGCTTCAGTTTCATGGAATTGCGCAAAGACATCTATGGGAACGACCGCATGATTTTTGCGAAAATCTAAGATGTTTAAAGATCTAACAATCTTAGAAGTCTAAAAATCTATTCATACCGCAACGCCTCAATCGGATCCAGCCTCGAAGCCTTCACCGCCGGATAAGAACCGGAAACCACCGCCACAACAAAAGTCGTTGCAAACGCCGCGAAAATCGCACCCCATGGAATCACAAAACTGAATTCCAGAAGCGAGGCAAAACCATAGCCGGTCAGTACGCCTAAAATGAGGCCGACCAATCCGCCCAATTGCCCGATGACCAATGTTTCAATGAAAAACTGCATCGCAATGGTGCTTCTTTTTGCACCCAGAGCTTTCCTGACGCCAATTTCCCTGGTGCGTTCGGTGACCGAAACCAGCATGATATTCATCAACGCAATCGAAGAACCGAAAATCGTAATCACGCCAATCATCCAGGCAGCGATGCCGAGATAATCCGTGATGCTGAGAATCCTGTTGATTAGGTCGTCGCTGCGTGAAACCCCGAAATTGTTTTCTTCCACAGGACTGAGTTTACGGATTCGGCGCATCGCAATCGTCGCATTGTCGACCGCTTTGTCGAGCAGTTCTTTTTTGTCGATCATGACGCTGAGCGAATAATTGATGTTTGGCGCCGTAAATAGTGACCGTGCAATCTGTATCGGAATCAATACGCGCAAATCCTGGCTGTTGCCAAAGGTTGAGCCTTTTTCTTTCAAAACGCCAATCACCCTGAATTTTGCGCCGCGAATCGAAATCACTTTGTTGATTGGGTTGACATCTTTCAACAGGCCTTTCTCGAAATCGGAACCGACAATACAGACATAGGCATTGTTGCTGATGTCAAAGTTCGTAAAACTCCTGCCTTTCGTCGTTTCGAGTCCTGAATTGATCAGGAAATATTCGTCGACACCAAGAACGGAAATTTCAGGATCGGTCTTTTTGGATTCAAATTTCACTTCGGCCGTACTGGTCGCAGTAAATGAAAGCGATGCATGTGTAAACGGATAATTGTAGGAATTGGCAAACCCTTTGACCTCGGGATAAGATAGGATTGGATTTGGTTTTCTTTCCTCGCCGCGGTTGCCGCCCATTTGTTCGCTCATGTCATATTGCGTGATGTTGAACGTGTTGGAACCCATCGATGCGAAGTCGGAGGAAAGCGTGTTTTCCAATGCCGAAACCACTGTCAAAATCCCGACAAGCGCCCAGATTCCGATGCCAATGATAAATACGGTCAGAATGGTACGGAGCAATTGGGTACGGATGGAACCCATTGCGATGCGTATATTTTCCCTGAGCAGTTTAAACATAGTAGAATTTTACGGGACTAAAAGTAAAGGTTTTGTTGATTAATACCTAACGCTATCTGGGAATTTTGCGCAAAAAACCTTATTATTGTAATGCATAAAAAAATCCACAATGAAATTATCATTTTTTAAAGTCGCGGCTGTTTTATACGGCATCGCTTCCGTCCATACAATCAATGCGCAAACCGGTAATCCAATCCTGAAAACCAATGAATATGCAATCTATCCGGATGGCGTGACACAGAATAAATTTTCGGCGAAAGCCATTTCTGCGACTGAACTGACTTCAAATTACGTCAGTCCGAAGAATGAATCCGTGCCTTCAAAACTGGTTTTCAAATTCAGCATCAACGGCAAGGACAATGAGATGAAACCGGGTGTCAACCACGAATTTAATTTTGTTGGCAGTGCGACACAAACACCGCTGATCAAATTCGGGCAACCATTACAATTGGCGCCAAACAAAAGCATTGTCATCATCAAACCCGACAGCCCGTTAAAAATCAGGCTCGATATGCGGCAGGTAATTGCCGACATCCATCATTTTGGTTTTTATACGACTTTCAACGGTGACAAAATCTACCTGAACGATTTCAAAAAAGTCTATGTTGCCGGAGCGACTGCGCCTTTGTCCTGGGATTTTGACAACCTGCACAACAAACCCGAACTCGAGATGAAAGACGATGACGGCGACGGGATTTATGAAACGACATTGGTATTCAACGCCAAAAAAGACCAAAAACAAACCGCCGGAAGCTGGAAACAGACTAAAAATACTTTGGCTTTCCCGCAATACAAATCTGATTACGTGCTGCAAGATGCATTATATAATATGTCGCTTGAGGAAATGATGAATGCCGTAGAACCCGACAGTACATTCAGAACCGGAAAGGAATGGGCTGGCGTCTGGACGCGCGATATCAGTTATAGCATTATCCTTTCGATGGCTTATTTGCAGCCGAAAGTTGCGATGAACAGCCTGATGCGGAAGGTCAATGCCAATAAAAGAATCATCCAGGATACGGGAACGGGCGGCGCTTATCCGTGTTCGACTGACCGAATGATTTGGGCCGTTGCGGCTTGGGAAGTGTACAAAGCGACCGGAAACCAAAAATGGCTCGATGATTCTTATACGATCATCAAAAATTCCATTGAAGATGACCTATCGAATGCCTATGATACCGAAACCGGATTGGTGCGCGGCGAATCGTCTTTTCTCGATTGGCGTGAGCAAACGTATCCAAAATGGATGCAGCCTGCGGATATTTTCGAATCGGAAAATTTAGGGACTAACGCTGTGCATTACAAAGCCAATTTGGTATTGTCGGAAATGGCAAAAATCCTAAACCATAAAGATGTTTCTGAAAAACACCAGAAATTGGCAGACAAAATAAAATCCGGCATCAACAAATATTTATGGATGCCCGACAAAGGCTATTATGCACAATATCTATACGGTAGGAATTTCAAAATGGTATCGCCAAGATCGGAAGCTTTGGGCGAAGCATTGTGCGTGTTATTTGGCATTGCCGATGGCGACAAACGCGAATCCGTGATTTCTAAAACTCCGGTTACGGCTTATGGGATTTCGTGCATTTACCCGCAGATTCCGGATATTGCGCCGTATCACAACAATGCGGTTTGGCCGTTTGTACAGTCGTATTGGGCATTGGCTTCTGCCAAAAGCGGAAATGAGAATTCCGTTTTGGAATCGCTTGCTGCCATTGACCGTCCGGCAGCTTTATTCCTAACGAACAAAGAGAATTTTGTGGCTGACAACGGCGACTTTGCCGGAACTGAAATCAATTCGAGCAATATGCTTTGGAGCCTTTCCGGCAATATTGCGATGACACACAAAGTGCTTTTCGGGATTGAGTTTGAAAGCGACAAATTGGTTTTCCATCCTTTTGTGCCGCAAAGCCTCAAAGGCGCGAAGATATTGGCAAATTTTACATACAGAGATGCGATTCTTGATATTTCAATGGAAGGCTTCGGGAATAAAATCAAGTCTTTTACGCTTGACGGAAAATCGGCAAATCCTGAAATTGCAGCAAACTTAAAAGGAAAACACACGATTAAAATGGTATTGGAAGGCAATACTTCCGAATCGATAATCAACAAGAAGCAGAATTATACCGCACCGGCGACGCCAATATTGACTGCGACAAAAACGGCCGAACTGGCCTGGCAGAAAATTGACAATGCCGTCGTATACCAAATCGTAAAAAACGGGAAAGTCCTCGACCAAACTACCGCTACGATGTTTAAGATTCCTGCGGGAAAATATTCGGAATTCCAGGTGATTGCTGTCGATGCGAATGGCATCGGCTCGTTTGCAAGCCAGCCGTTTACCATTTCAGATCCGGATGCCTATACCGTTTATGAAGCGGAAAATACTTTGCCAAAAGCCAATTATCCTTATAATGGATTTTCAGGAACCGGATTTTCGGAAACGTCGAAAACGGTCAATCCTTCGGTTGATTTTACAATTGATGTTAAGACAGCCGGCAATTATGCCGTCGATTTTCGTTATGCCAACGGCAACGGCCCGACCAATACTGAAAACAAATGTGCGATTCGCAGCCTTTCGGCCAAAAATAACTTTCTTGGTACGCTGGTTTTTCCGCAGCGTGGCGTACAGGAATGGAGCAATTGGGGTTTTTCGAATCCCGTGAAAACCTATTTTGAAAAAGGCAAGCATACGCTGACTTTGTCGTTGGATGCCGCCAATGAAAACATGAACGGCGCGGTCAACCAGGCAATGCTGGATTTTTTGCGGCTGACGAAAATTGATTGACAATTCTTTTTCCAACCGCGATTAAAACAGGATATTTGCAAATCATAATTTAGGAACCCGAATAATGGCTCAAAAACCAAGCATCCCAAAAGGCACACGCGATTTCTCACCCGTTGAGGTTGCGAAGCGCCAATACATCATCAACATCATCAAGACAAATTTCGAGAAGTTCGGTTACGGGCCAATCGAAACGCCGTCGTTTGAAAACTCAGAAACCTTAATGGGGAAATACGGGGAAGAAGGCGATCGTTTGATTTTTAAGATTTTGAATTCGGGGGATTATTTGGTCGATGTAAGAAATGATATTTTTTCTTCCGCTATCGTTAGTGCAGCTTTCAATGATATTTTAGATTCATTGATTAGGGCGATTGAAAATTTAAAGACTGATAATTACGATTCGCTTTTAGATGCTATTTTAGAAATTTTCGGAAGAAGAATGCTTAATGAAGCAGAACAAAAACTCTTGAAGACTTTTTTTGACGAAAATAGGAGCGACCTAACTGAATTCGTGACTAAAAATTTTGGGAAAAATTTATTTTTTGGCTATCCAGAATTCAGAAGAGAAATTTTCGCGAAATTTTTTAAACAATACATTGAGAAATTCGACACTTTAAATTCCGCTAAAGCAACTAAAAAGATTTCCGAAAAAGCGCTCCGCTACGACCTAACTGTTCCATTCGCACGTTACGTCGTGCAACACCAAAACGAAATCGAATTCCCATTCAAAAGATATCAAATCCAACCGGTTTGGCGTGCCGATCGTCCGCAGAAAGGAAGATTCAGGGAATTTTACCAATGTGATGCAGATGTTGTCGGTTCGACGTCGTTGTGGCAGGAAGTAGAATTGGTGCAATTGTACGATTCGGTTTTTACGGAATTGGGATTGGAAGGCGTGACCATCAAAATCAACAACAGGAAAATATTGTCCGGAATTGCTGAAGTTATTGGAGCAAAAGACAAGCTGATTGACTTTACAGTCGCATTGGACAAACTCGATAAAATAGGCGAGGACGGCGTCAAAAAGGAAATGGTTGAAAAAGGCATTTCCGCCGAAGCGATTGAAAAAGTCCAGCCATTATTCCACTTTACAGGAACGATTTCAGAGAAAATAAACAAACTTTCAACTTTGCTTTCCAATTCTGCTGAAGGCATGAAAGGCGTCGAAGAACTGCAGTTCATTTGTGACAATGTCGCCAAATTGGGATTGGGGAAATCCACTCTTGATCTGGATGTGACTTTGGCGCGCGGGCTGAATTATTATACAGGCGCCATTTTTGAAGTTGCGCCACCGGCATCCGTTTCGATGGGCTCGATTGGCGGCGGCGGACGATATGACGACCTGACCGGAATTTTCGGGTTGAAAAACATGAGCGGCGTTGGGATTTCGTTTGGGCTTGACCGGATTTATCTTGTGATTGAAGAATTGGATTTGTTTCCCGAAACCGTCACGACGACCTCAAAAGCGCTGTTCATCAATTATGGCGACGCCGAGGCGTTTTATGCGCTCAAAGCCATCAAGGAATTGAGGAATGCCGGAATCAAAAGCGAATTATATCCGGACAAAGCCAAAGCCGCAAAACAATTCCAGCATGCCGACAAAAGGAAAATCCCGTTTGTGGTCATTTGCGGTGAGCAGGAAATGGACGCCAACAAATATGCCTTGAAAAACCTGGAAACCGGCGAGCAGGTTTTGCTTGATTTCGACAATTTGAAAAAAATGCTTTTGGCATAATTTCAATAGTGTCAATTCCATTTATACGCTGCGGTTCTTCCTGCAATACAATACGATTAAGCATAACACTTTATAAAAGCAAAAAAGGCCTCACCAGTCTACGAGTGAAGCCCTTTTTAAGTTCTTTTTGTTGGGGCAAAAAGAGGAATTATTTGATGGCGATTTTTTTGCTGATATCGCCTTTAGTAGTATGAATTTTTACGATGTATGTTCCGATGCTCAGGTTTTTAACCGGAAGCTGGATGTTGTGCTGATCAAGATCTGAAACAGCCCATCTTGCTACCGATTGTCCGAGCATATTGAACAACGATACATCTTCTGCAGTCACATCAATCACATTGTTTTTAATGTTCAGGATGCTGTTGGCATTGGTATAGGCAACAACTATCCCGTCTTCCAATGTCACTTCGCCAACGCTTAATGATGTGTTTGTGAAACGAAGCGAAAAACGGTCATTCACAATTCCATTTGGAAGCTCGATAGAAAACATCTCGTTCCTGATGTCGTGGTATAGTCCGGTTATGGCATCATAGATGTACATTTCCTGGCCGGCATCAAAATTCTCGGTACCGTCAAGCGTAAAGCTTACTGTTCCTGCGCCTGCGCATTTCACGCCCAATGGGAAAATATCATTGTTGTTGAAATAACTTTCACCAAGAATATTCATCTGAGCGCCTTCCTGTTTAAGGAAATACATGTCGTTTGGCTGATCATCCATGCTATACGCATCATATCCTTTATCAATTGCAGCTGTAGCCTTATCGTCCATAAAACCCAGCAATATCTGCCTGTGGTAATTGTTGTTCGAGTTGAAGCCCAACCTGATTTTACCGTATGTATCTGTTTCAAAGATATCTTCGTCGTTGTTCGGGACGCCATTTAAAGAAGCAGTCTGGTTGCCGTTCCTGAACATCACATTTGAAGTGACATTGTCTTCTTTTACAAATGCCCTTTGGCCGTTATTGAATTTAATCGTTCCGCCGGTTGCATTTGCATTGATAAAGAAACCTTGTCCTACAGGAATGAATCTTTTTGGCGTACGTGAGCTTGAACCCAATCCGCTGATGCCTGATGGCGATACCGGAGGCGTTCCACCGACCAATGTATAAGTTGCATAACCACCTTGGTAATCGGCAAGCACATGCGTATGGTTTGTGCTGAAATGTTCCCAGAAATATACCGTTCCGTCCAATGCCGTTAAGTTATCATTGATAAACTGGTTGGCATCGATTGCAGAAGCATAAGGATTGCCACTTAGGTTCATATTGCTCCCTGCAATAGGAGAAGTGACATTGGCATTGTTAGGTTTTCCAACAAAGACATAATTCTGAGTGGCACTTGCAGCACCGCTTCCTTTCAATGTGAATCCTTGTCCGGCGATCAGCGAGCCTGTTGGGCCAACCGACGCCCAGTTTGCATAGGCATTAGTCAGGTTCTGGAATTTAAAAATCCAGTAGCTGCTCAAGGTAACAGGGCTTGTAGGTGTGCCATCCAATCCTGCTGTCCATGTAATGTTTTGCGGATTTGCCGGATTTGTACCGTCTTTGAAAACGCTTGCTACTGTATATGCATTATTGTTTGAAGTCGTGTTGATGGCGCCTACAGGTGAACTCCAATAGTTGTAATTCCATTTGTTTACAGTTCCTTGTTGGTCTCTTTCTATATAGCCACTGCTGGTTACATCCAAATCGCTTGAAGCACCTTGTACGAATTGTGATTTCCCTTGCAAGTCCATTTTACCGTCCAATTTGACATACCAGCTGTTTTTAACCGCATTGTCGTTGTTCAGGATCAGGTTTTTACCGGCATCAAGGAACAATCCGATACTATTAAGATTGGTGTTGAGGTTGATGTCGTGTTTTACCTGAACGATTGTCCAATCATTGGTCAATACATCATTTCCATATACGAAGTTGTTCTGGCTGACCGCCAAATCAAGCGCGCCTGATTGTGTCGTTACAAAAGGCATTGGTGCCAATTGGTATTTAATGTTTTTTACATTATAGATGCGTGCCAATGATGTGCTTGAACCAGCGTCGATCGCGGCAGTTGTATAGCTGTCGATGACATCATCCTTGTAGGCATCCATTCTGTAATAACCCAATAGGTTTGCCCATGCTGAAAGCTCGATGTCTTTAGGGACGATTTCACCTCTGATGAATGTACCATTTTGCTTGATTTCCTGATACACCATTTTCTGTAATTGGTCATCAGTCAAAGCCGAATTGAATACCCGTACTTCGTCGATTGAACCTTTGAAATAGTCGCTTGATGCGATGGCATTTTTACCAAATGTGAATTTAGCTGTGCTCGCTGCTAAAGTGGCTGCGATTGAAGTGCTGCCTGAAGCATTGATCGGATATCCGTTTACATACAGTTTCAGTTTGTCGTTACTAGCAGTTCCGTCATAAACGGCTGCGATATGATACCATCTGTCTGCCGTAAGGTTGGTCGCATAAGTAACAGTAACGCCGTTTGCCGTAGCAATCAGTTTTGTTCCTGAAGAAGTATCGACTTTCAGGTTGAAATCGTCCTGCCCGATTACGTAACCGGTAGCAGTATAAGGGCTTGTCAGTTTTATCCATCCCATAATCGTCGATTTGGATAAACCGCTTAGCATTTGTGTCGCTTCGCCATAATCGTTGCGGCCGTCAAAATCAAGGAACAATTTCCTGTTCAGGTCGCGTGGTGAACCAAGAACCGCTGTGTCTGTATCCCATGCGTCAATGATACCATCTTTGTCGATATCAGTGCTGCCGTCTATTTTTCCGTCGTTATTGGCATCCCAGGCATTGTATAATGTACCGACAATGTCTTTCACACCGTCGCTATTTGAATCCAACTGCATATAATCGGGTGTTCCGTTTCCGTCTGTATCGCCTGCAAAAGGCCTTACGGCTGTTCCTTGTCCTGTATAAGTATCGTATAGGTTCAGGAATCCATCAGCATCAGCATCCAGTCCGTCGCCGAAACCGTCACCGTCAATATCACCATCACCGTTTAAAAGTCCGGATTCATCCACGTCAAAAATACTGTCGTTATCACTGTCTAAATCCACAATATTGCTGATTCCGTCGCCATCTGTATCAGGCAAAACATACGTTCCTGCTGCAATTCTTGCGTCAATAGTATCATGCAGCCCGTTGTGATTCGTATCAACCCAAACGCCGCTGGTTGCGAGATCCATCACGCCACGACCTCCGCTAAGGCTTTTGAAACCGGCTTCCTCAATATCCGGAATACCGTCATTGTCAGAATCAAGGTCAAAGATATTCGCCACACCATCTGCATCGCGGTCGCAATATTCTTGTTTGATGGTAATATCATCAAGTGCCAAGTCATTTCCGCCACCACCAGGCGCATTGTTTTTAAAACGAATGATGAAAGCTGTGTTGCTGCCCAAGTTTACACTTGTGGTATATTGCTGCCATTCGCTGTAAGCACACGTATTCAACGTCGTCGAACCCGTGCAACGGCCGATATCGCCTGTGTTGAAAGTTGACAATACCGTTCCGCTTGTGGTAAGGAATTGTACTGTAATATTTGGCAAGATGCTGCTAGGGAAATTCGATTGCGACATGATGTTCATTGCCCAGAAGCTATAAGTGATAGGCACGTTAGGCATGATACCGCTAACAGTAGTCTCATAAAATGTTCCGGCAGTAAAGCTCGCATTGAATACAGCCATCCTTCCGTTGGTATCGCCTACGGTATGGTCAACCAGACCGTTCCAGGCCAAATCGCCATGGATGTTTTCCGGATCGCTTGATGTAGTACCGGCAATTTTATAAGTCACGACATATTCACCGTCATCAAGAATCCAGCTGGATTGGCTTGGGCACGCTGTGGTGTTTGGACCAACGATTCCGTCCTCATAACAATAAGTACATGTCGCGCCAGGAATGTTGATGTTGATCAATCCTTTTGTTGTTCCTGTTCCGAAAGTTTCATTCAGGAAAGTATATTCTACTGCGCCGGCAAGTGGATAAGTGACACAATTGGTCTGCTCCAAAGTATCCAATACACCGTCATTATCATCGTCGATATCGACATTATCACTGATTCCGTCGCCGTCAGTATCTGCATAAGTACGCACACCAACACCGCCCAGATCGAAATTATATGGACTCTCATCTGCATCATCACTCGCAATTGAGATTGTAGCCAATTTTATACCTGCGACAGTCGGATTGAAACTGATGATAAATGTTGTTGAACCACCGGCAGCTACCGTTGCTGCAGGGTAAGTAATCACTGTAAAATCACCAGCACTTGGTCCTGAAAAGGTAATAGCGCCTATGTTTAAAGTGTTCGCGCCTGAAGCCGTATTCTGGATCGTGAATGTTACCACTGTCGACCCGCTGTCAACAGATACCGAACCAAGGTCAGTCAAATCTGCAATCGAAGGGGTAATATCGCCATCAGCAATAGACACTCCGTTTCCGAGTACATTTATTTCAGGATTAAGTCCTACTCCGGTTAATGCAAACGTATATGGACTTTCGTTACTATCATTATTGGCAATACTGATTGTTGCTGTCCTGTTGCCTGTACCGCTTGGATTAAAAGTTACAGTAAACGTAGTGGAAGCGCCTGTTATTATTGATGCAGCAGGTGAAGCTGTTACGGTAAAATCAGAAGCATTCGTACCACTGAAGGTAATTGCGCCAATATTTAATGTTGCCGTAGAACCGGCTACGTTAAATATGGTAAAAGTTTTGGCGATTGTTCCAGAAGTAATATCGGTAGCACCGAAATCAGTCCAGTCTGTAGTCGAAGGCGTCGCATCGCCTGTTGCAATATTCGTCGCATTTCCCTGGACGTTAATTTCAGGATCAGTTCCAGTACCGCTTAAGTCAAAACCATATGGATTTTCGTTATCGTCATTATTGACAATGCTGATGGCCGCTGTTCTTGTTCCTATTCCACCCGGATTAAAAGTCACCACAAATGATGTTGATGCGCCAGCCGCTACAGTAGCAGCCGGAGGTGTTGTCACCGTAAAATCGGCGGCGTTGGTGCCCGAAAATGTAATGGCGCCAATAGTAAGGCTTTGTGTTGCTGTTGCATCATTATAGATGAAGAAAGTCTTAGTAATGGTGGCAGAATAGATATCAGCCGAACCAAAAATCGTATTGTCGGTTGCAGAAGGTGTAATGTCACCGTCAACAATACTCACGGAATTGCCTTGTACATCCATTTCTGGAGTGATTCCAGTTCCCTGGATTGCAAAAACATATGGATCTTCATCACTGTCATTGTCGTCAATGGTTACAATCGCAGTTCTTAGCCCGAGAGCGCTTGGATTGAAAGTAACTATAAATGTTGTTGAACTATTTACGGTCACCGTTGAAGCAGGCGCAGTGGTTACAGTAAAATCGGCAGCATTTGTGCCTGAAATGACAATTGAGCCAATGATATTCAGCGTTGCTGTACCCGTATTTTTGTTCTGGATGGTAAAAGTTTTAGGGATGGTTCCTGAGGTGATGTTGGTCAGGCCAAAATCAGTCCAGTCAGCAGTAGTTGGAAGCATATCGTTGTTTGCGATATTTGCCCCATTACCTACAAGGTTTATTTCCGGGTCTGTTCCCGTTCCCTGAATTGCAAAATTATAAGGATTTTCACCATTGTCATTATTTACGATGTTGACAATAGCCGATCTCAATCCGATGGCGCCTGGATTAAAGGTCACCACAAAAGTAGTCGAGCTACTGATTGATACACTTGAAGCCGGTGCTGTCGTAACAGAAAAATCCCCTGGATTTGCGCCTGTAAATGTGATGGCGCCAATATTCAATGGTCCGGTTGCTGAACCAGTATTCTGGATGGTATAAGTGCGGTTGATTGTTCCTCCGCTGATATAGGTCGAACCGAAATCTGTAAAATCACCAAATCCAGGAGTCATGTCATTGTCAGCAATGGTCACTCCATTACCCTGAAGATTGATTTCCGGGTCACCGCCAGTTCCCTGGATAGAGAAGTTATATGGATTTTCATCACTGTCATTATTTGCAATGCTTATTGCAGCATTCCTTGCACCAAGCGCACTTGGGTTGAAGGTTACTGTAAAAGTCGTTGTTGCACCAGCAGCAAGGCTTGTTGCCGGAGAAGCAGTTAGGGAGAAATCCGCTGCGTTTGTTCCGGAGATGACCGGCGTACTGATTGTCAGCGTTAAGTTTCCTTCATTTTCAATCGTGAATGTACGGGCTATAGTTCCAGACGCTACGTCTGTGGTTCCAAAACCTGTCCAATCAGCAGTTGTCGGAGTGGCATCGCCATCAGTAATGCTTATCGCATTTCCCTGGACATCTATTTCAGCATCTGTTCCTGTTCCCTGGATTGAAAAATTATAAGGACTTTCGTTTCCGTCATTATTGGCGATGCTGATTGAAGCAGTCCTTAAGCCCATTGCACCTGGATTGAAAGTAACCTGAAAAGTAGTTGAACTGTTGATGGCTACTGAAGCTGCCGGCAAAGCCGTTACAGTAAAGTCGGAAGCATTTGTTCCGGAAATGGAAATAGCGCCAACAGACAAAGGCGTAGTTGCAGTATTTTTATTCTGGATGGTAAAAGTTCTGACGATTGTTCCTGAAGTAACGCTTGCCGTTCCGAAGTCCGTCCAATCTGTAGTTACTGGTGTAATGTCACCATCAACAATATCGGCACCGTTACCCTGAACGTTGATTTCCGAATGGGTTGCAATTCCTTGTAAGGAAAAAGTATAACTGCTTTCGTCATAATCATTGCTTGCAATATTGATGGTCGCTGTCCTGGTGCCAACGGCAGAAGGTGTAAATCGGACCGTAAATGTCGTACTTGATCCAGGAGAAACGTTTGCAGCCGGTGCGGCAATTACTGAAAAGTTAGTTGGATTGGCACCTGTAAATGTGATGGCACCAATAGTAAGTGTTCCGGTTGTTCCAAGATTGTGGATTGTAAATGTATTTGTAACAGTTACAGACAGATCAATTGTCCCGAAATCTGTCCCATCAGTTGTATTTGGCACCAAATCACCATCATTAATAGTAGTTGCGTTGCCTTGGATGTTGATTTCAGGAATGAACCAGGTTACGGTAACGCGACCGTCTCCACCGTCTCCGCCATTTTTTGTACCTGAAGTTCTGAAAGCACCGCCGCCGCCGCCGCCAGGCTGTGCACCGTCATTTCCATCTCCGGAGTTGGTTCTTCCGCTACCGCCATTCCCGCCG
>DATHKH010000132.1:0-8323 GCA_035286325.1 Flavobacterium sp.
CAAAAGGCAACGCTTTCCGACGCTTCCGAAAATCCTGAATTGATTGAAGCCAATGATGGCTCCGGCGCACCTATAGGCGTCGATTTAATGCACGGAAACACGAAAGGCATTACCATTTATCCCAATCCCACAAACGACCACATCCTGGTTTCTGTTGCAGGCAAATCGGGCGAAACAAGGCAAATCAGTATGGTCAACACACAGGGCCAACAGGTGATTATGCTCCGCAACCGCCGTGAAAACACTTTCCTAATTGATGTATCGGGTTTGCGCAGTGGGATTTACAGCATTGAAGTGGCCTCAGGAAGGCAAGTTTCCAGGAAAAAGTGGGTGAAAAGATAATTTGAGGCGATTTATGCCAATGCCTTGTATATTAAAAATAGAATCAGGATTACTGCGACAAACAATAATGCCGGGAGTAATAAGTTAGCGATGGCTTTCCCGATCGAAAATCGCTGGACTTCAGAAACTCCGATTACACAAAGCACAATGGTCCACATGCTCAACCCAAATTCGGCAAGCAAAGAGAAATAAAACAAAAGGTTGACCAATATATTATCAGTTAAAATATTGCCGTCGCTTTTGAACAGGTCATTGCCATACACCAAAATTTGAGGAATCAATAAAAGCAATGCGACAATTGACGGAAACATCGCATAAGCCAACACCCTTAAAATCGATTGTGTGCTGGCGATGCCGCCGATCCATTTTCCCGTCCAGCCTACAAGCGCGGCATAAATGTAATAGGTAAGCCAACCGAAAAGCGCACCCAAAACGATACAGAACCCAATGACACCCCAAAGTGAAAACAAGTCGCCCATATTTTTGATGGACGCATTGTTGAATGTCCGGACTATTCCGGAAAGCATCAGCAAAAGTGTCAAATGCCTTTCATAACCGTTGAACTCTATAAACCTGAAGACAGCACGTGGCGCAATCCAGATTTTGATAAAGATGTTGCTTGGGGAAATGTTTTCAGGATTGTTTTCCGGTTGAATCATCCGTTTGGTTTAATTTATCTGTAAAGATAAAAAGTTTTGGTACGGATGCAATATCGGCCGGAATTATCGGGAATTAATTTTTTCCGTACTTATTGGTTGCCACGTGTAATCTTTAAGACAGCGAGCGAAATGAAGAAAACTATAATTAAAATGATTTCAGGTTCTATAATCTTTTTTTACAAAAGGTCAACGGTTCCGGCGGTGCATTTAGTATGCAAAAACGGATTTTAGGGTTTTTTTAATTGTGCCGAAATACGTGTAATAAAATCCCATATTTCCTTTCCGTACTTACCCAAATTTCCTTATTTTTGTTGCACTTTTAAAACAGTCAAAAACTTCAATATGGACATACACGAATATCAGGGAAAAGAAATATTAGCCGCTTATGGCGTAAAAGTACAGCGTGGCTATGTGGCCAATAACCCTCAGGAAGCGGTCGCCGTTGCCAAACAACTGACTGCCGAAACCGGAACCGGATGGCATGTCATCAAAGCACAGGTTCACGCAGGCGGACGCGGAAAAGGCGGCGGCGTGAAACTCGCAAAAAACTTACAACAAGTTGAGGAAATTGCAGAACAGATCATCGGGATGCAATTGATTACGCCACAAACTTCTGCCGAAGGTAAAAAAGTGCACAAAGTCCTTGTAGCGGAAGACGTCTATTATCCTGGCGAAAGCGAAACCTCTGAATTCTATATGTCAGTATTGTTGAACCGTGGAAAAGGGCGCAACATGATCATGTATTCTACCGAAGGCGGAATGGATATCGAAGAAGTTGCCGAACATACGCCGCACTTAATTTTCACCGAAGAAATCGACCCAACTGTTGGATTGCAGGCGTTTCAGGCAAGAAGAATCGCCTTTAACCTTGGGCTTTCAGGAAATGCATTTAAGGAAATGGTGCAGTTCGTAGCCGCTTTATACAATGCATATATCGGATCCGACGCTTCGATGTTCGAGATCAACCCGGTGTTGAAAACATCAGACAACAAAATCATCGCTGTTGACGCCAAAGTGAATTTGGATGACAACGCTTTATACCGCCAGCCAAAATATGCCGAGATGCGCGATATCCGTGAGGAAAATCCAATCGAGGTTGAAGCAAAAGCAGCCGGACTGAATTATGTCGACCTTGACGGAACCGTAGGCTGTATGGTCAATGGCGCCGGATTGGCAATGGCAACGATGGACTTAATCAAATATGCGGGTTACGAGCCTGCAAATTTCCTTGACGTCGGTGGAACTGCCGATGCGAAACGTGTCGAATTGGCTTTCCGTATCATTTTGAAAGACCCGAACGTCAAAGCGATCCTGATCAATATTTTTGGAGGAATCGTACGTTGCGACCGTGTTGCGCAAGGTGTTGTTGATGCTTACAAAAATATGGGCGACGCGATTAAAGTGCCGATCATCGTGCGTTTGCAGGGAACAAATGCTGAAATCGCAAAAGAACTGATTGACAATTCAGGCATGCCGATTTTATCAGCGGTCCAATTCCAGGAAGCTGCGGATAGGGTAAAGGAAGCTTTGGGTTAATAAATCCAGTTTTTAGATATTAAAAATCCCGGTTGATGCCGGGATTTTTTTATGGAATCAAGTTTCTGGCGCTTCGAGTTTTTCAATGATTTTTTTCGCAGCCGCCAAACGTATCTTTTTATTCTTGTCGACTAAAACCCGTGTGGCCCATTTTTCCAATTTGTGGTGTGCCGGGACAATTAATAGGGCAAGGCAGACTAAAAGTATGAGCATCAATATGGCCGAATGCCCGGTGACTTTTTCAAGAATCGGATGAAGCAACAAATTGAGGAATTCGAAAACAAGGAGCAAGCCGGTAATACTGAAAATCTTTACCATTTTTTCATTTACCGCGAGGGTGTGGCTTAGGAGCAGGAATAAGATAATCAGTGAAATCACGCCGACTCCAATGAGTACATATTGGATGTTTTGTTTGCGGCTGTATTCGATTTGCTGTTGTTCAAGGGCAACTTCCTGCTGGCGTATTTCTTCGTTAAATTCCAAAGATTGAATGTTGCGGGTTTTCTCCTCCGAAAATATCCTATCTTTAATATCAATCGCAAGCTTCAAATATTTATACGCGCTATCCTGTTTTTGCCTTGCTTCATAATTGCGGTACAAGATGTTATACGATTGCAAAGTCACCAAATCATAATCCTTGGAAGCCAATCGCAATGCCTGGTATGCATAAACCAACGAACTGTCAATTTGGGAAGTATTGTAGAAAGATTCGGCCATGGTATTCAACGAATAAGCCAAACCGTAAACATCATTGACTTTATAGCCAAAATAGATGGCTTTCCTGATGAATGGGCGGCCAATATCATATTCTTTTTTGGCGAGGTAAACTTCACCAAGTGTGCCCAATGAAGTATTGAGGCTGATTTCATCCTTGTTCTGATAATCGATTTTTACTGCTTCCTGGACATATGAAAGTGCAGAATCCGGCTTTTTCAACTTAATGAAACTATCGGCCATATTGTTCAGAATGGTACTGTAATAATAAGAATCTGTGTGATATTTTTTTGCAATCGGATAGCTTTTACGATAGTATTTCAATGCTTGCTCATTATTCTCGGAACGATTCAATGCGTTGCCAATCAGGATGTATGCACTCAATACCGGCGCAGTGTCTTTATATCTCTCCAATACTTCAAGCGCAGAAACACCGTATTTGAATGACACGTTAAGATCGCCAATCGATGTAATCAGGTAACCAATATTGAGTTGCGTATTTGCCACGCCGATTTCATCCTGCTCTTTCGTAAAGTAAGCCAGTTCTTTTAAAAGAATTTTGAGCTTTTCTTTTGGCGTACCTTTAATGTATTGCACATGGTTTTGCAGCACACTTCCTTTGGCGACAGTGGTTTTGGCATTATTATATTTTACCAATACGCTGTCGGGCACTTGGCAGCTGCAAGTCGCACTTACAATCAGCATCAGGAAAACGGCTGTTTTTTTCATAATCCAATATTAATTTACTGGAAATAAGTCTGTTGTGTGTTTCAAATATAGGCAAAAAAAATCCCTGGCAAGAATCGGGGATTTTTTTAAAGGACTATTTTAAATTTTACAGACTGCTTTATGCAGAATCGGGAAATTACACGAATTCGCAATAAAGCACAATTCATTCGCCTTGTGATGCAGATCATTTGCCTTGTCAATCATAGCCGCGTCTGTAATGGTCACAACAGGATATAAAATCACTTCGGTAAAATGGCCGCGGCCATCAGCATTCACAACCATTGTTCCGGTCGCATGGTCTTCATACGCGGTAACGACGATCCCATTTTGGACGCAAACATGCAGATAGCTCAGCATATGGCATCCGGAAAGCGCCGCAATCAGTAAATCTTCAGGATTGTGTTTCGTTGGGTCGCCGCGAAATGCCGGATCGGACGAAGCGAGAATGTCCGGTTTGTTGCTTACGATAATAGTATGGCTCCGTTCGTAAACGCGGTAATGTGAAGTGCCTTCGCCATTGTTGCCGGTCCATTTTGTGGACAATGAAAAATGGTGTTCGCTCATCTTAGTTGGAGAAATATTTCTTTAGTCCGATCAGTGCAGCACAACCGAAGAAAACCATGGCTACAATGCCAATGATTTCAACGATGTCCTGAGGAAGCAAGTCCTGTTTTCCTCCAGTCGAAACCAAATACCAACCGAGATAAACGAACAGGAGTGAGCCGACAATTCCAAACAAGAGTCTTTTTTTTACGATTTCACGATTGTCCATAAATGCTTTTTTAAGGTTATCATAAATATAAACAATTTCCTTTAAATGGTTGCCTATGATTCATTTGGTTTTTTAAATTGCAATAGCAAACAGGCGGCCGTAATGCCGAGCAAGCCGCATCCCAAATCGGAAAGACTGAAAGTCCGTATTGGCGACAGGTTTTGCAGCGATTCCTCGATAATGGCAATGGCAAATGCAATGACGATTCCGAGTGGAATGATCAATTTCCCAAATGATACCGTTGCTTTCGTAAATACGCGCCCAAAGCAAAATCCCCAAATGCCATAAAGTATAAAATGCCCGATCGAATCGTAATACGGAATGCTTTTCAGCGTCGTTGGGATAATGCCAAGATAGGCAGAAACGAATATGGTGACAATAACCGCAGTATAAAGAATCAGGATAAGGCGTGCAGACATCTGTTGTTTTTTCAAATATAAGAAAAATGAATGTTGAGGTTTTGAAAATCATTTCAAGCCTGAAATTATAAAATCTTATTCGTCACGCGGTTTGGCAATTTTTACTATTTTAGCCACAGTTGAATCAAACGCAAATTCTTGCTATGAATGTGATAAACCTCCCGGTCATTGGTATTGTTTCCCCATGTTATAATGAGGAAAAAGTATTGAATGAAACTTCGGTCCAGATCAACAGCCTGATTGCTGGCTTGGTCGACGCAGGTATTATTTCAAATAAAAGCTTTGTCGCCTTTATCGATGATGGAAGCAAAGACAAAACCTGGCAAATCATTGCTGAGAATGCGACGCGATTCCAACATATAAAAGGTTTAAGGCTTTCGGCCAATGTTGGACACCAAAATGCCTTGTTGGCAGGTTTGCTGACTTTTAATGACGATGCGGATGCATTGATATCCATCGATGCGGATTTGCAGGACGACATCGGCATTATCAGCGAGATGGTCCGGAAATTCAAATCGGGAACCGACGTCATTTATGGTGTCAGGAAAGAACGCAAAACCGATACTTTCTTTAAAAGGAATACAGCCCTGTTTTTTTATTCGCTGATGAAACTGATGAAAGTCAACCTCATATACAACCACGCGGATTACCGGCTTTGCAGCAAAAGGGTCATCAAGGCACTTTCAGATTATAATGAAGTCAACCTGTTTATCCGCGGCATCATTCCGAAGATTGGCTTTTCCAGCGACATCGTTTATTATGACCGACTTGAGCGTTTTGCCGGGGATTCCAAATACCCGTTTCGGAAAATGCTGGCTTTTGCTTGGAACGGCATTACGTCGTTCAGCAATTTTCCTTTGAAATTGGTGACCGCCATTGGCTTCATCATTTTTTTCTTTTGCCTGCTGATGAGTGGCTATGCTTTGGGCGCGCTTTATACCGGAAGCGCAGTTCCGGGATGGCTTTCGACCGTATTGCCGATGTATTTTTTAGGCGGAATACAATTGTTCTGTTTTGGGATTATTGGCGAATATATCGGCAAAATATATTCGGAAGTCAAACAACGCCCGCGATACATCATTGACGAAAGGCTCGATTAATCCAAAAATTATGGAAAAAGATTTTGAAAAAAAATACCATGATGTCGAGAAATACCATTGGTGGTTTAAGTCGCGCCGGAATTATATTCTCGGACTGCTGAAAAATGCGCCAAAAGAAAGCAAAATCCTCGACATCGGATGTTCTTCAGGCATTTTCCTCAATGAGCTCGAAAATCTTGGTTTCAAAAATGAAAACCTCTTTGGGATTGACATCAGTGACAAAGCCATAGAAAATTGCAGGCAAAACGGCATACAAAATGCCTTTGTGATGGACGCGCAAAATATCACTTTATCGGAACGGTTTGACATCATTGTCGCTTCCGACTGCCTCGAGCACTTGCAGGATGACGGCAAAGCCATTGCCAACTGGAATGCACTGTTGAAACCCGGAGGGAAAATATATGTTTTCGTACCGGCTTTCCAGTCCTTGTGGAGCAATCACGACGTTGTCAATATGCATTTCAGGCGGTATACGAATCCGCAATTGGAATCGCGACTAAAGGCAGAAAATCTCAATATCGTCAAATCGAGTTATTGGAATTTCTTTCTTTTTCCGCCGGTGTATGTTTTTAGGAAAATCGCGAACGCATTCCGAAAGACGCCATCTGCAGAAGGCGATATTAAAATCGGCAATCCCGCGATAAATGGGATATTGCTCACATTGGTCACATTTGAAAACAAGTTGCTCAAATACGTCAGCTTCCCTTTTGGCGTCAGTACGTTTTGTATTGCCCAAAAGAAAAAATAATCCAGTCCGACAATTATTTTTTCTTGATATTCTTTCCGTTATTAAACCTGACCTGTTCGACTATCTGGATTTTCGGCGCGGGCTTTTTAGGTTTTTGGCTTGGTCCTTTTTTGGCCGGGGTTTTTACAAATGGTTTTTTGTCGTTTAATTTTGGGTCGATTCCCTTTGCAGGCGATTTTACTTCAGCGGCATTTTTACGGATGGTTTCCAAAGCATTTTTCGGATTTTCTTTTGTCCCGCGCAAATGGATCACCAATCCGTTGAGGAAATTGCGCAACACCTGGTCGCCGCATTCGACAAAATTCGGATGATCCTGGTTCCTGAAAAAAGCGCTGAGTTCGGCTTTTGAAACCCGGAAATCAACCAGTTCCAGGATTTCCACAATCTGATCGTCGCGCAACTGCAAGGCGACACGGAGTTTTTTGAATATATCGTTGTTGTTCATAATATCAATTTTAAAACAGCCAAAGGTACGCTTTTAAAAACTGCGTTCTCCACAATTTTTCGTTGTGTTCTCCGCCTTTAACAACCACTTTTTTGGTCAGGTCCAGGCAGTCGCAGCGTTTTTTGGAAACAATCTTTGTCATTTTGTTCATATCCGCGACCACATCAACATCCTTGCTTTCCGAATCGCCACAGAGGAAATACACACGCGTCATGATTTTCGGCGTGCTTTCGGCCAATTCATAAATGCGGTTTGAAAACCAGAATGAAGGCGAGAAAACGCCCGCTTTTCCAAATACGTCAGGGTATTTCAGCGCGGCATACCACGACACCAATCCGCCTAAAGAACTTCCCATAATACCGGTATTCTTGGCATTGGTTTTCGTCCGGTAAGTTTTGTCGATATAAGGTTTTAGGTTTTTGACAATGAAATCCATGTATAAATCGGCTTTTCCACCACCGTATTTATCGTTTGGATACGGTGTCAGCTCTTCCATGCGTTTTTCGTTTCCGTGTTCGATGCCAACGACAATGACCTGCGCATTAATACTGTCTAGCGCTTCATCGACATTCCATTCACCGACAAAGGATGTTTTCGCATCAAAAAGATTCTGCGCATCGTGCATGTAAAGCACCGGGTATTTTTTTGTGGACGTCGTATAATTTTTCGGCAAATACATCCAGATTTTCTTCTGTCCGCCGAGTTGCGGCGCGTCAATCATGAATGTTGAAACCTGTTTTGATGCCGTACTTTGCGCATTGGCGAATGCCGAAATGAAAAAGATTGCAGTGATAATGTACCTGTTCATCGTGTAATTTTGGTTATTAGGACTAATTTGAATATTTTAGCTAAAAATAAT
>DATHKH010000133.1:0-10605 GCA_035286325.1 Flavobacterium sp.
TCCGTATGGTTCCACAATAACAGGCTGGCCAAATCGCCCAACTGGCTCACAGTCGTATCAGGCGGATTTCCATTGACAAGGCTCAAAGCGTTGTATCGCACTGCCATATAAAAAAGCGAGCGTGCCACATCGCCATGCCAACTGCCTTGGTTTCCGGCCGGACCGTTGTAATCACTTCCATAATCCCTGTTGCTTCTTGTCGTATTTTCCGGCCCGTCTTCAGCGCGGATGTGGTGCGCATCGCCATGACCGGCTAAAATATCACCTGCATTTGTTGGCAGCCATACATTAATCCCATCTGGAGTTGAATCTGTGCCATCGGCAAAACCGCCTCGTGATTGCGGAAAAATATGCTCCCTGTTCCATGAACCTACATTGCTTGCCGTAGTCTGGAATTTATATTTTGCCCTTCCCTGCTCTACATACATCAGCCAAACCTGGTTGCTGTTCAAAGGATTTACGTCGGATTGCATGAGGACATTTGTAACATCGCCATAGTTTTGTGCATGCACTACAGCCGGATTGGCAATAATATCCTGGATGGCCTGTTTTAATGCCGCGCCAGATTTTCCCTCAAGTGATGCATAATATCCTGCAGGCGCCGTACTTGAAACGATTCCGTATGTAGGATTTAGTGGTGTTCCATATCCAGTGGTCGTAAAATCATTGTCGATGACTCTGATTTCGATATTGTCGTTCAGCCTATTGTAACCTGTCGGAATCGTCCCGATGTTTATCACAGCCAATTCATCGCCATCGTCATTTGAATCATCGGTAAGCGTGATTGTCGTGGAGAAAGTATGCGAACCTGTTGGAATCAACACATTCAGGTTTCCTGTATAATCAGCCGCGTTGAAACTCCCGCTGCTCAAAGTAAATGAGAAATTCAGGTTGCTTGTGACGTCCGTTTGTGTCGTAAATGTAATGTCGAAACTGCCGCCTTCATTATACGTAGTATTGGCAACATTGATTTTGATGCCATTGAAAATCACGCCGCTTCCATCATTATTGGCACTTGGCGTTGGCAATTTTACTTCATATGTGCCGTCATTTTTTCTTTGTATCGATTGGGTTGTGCCAAGGCTGTTTGCATTTTCATCGATTTGTGCCGTGACATTTAATAATGCCATCAGTGCAGTCGCATCTGCATCGCCGGTATCGTGCACCAATGCGTTGATCAGGTTTGTCGTTGAAGCCACTGTATTCATTGGAAAATCAGACAACGCACCTTGGTAAAGTCCAATGCCGTCAGGGCCATTCTGTATGATGCTGTTGCTGAAAATCCGGTTTGGAACCGGCGAAACCAACGCGTTTCCAACTACTGCAATGCCATTGACATCGGTAGTAATTCCCGATAAATCAATTGCATAATAGCTTTTGGTGGCATTTGTGCCCGTTCCGTTGAAGAAAACAAGGACATAACCGTTCAAGGACAAATTGGGTGTTGTTGATTTGAGCTCAACAAACTCTTTGTCATCAGTGCTTGGCGTATCGGTATCAAGTTCATTGATTACGATTTGGCCATAGCTCGCAAAGCCGATAAGCATCAGCGCTGCAAAAAAAGTATTTTTCATCAATCTTGGGGATTTTATGCAGCAAATGTAAACATTAATCATTAACGCCGGTATTTTGTTATATTAAACTATGATTGTCAATATATTAAAGCCCGAAAAAAAACATTTGGAGATATGCTTTTAAAAACTGTACTTTTGCAAAAAATTTGAAAGACAGCCCTTTATGAAGAAAATTGTTGAATACCGCAAACTCCTGAACGTAGACAGAATCGTAGCGTTGAAAGATTTAAAAACCATTTACCGCAATTCGATGAAAGAATGCCATCCTGATAAGTTCCAGGGAAATCCTTCAGGTCAGACCGAAGCTGAGGAAAAAAGCAAAGAAGTCATTGAAGCCTATCATTTTCTGGTCAGCATCAATCCTGAAACCATCAATAATTTATTGCCGGAATATAAAGAAACGACTGCCAATGCAGCGATTACCGATTATGTTTATGAAGCGGCACGCCTGAAAGTGACATTTTCAAATGGCAGCGTTTATGAATACATCAGCGTCCCAAAAGCGACTTATATCAAAATGGTCAATGCAGAATCTCCGGGCCGTTTTGCGAAAAGGCATATTTTCAGCGCTTTTCCTTATAGAAAAGTCAGCAACCAGGAATAATTTAAGGCCACTTTTTAGTGGCTTTTTTATTGGCAGCTATTCCTGCTATCCGCTATATCTTTTCTTCCGCTGTGCTCCATAAAAGGATACCGCTCCTATCAAGGCTAGGCATTCCGCTTCCAAAATCAAATCTGCGCTAATTCGCTTCCATAAAGAAATTGCATTTAAAGGCGGCAATTGAAATAACTTCTTTAATTTTGTACTAAATTTTATCCGATGAAAATAGAACAGATATATACCGGTTGCATCGCACAAGCCGCTTACTATATGGAAAGCAATGGCGAGGCAGCGATTTTTGACCCGCTTCGTGAAGTGCAGCCTTATATTGACAGGGCTTTAAATGGGAATGCGGCGATCAAATATATTTTTGAGACTCATTTTCATGCTGATTTCGTTTCCGGGCATCTCGACCTTGCGAAAAAAACCGGCGGAAAAATCGTTTACGGTCCGACGGCAAGTCCAGAATTTGATGCCATCATTGCCACTGACGACCAGGAATTCAAAGTTGGAAATTGTATTGTAAAAGCGATTCATACTCCAGGCCATACGATGGAAAGCACTTGTTATTTGCTAATTGATGAAAATGGCAAACAGCACGGTATCATTACCGGCGATACCTTATTCATTGGCGATGTCGGGCGCCCGGATTTGGCACAGGAAATGACAACCGACCTGACGCAGGAAAAATTGGCAGGCTACTTATTTGATTCTTTGCGGAATAAAATCATGCCGCTGACCGACGACTTGATCGTGTATCCGAGCCATGGCGCAGGAAGTGCATGCGGCAAAAACATGAGCAAGGAAACAACCGATACTTTGGGCAACCAGAAAAAGACGAATTATGCGCTTCGTGCGGATATGACA
Organism: Flavobacterium sp.; assembly: GCA_035286325.1. Lineage (GTDB taxonomy): Bacteria > Bacteroidota > Bacteroidia > Flavobacteriales > Flavobacteriaceae > Flavobacterium. The sequence continues at coordinate 3,043 of DATHKH010000133.1, forward strand.
AAAGCAGAATTCATTGACGAACTCCTCGATGGATTGGGCGCGCCTCCGGCCTATTTTCCGCAAAATGTCATGCTGAATATCAAAGGTTATGAAAGCCTGGATTCGGTGCTCGAAAAAAGCTTCAAGTCATTGACAGCAAATGAATTTGAGGCAATCGCGAACCAATCGGATGCCGTTGTCCTTGATGTGCGACACGAAAACGATTATGTAAAGGAACACATTCCGGGTTCGATATTTATCGGTATACAAGGGAATTTTGCTCCTTGGGTTGGCGCTTTGCTGATGAATGTCACGCAGCCAATATTGCTAGTGACGCCTGAAGGAAAAGAAGAAGAAACGATTACACGTTTGTCGCGCGTAGGCTTCGACCATGTTTTGGGTTATCTGAAAGATGGAATCGACGCATGGAAATCCGCAGGATTTGAAACCGACAGTGTAGGATCCATATCACCTGAAACCTTTGCAAAAGCGATGGAAACAAGCAGCCTTAAAGTCGTTGATGCGAGAAAACCAGGCGAATTTGAAGCGGAACATGTTGAAAATGCGATCAATTTGCCATTGGACACGATTAACAGCCATTTAAATGAAGTGCCGCAAGACGCTGATTTCTATTTGCATTGCGCCGGAGGCTACCGTTCGGTAATCATGGCTTCTGTCTTAAAATCAAGAGGTTACCACAATATCATCAACGTAGAAAAAGGAATCGCAGGCATCCGGAATACGAACGTAAAGCTCAGCCGTTTCGTGTGCCAGTCACAATAATAAAATTAAGCCAAAATTGGCTTCGCGGCTAATAATTTTAAATATTTTTGCATCTGAATTTTAACAAAACAATCAAAATATGAACAATTACAAAACCATTGGTAAAAAAATACTTTTAGTGCTTGCACTTTCATCTGCTTTATTTTCCTGCAGCAATGTTGGCGACGGTGAATTCGTCTTAGAAGGTTCCGTCAAAAATGTGCCGGACGGCAAAAAAATCATCCTTGAAACGCTCGACGACAAACTTGGAATCGTTCCGTTTGATACCGTGCAAATTAAAGGCGGCAAGTTTAAATTTACCGGAAAAATTTCTGAACCTTCATTATACTCCATTTCAATCCAGGATGTCCAGTCAAAATCATTTGCCATTCTTGAAAGCGGTGAAAAAACGACTATCGAAATCAACAAAGACACCATATTCCTGAACAAAATTTCGGGAACCGAGAACAATGACCAATTGACAGAATTCAATGGCCTTGGCTTTAAAATACAGAAAAAACTAAAAGCATTTGAAGAAGCCAACAAGGCAAAAATGCAGGAAGCAATGGCCAAACAGGATACTGTTGTCATCAACAAACTCAGAAAAGAATACGGCGGAATCCAGAAAGAAATGGAAACCAAAGGTGACGAATTTGTTAAAGCGCACCCCAAATCATTCGTATCCCTTCTGTTGGTACAAAGCCTGTTTAACAATTATATGCCGGACTTGCCAAAAATCGAGAAAAGCTTCAACGGACTTGACGCTTCGATGAAAAACACTAAAGTCGGGAAAAATATCGCCAAAAAACTGAAAGACATGAAAGGTGTTGCTGTTGGCCGCAAAGCACCGGATTTTTCAGCGCCAAATCCTGAAGGCAAAATGGTTTCACTAAAAGAATCCCTGGGAAAAGTGACCTTGATTGATTTTTGGGCTTCATGGTGTGGGCCATGCAGGGCTGAAAATCCTGCCGTATTGGCGATTTATAACGAATATCATCCAAAAGGGCTGAACATCATCAGCGTATCGTTAGACAAACCGGGAGAAGCCGACAAATGGAAAGAAGCCATCCAAAAAGACCATTTGATGTGGACGCATATCTCAAACCTGAAATGGTGGCAAGACCCGATTGCGATCCAATATGGCGTTTCTGCTATTCCTTCCAATTTCTTATTAAGCCAGAATGGTTTCGTAGTTGCGAAAGATTTGCATGGTGAAGCCTTAAAATCCAAGCTTAAGGAACTGTTGCAATAACAAAAATACCAACGTTATCAAAAATCTCCCATGTGGAGATTTTTTTATTTGTTTCATTCCCAATTCCTTAACGAAAACCCGCAAATTTACTGGTGTTTTTTATTTGCAGCAATGAAAACAGTTTCTATATTTGCACGCGAAACGGCGTCGGGGAGATACTCAAGCGGCCAACGAGGGCAGACTGTAAATCTGCTGTGAGAACTTCGCAGGTTCGAATCCTGCTCTCCCCACAAAAAACAAAAAACCTGTTTTCAACAAGCCCGCTTGATTGAAAACAGGTTTTTTGTTTTGTGCAAGGTTCCCCCAAAAAGGATCACTGAAGTAATCCAGCCGTTATTATGATCAACCCGGTTTCATATTACCCACGCACAAGGGATTGCAGCGGCATCCTTATTATGGAGCGCAGCGCAATAAAAGATACAGCGAAAAGCCCGACGCCAGGATTTTGCAGCTAGAAAAATCCTGGCGATGTGCCCAAAAAAAAATCCCGATTCATAATGAAACGGGATATAATTTTATTTTAACAGGTTAATCCAGGATAAAACTCACATTCACATTGGCCGTAATATCGATTTCCCCAATGGCTAAAGTTTCCCTTTGCTCTGAAGCATCGCCATTGGCCATCGCTTTCATTTGATACATCGGCTGTGGATAATAGACCTGTGTATTGTCGGAAATGGTCAATGCCTTCCCTACTTTTTGTCCCAATACCGATACATAGTCCTCAGCTTTCAATTTTGCTTCTTTCATTGCGAGTTTGCGCGCTTCCGATTTTAACTGGTCTATTTTTGAAGACCTGAATTCGACGTTCGTAATCCTGTTGATTCCGGCGTTGATCAATTCTTCCATCAGGCCGTCATATTGGCTCAGGTCTTTGAGCAAAATCTGGATGGTTTGTGTTGCATTGTAAGTGTATTTCTTTTTGTCGTAATCGTATTGCGGGTTGAGCGAAATGCGCTGCGTTTGCACGTCTTCTTTTGGCAATTTTGATTTTTTGATCGCCTGGATGACTTTTTCAACGACGATGTCATTTTGCTTTTTCACGTCGGTCGCATTATTCCCTTTGGTATCGACAGACACAGAAATAAAAGCCTGATCCGGCACTGCTTTTACTTTTCCTTCACCTGAAACGTTGATTTGTGGAATCTGTTTTGTTTCCTGCGCTCCGGCAATCGTCATAAATGCCAAAGCTAAAATTAAGAATGCCTTTTTACCCAAGCGCTGTAAATTGTTTTTTTGGTTTTCGTGAATCGTAGATTTCATGTTTATTAGATTTTGATTAAATGTTTCCGCCGCCTTCCAAATGTTGTGCCACTAAATCTTGCCGAGCTTTTCGAGGATAAAAAGAATCACAATCGGAATGGCCAGTATGATGACCATCTGGGTATGTTCGACGAACAAATCGGGATTCCTGCACAAAGTGATCGCATAACCGCCGATGGCACCGCCAAAGTGGGCGGTATGCCCGATGTTGTCTCTTTTGGCTTTCATCCCGTAAATGGAATACAGCAAATAGCCAATCCCAAAAAGATAAGCAGGAATTGGAATCGGTATAAAAAACAGGAATAAATCCATGTCCGGGCGCAGTAAAATAGCCGAATACAAAACCCCGGTCACAGCACCTGAAGCACCAATGGCGCGGTAACTGTAATCATTTTTGTGAAAATATAATGTCAACAGGCTGCCGCATATCAGGCTGCCGGCATAGACCAACACAAATGAAGGATTCCCAAGAAAGTCAATGACAACTGGCGCGAAAAAATAAAGTGTCAGCATATTAAAAGCCAGGTGCGGAATATCGGCATGCAAAAATGCCGAGGTAAACATCCTGATTTGTTCGCCTGCGCGGATGCTTCCGATATGGAACTCGTATTTCCTGAAAAAGGATTGGTCTTCAAAACCTTTGTAGCTGATAATAATATTGATGACAATAATGGCAATAAGAACAATATACATAGGGCATCGATTTGTGAACCGTAAAAATAGGAATCTTTCCTTACCTTTTGTTAAAGCCAAATGTCAAAATTGCGTTTTAACTGTATATTTGCACCCGAGGCCGTTAGGCCGAAATGAACGTAGTTAAAATTTTACGGAATGCAGTTATTCATTTTTGTGCTTGTTTATCCTTTGCTTTGGCTCATTTCCATTTTGCCTTATCGCCTGTTTTACCTGTTTTCGGATTTCGTTTATTTTATCGTTTACCATATCGTTGGGTATCGCAAGCAAATTGTACGCAGCAATATCGCGATGGCTTTTCCAAACCTGACTGCGAAAGAAAGGTTGTCGATCGAAAAAAAATCATACCACCATCTTTGTGACATGTTCCTTGAAACCATCAAAACGATGAACATGTCGGAAGCCGAAATGGGTAAACGCTTCAGGTTTACCAATCTCGACATGTATCTCGACCTTGAGAAAAAACAGAAAAGCATCGCCTTGATGTGCGCGCATTATGCGAGTTATGAATGGGTGATTTCGATGAATAAACACATCGGCTTTACGGGCTTTGCCATTTATAAAAGAATTGCCAACAAGTATTTCGACAAAATGGTGCGCGACATCCGCTCGAAATTTAAAGCGCATCTCATTACGACCAAAGAAACCATCCCAACCATACAGAAAAACCAGGCTTCAGGGGCTTTGGGCGTGTATGGATTTGCGAGCGACCAATCGCCGAAAGCATCCAAAATATACCATTGGGGTATGTTCATGGGCATTGAAAGCCCAATCATTACGGGCGCCGAAATGCTCGCGAAACGATTTGATATGAATGTGATTTTTCTGAAAGTCAAGAAACTGAAACGCGGTTATTATGAAGCGACTTTCGTAAAGACTTTTGAAAACCCGAAAGCAGCGCCAGATTATGCGATTTCAGATGCTTTCATGGCCTGTGTGGAAGAGCAAATCCGTGAAGCGCCCGAATTCTATTTGTGGACGCACAAGCGCTGGAAATCACAAAAACCTACTGTCCAAACCAACGCTTAACCATTTCTTTCTCTGGCGCCGTGGCATTTTGGTGGACAAATTCATTCGTGTTTTTATTGTAATTGTAATCCTTCGCCCATTCCTGGTGATTTTCCGCCAAAGCTTTGATGCTGTCACAAACAAAACGGATTTCTGCATTGGTCGTCGTCGGGTGAATCGACATCCTGATCCATCCCGGTTTTTCAATCAGGTCGCCCAAAGTGATTTTATCGGTCAATAAATGCGATGTTTCCTGATCGACATGCAGCAAATAATGTCCGTAAGTTCCGGCACAACTGCAGCCGCCGCGTGTTTGTATGCCAAACTTATCGTTCAGCAATTTCACACCAAGATTAAAATGCATCTTGTCAATGTAAAAGGAAATCACGCCAAGACGGTCTTTATGCTGGTCGGCAAGAATGGTGATGTTTGGAATATTTCCGAGTTCCGAAAATACATAATCGACAATCTCATGCTCGCGTTCCAAAATGTTTTTGACACCCATTTTCTCTTTGAGCTGGATGGCCAATGCTGTTTTGATGACTTGTAAAAATCCAGGTGTGCCGCCATCTTCACGTTCTTCGATATTGTCGAGGTATTTGTGTTCGCCCCATGGATTTGTCCAGCTGACAGTGCCGCCGCCCGGATGATCGGGAACCATATTCTTGTATAGTTTCTTGTTGAAAATCAAAACGCCCGACGTTCCCGGACCGCCGAGGAATTTGTGCGGCGAAAAGAAAACCGCATCCAGGTAAGCTTCTTCATCTTTTGGATGCATGTCAATGTCGACGTATGGCGCCGAACACGCAAAATCTACAAAGCAAACGCCATTATTTTTGTGCATCAATTTGGCGATTTCGTAATAGTTTGTCCTGATTCCGGTGACATTCGAGCATGACGTAATCGATGCTATTTTTAAAGTGTGGTTCTTATATTTTTCAAGCAGCGCCGCAAAACTGTCCATACAGGGCAAACCTTTTTCGCAGGCCGGAATGACTTCTACCCTTGCGATGGTTTCAAGCCATGATGTTTGGTTGGAATGGTGCTCCATATGGGAAATGAAAACCACCGGGCGTTTTTCCTCGGGAATCAACGTAAAAGGCTTTAGGTTTTCAGGGATTTTTAATCCCAAAATCCTCTGGAATTTATTGATGACACCGGTCATTCCGGTACCGGCCGTAATCAAAACGTCATTCTCATTGGCATTGACGTGGTGCTTAATGATATGCCGCGCTTCATGATATGCCATGGTCATAGCTGTTCCAGATACCGTGGTTTCCGTATGCGTATTGGCTACGAAAGGGCCGAATTCGTTCATCATTTTTTCCTCAATCGGGCGATACAAACGGCCGCTTGCGGTCCAGTCGGTATAAATGATTTTCTTTTTCCCGAAAGGCGATGTGAATTCCTGGTCGATGCCGATGATGTTTTTCCGGAATTGCTGGAAATATTGTTCTAATGAAGTGGCGGTTTCCGTGGAAGTCATTGCATTTTTATTTGGGGCTAAAGATAAGCAAATTTAGCAAATCTGTCAACGGAAATCGGAAAGCCCTAGCCCTGATTGCAGCGGAAATCCTTTTTTAGGATTCGCTTGGAGCGCAGCGAAAAGCAAATCCTGATAAAAGATTGCAGCGGAAAGCAGGAACAGCTACTAAAAACAAAACCCGGCATTCAACCGGGTTATTATTAATTTTTAATTTCGGGTTAAATGCCGGCAATCGCCTTCATCTCATTCATAATCCGCAACGCCAAATCATCGGCTTCCTGCTGCGTGGCCGCTTCGGTATAAATCCTGATGATCGGTTCCGTATTGGATTTCCTCAAATGCACCCAATTTTCGGCAAAGTCGATTTTGACGCCATCAATCGTCTTGATGTCTTCGGCTTTGTATTTTTCGGTCATCGCCTCCAAAATCTTATCGACGTCGATTTCCGGCGTCAGTTCAATTTTGTTTTTGCTCATGAAATATTGGGAATAGGTTTTTCTCAATTCGGAAACCTTCATTCTTTTTTCGGCCAAATGTGTCAGGAATAAAGCCACGCCAACCAAACTGTCACGGCCATAATGCAATTCCGGATAAATGATGCCGCCATTGCCTTCGCCACCGATGACTGCATTGTTCTTTTTCATCAGTTCGACAACGTTGACTTCACCTACTGCACTGGCTTCATAGGTTCCGCCGTGCAGATTCGTCACGTCGCGCAACGCACGCGAAGACGACATATTGGATACCGTATTGCCCGGTGTGCGGCTCAAAATATAATCGGCAACAGCCACAAGTGTATATTCCTCGCCAAACATTTCTCCGTCTTCGCTGATGAAAGCCAGGCGGTCAACATCCGGATCGACAACGATTCCAAGGTCGGCTTTTTCTTTGACGACCAATTCGCAAATGTCCTGTAAATGTTCCTTTAATGGCTCGGGATTGTGCGGAAAATGGCCGTTTGGTTCGCAATACAATTTAACGACTTCAACGCCCATTTGCTCCAATAGATTCGGGATGATGATACCGCCGGACGAATTCACGCCGTCAACAACAATCTTGAATTTCGCGGCCTGGACGCTTTCGACATCAACCAGATGCAAATCCAGCACTTCGTCGATAT
>DATHKH010000134.1:0-28902 GCA_035286325.1 Flavobacterium sp.
CGTGATGGCTTCCTCGATTTTTGGCTCGCCAATCGCTATTTCATAGTCGAAGAATATGCTGCTGATGTCCTTTCCTTCACCGGGATTATTCATCCAGGTATTGTACTGTTTTATCCAGTCAGTCAGTGACTTACACCATAACATATTACTTGCCATATGACCGTATGGGCAATAGGAGTAACCGACTTTTTCCAATGTAGCAGTCGTCTTTTTGGCAAGTTTTAGGAAATAATCCTTTACGTCGCGGTATTTATCGGCTGCGACATCCTCAAAAACAAGAATGCTGTCCTGGTCAGTCAGCAATAGCTGTTCTTTCCTGCCTTGGCTTCCAATGCTGAGCCAGGCAAAACGGGCAGGAGGCGAGCCTAAATCCAGGATAGCCAACTCAACGGAACGGCGTACCATTGCAAGGTTGATTTCACCTGCAATATTGTTAATATGTGTCAGCGGGATATTTTTTGAGATGGAAGTCTGGATCAGCTCGGTGAGTTTGTTGCGTACATTCTTCAAATCCCTGGCATCTTTTGAGCGCTTGATTTCCTTGATCAGAACCCCGGGATTACTGGCTTGGGCAACAATAAGGTCGCGTTGGGAAATAATCCCCTTGATTTCAGACTTATCAGAACCGTCCGATGTCACGCACAAATGGCTGACATTATGCTTTAATAACAGCAGTTGGGCTTCGGCCAGCGAAACGTTTTCAGCCACGGTAATGACCGGGAAAGCCATTATTTTATCAATTGTCGTTGTCACGGGATAACGGCCGGTGGCAATTTTGGTGCGCAAATCCATATCGGTAACGATTCCGACAGGAAGATTCTGGTGGGCAATAATGACACTGTCCATCAGGTTATCGGTCATAATCTGTGCAACATCTTTTACAATGGCAGATGCTGTAGATTTTAAAGGCGCTTTATTGTATGCCAAAGACTGGAAATATTGGATTTCAGCCTGCTGGCCAGAATAACCGGTATTGTCGGAAAGCAGTTTCCTGTTCTCTTTATCGTAAGGATTGATGGTGTTGGTTGCGAAACTTTCGAGCAGGAAATTCAGGACTTCAGAATTGCTCGCAACAAACGGACGGAAAACAGCAATAGGAATAGCAAATACAACCGATTCTTCACGGGCTTTTGCAGTCATCTGGTAATTGTTTTTGGCAAAAAAAGGACGTAAGCCAAAGATATCGCCGGGATAACATTTGTTCAAAAGCGTTTCTTCGGCATCTGAAACCACTGATAAATTGATCAGTCCTGAAGCCACTACATAAAAACTGTCATGCAGAACGTCGTTAATCTGGAATAAAGTTTTATGTTTTTCAAGATTAATGACACGAATTCCTTCAGCAATTGTAATCAGGCTCTCATGGGTGAGATTGTTAAATGGCGGGTATTCTTTAAGGAAATCGGCGATGCGGGCAGCTATGGCATTCATAAGTCACAGATATGGATAAGCTTTGTAAAAATAGTCTATATTATCAAACAACGCAAGGAGTAAAAGGCAAAAGTATATTTTACATAATATAAATTATAGTGCATAATATTATATATTTGTTTACGTGTATTACGAATTATATTTCATTCAGAACCTTATGCAGATTAATCAAATATTCAGAATAAAAATATCCATTTGTAAAAATAAGAAGCGATTATTGCGTTTGGAAATCCATTCGAAATTCAAGTCATTCCGAATCAATTTAGGTATCAAAATTGGCAAAAAAACCTGATTTTTAATGTGCTGATCTACAGTGCAAATTGCAGTTCGTCGACAAAATTATTGCAGTTCGTCGATTTTATATGCACTTAACAGGTGCTTTTTGGCCAGTTATCAACAAACTAAACCGAATAGTTAATAACTTTGACCGAAAATCAATAAAACTTATCCTACAATAAACAGCTTATTTATAATCTAATACTTACAAAAACCGTTGAACAGTGCATTTCGTCGATGAAAAGCTGAATTTTAACACTTTTTTATTTTGATTTTACCTCCTAACAAATAGATTTGTCTCAGCCGTTAAACGTCCTCCCAAACGCTTGACAGCTAACCGGAAAGATGCCCTTTGAACAAACATATTTTATTAATTAAAATGTCCCAAACATTTTGTTTAAAAACTTAACCTACTATGAAGAATTTTATCGCCCTACTCGCATTGCTTCTATCCTACTATGGAAGTTCGCAAACCACTGTTACATATACCAGTTCAACGGCTACAATCTCAAACCCTGAAAGAGGGTTTTACAAACACGAGGAAACGTTTCCAAGTGGATACGATGCATTGAACCAGAGTTCAATGATTACAAATCGCACTAATGACCATATTACATTAATCCTGAGACTGTTTTATCTTGATGACTTTGTAAATTCTCCTATTTCAAGCACTTATCTTACGAATATGCAATCTGATTTTGCCAAAATGCGTTCCGCAGGTGTCAAATGTATCCTGCGCTTTGCCTATTCCGATGATGTCGGAGATAGTGCGTTAGACGCCACTAAAGCACAAATATTGGCGCATATCGCACAATTAAAACCAATATTAATGGCAAATGGTGATGTGATCTCTGCTGTCCAGGCCGGATTTATTGGAACTTGGGGCGAATGGTATTATACAGACCATTTCGGAAACCCGCCAAGTGCTACAGATTATACCAATCGCAAAGAAGTGGTCACTGCGCTCCTGAATGCATTGCCAAACAACAGAATGGTCCAAATGCGTACGCCAACCCTGAAACGCAATTCTTTTGGTGTCCAGACTGCCTTGTCGCTGACTCAGGCTTTTACGAGTACCGCCGTTGCGAGACTTGGACATCACAATGACTGTTTCCTTTCAAGTACTGATGATGAAGGCACATATGACAATCTTACAACTGATTATGCTTACCTGCAGCAGGAAACAAAATATGTCCCGATGGGCGGTGAAACTTGTGCCGTAAATGCACCTCGATCACAGTGTACGACCGCGGTTGGTGAAATGGCCAAATTCCACTGGAGCTATGCAAATTCAGGATACCATCCGGATGTATTGGCAAGTTGGGAAAACGGAGGTTGTTATACTGAAATGGAAAGAAGGCTTGGCTATCGTTTTGAACTGGTCACCGGTACATATCCAACCGCTGCAGCCATTGGCGGTGTAATGCCAATCACCCTGAAAATTAAGAACTCCGGGTTTGCAACACCTTTCAACCAAAGGATTCCGTACCTCGTTTTAAGAAATACGGTTTCAAATGCTGAATATTCGATTGCCATCAATTCTGACCCAAGATTATGGGCTCCGGAAGCCACGACAACTGTTACTGAAAACATTTCAATCCCTACAACCGTTCCTGCAGGAAACTATAAATTATTCCTGAAATTGCCGGATGCAGATACAGGTTTGTCAACACGCCCTGAATATTCAATCCAATTGGCCAATACCGGAACGTGGGAAAGCACAACAGGTTACAACAATTTATTGCATACCGTAACCATCAGTACATCTCTCGGTGTTGCTGATAATGATGCCAGAACCAAATTGGTTATTTATCCGGTGCCAACCAATAACGAACTGGTCATGGAACTTGACGGCATTGAAGATTATAAAGTGATTGTTTACAATACGATTGGACAAACCATGAGCGCCAAGCTAACGGTTGTTTCTTCCAATAAAATGACATTGAATACTGAAAGCCTCAGCAATGGCGTGTATTTTGTGTCGCTGTCAAATGGTGACAGAAAAGAGACGAAAAGAATTATCGTGAGCCACTAATCTTAGTTATTACTGTTAGTTATAAAAGTTTAGTTTGTTTTTATTTCTATAGTCACTGAGGATTCCTACTGTCCTCAGTGACTATTTTTTTTGCCTTTTCTTCAAATTGTATTTTACGCCAAATTGGAGCGCATTTGAATAGTATTTTGATTGTGTATAGACTTCAAATGAAGCTGTAATTAAGGTATAATCGAAAATTTGGTAAGCGACTTCTCCAACATATCGCTCGAAGTCTTTGGCGTAATTATCGAAAAAATAGGCTGCTTCCAGCCGTGCAACCAGGTTGGTGTTCGGAAGCCCGTATTTCCATCCCAATCCGCCACCGCCAAACTTACGGTCATCAATAATCCAATACGGATAGCCTTCAGAAGGATCGACAAAATGGTCGCCAATAGAAGCTTGTGTCACCGTTCCTTCAATAAAAGGCAGGAATCTCGATTTCTTTTCCACGCCATTGTCCCAAATGAGCCTTCCTGTCATACCGCCTTCATAGGATTTTCCAATTTTGACATTCGAATTCGGTTTCGTATCGGAATAATAATCTCCTTGCAAAGACAAACTTCCGTTGAAATATTTCAGGAAATAAGCGTCCTGATATAAATTTAATTGTGATCTGTAAATCCGTTTGCTGTGTGCAGCGCCGGTTTCAGTTGGGAAAATTTTAAATTCCACCGATTTATAATTCTTCTCTTTCGAAAGGTTTATTCCTGCTCCAAACTGGTAAAAGAATCTTTGGTAGTCGCTATATTCAACTCTTGCCCTGGTCCAGTATTGCCATTTGTCATCGACTTTCGCATTGTTGAATTGGTATTGGATACCGCCTATCGCATGCGTGACATTGTCAAGGTCTTTTGGTTTTACCTCAAGGTTGACTTTATACATCGTACTGTATGTCGCTGCAATACTGTGAAGGTTTTGTTTTTTATCGTAAAAATTATAGGAAAGTACATTTTTAAATGAAGACGGATCATTCTTGTTGGTTTCAGTCTGGCTGTTGAACGCAATGAAATTCCCCCTTTCTTTCCGGTATGTTTTTGTCAGCTTGTCTTTTACTTCCGGCAAGAACAATTCCGAATGATCGGCAAGCAATTCCTGCTGCAAATCTTCAGCAACATCCAGGACATCAGCATTAAGTTTACTCCGCAAAGCGTCTTTTTCAGGGCTTTCAGGCAGGCTGTTGGCCAAAATCCACGAATCCCGGAATCTTCCCTGGTCATAAAATACATCACTCATCGCGGCTTTTGATTGGTAATCATCCGGATGTTTTATGATGTATTTTTTGTATTCCGTTTCGAGCGTTTTATATGATTTGAGTTCGATGAGCCATTCCATTTTTGTCGGGAAATCAATCTCATCGCTGAGCAATGACCAATCATACGCCTTTTGCAATTGGTTGTCATTGGCAAAAAGCCACGCCACATCTGTTGCAACAGTTTTGTAATCCGCCGACGGTGTTTTGTCTTGGAGCTCTTCAAGCGCTGCCGGCGGATCATAAGCCAAAAGGTGCTCGATATACATGAGATAAGTAGCAAAACTCGTATCGACTTTTAAAAGATTCTGCAAGGCAATCCTGATTCTTTCCTGATTTTCAGGCGTATAATAAGATGCGACATAGCTGTTCAGCAAATCTTTATCGTTTGGCGTGACCAAAAGTTGTGCATTCATCCATTTCTCCCTGCTCAGCTCGTTTGGATAATCTACAATTTTTGCGAGCTCTTTTGAATACATGACATTTTCCTTTGACGGATGCTTGACCACATGTTCTTCGAGCATTTTCCAGACATCAATTCCGCGGTCTTCCCAGTTCATGTACTTCGCATATTTGTTCCAGGTAACAGAATCAATCACGGCTTCAGTAAGCATTTTCTTTTTCAATGCAGCAAGCTCAAGCTTGAATTTCTTGTCGGAATCATCTGCCACATCCATTCCACCTGAAGTGAATTTAGTGACATTTGCCAAGTATCTTTTATAGTCATTCTGCACTTTTTTGCCGACTTGTTTCATCGCGGTCAATTGTGCCGGACTTTTATATTGCAGATCGCGAAGCGTCAGTTTTGGCGTATTCGTATAAATCGTATACAAATAGCCATCCATGTAAATCGTTTTCGAAAAGATGACCGACTCGTTTTTTAGCTGTTGCTCAATTTTGGCCACATTTGCATTTCCTGCATATAAAAACCAATATTGATTGTCTGACAGCGATTTATCCGGATTCACTTCTTCTACGGTATAACTTCCTTCCCCACTTTTATGGCTGAATCTTGAAGCCCGCCAATCGTTTACGATAGCGCCGCCCTGACCGGCATTCACAAACCGCATCTGTGGAAAAGCAATCGTCATTTCCTGTAAATAGCCACTAAATTCAGTCAAAAGCCCAATCGGTTTTCCTTTTGTGGTTTTCCATCCTAAACCCCTGGCATTCCTAAGATCGAAATTACCCTGGCTTTTTTTATCGTAGCCATTTGGAATCTGGTAAATGTCATCCGGATGGACGAAATGCGTCCAGATTCCCGTAAATAAATAACTCGATTCCTGCGCGTATTTCGCTTTTGCGTTCATGTAAAAACCGCTGGAAGTCCGTGGGTAATCGAAAAGTTCTTTGTTATATGGATCGAAATCAAACTCCCTGCCTCCGCCCTCTTCGAGATCTCCGAGATATGTGCTGCACATGAATTTGAGTGAAGGCATACCTTCCTTAACCAACTTAACGCCGGCTTTATCAATGATATTCGAAGGCGGGACATAAGTCACAGGCAACGGCCCGAAGTTGCTTACTACCCATTTTTTCTCGGCTGCTTTCAATGCTGTCCCGATAAATTGCTGGTTTGGCCAATCTTCTTTTGTCAATTCAGCGTGGTTGTATCCATGGAATGCGAGTTCGTGGCCATTTTTGGCGGCATCCCTGACCAACCAGTCGCTGATTGGCTCAACCTTTTTGTTGTCCCTGATTTTATTGGCATCCCATTGGTCAAATATAAATGGCGGTTCTACTTTGTTTTTGTAGTCAAAGCAAATCATCGCAGAATAGCTGATGTTGTACTTTTTGGCCAAAACCTCCATATCAGGCCACCAGATTTTTTTATAAAAATCGTTCAGTGATACATTGTATTCCGATTTTACAGGCTCGTCGATGTTATTGTAAACCGGCGATGGAAAGTCGTCAAGAAAAACTGTACTCGTATTGGCAATCGGGTACGGAATGCCTTCAAGGCCTTTCAACAACCCTGAAAACAGCAACCCACGGTCTATTTTTTCAAAATCATCAGAAGTGTTGTAAAAAAATACTTTCCCCTTTCCTATTGGGTTTTCAATGACCAACGGGTAATTCGGGTTGTTCATCGCAGTGGCCAATATACGGACGCTTTTTGAGAAATTTTCTTTTGCAAAACCAAAGTGAACGATATCATCACCATAGTTTTTGTCTTTCATGTTCGGCAAAATCGCCGTGCTGAAATGAAAACCTGCCGATTTGGTATCTGTCGCATATTCCGCTTCGGGCTTAAAGCCAATCAGGAAAGCGATTCTTTTGTCTTCACTGGCAAAAGGCATGAATAAAGTCCCGCCATTGGCAACAAAATCAATTATTTTATTGATGGAAGCCTGGTTTAATTTTCTGGTTTCAAGGATACAAAGTACGCGTGTTGAAGGCGAAATTGCCGCTGTAGCATTCCATGCAGCTAAATCAACAGACCTGAATGGAAACTTTGCATAATCGCAGATCTTTTTTAAATGCTGTTCATATTCAACGCTTTGTGGTGTTGCGGCATCAGTAATGTATTCGACCAACGGCGCATTCGATTCTGCCGGTTCTGCATACTGGCGTAATTCTGCCAGTTCCTTGTCGTCTTTGCCGAACAAATCAAAATCATCAGCGTCAAAATTTTCGAGCTTTCCACAGCCGGCAAACACCAGTGCAAAAGCAAAAGCGAAAACCAGCCTCTTGTAAATATGAATTTTTGGGGTCTTTGCTCTCATAATTAATATATTAAATCCGAGATTTTACTTTCATCAGCCTCATTGATTATCTCATACACTTTCACATCGTCGTTGTTGTAGAACAACTCAATTTTGCGGCCTCGCTTCTTAAGCATTTTTAACTGATCCATCAATTTTGAAGAAATGTCGCCGTTTTCGCCATACATTTCGGCTTCTTCGGGACTGAAAACAAACAGCAATACGCTTTTCGGAAGCACGTACTGTGGGTTGTTCTTAAAAAATTTAGGATTGCCAATGTTCTTAAAATAAATGGAATCCTGTCGTGGATAATCATATAAAAAATCGGAATAATTCATAAAGAAATGCTTGTTGGTGCTGATGACCTGTGTTGCATCATCATTGACGACTTCATACGAAAATGGGAAATATGTTGTTGATATTTTGTCGTATGCATCCAGCACCTGTTTTGGTGTCGTATCGGCTGCTTCCAGCTTTTCAATAGTGTCTTTTTGGTAATAGACGGCACAAAATAAAATACCGCCAAGCAATATCGCAACGGCAAATTTGTTCAGCATTTCCATTTTCGAAAATACCGGCTTCAAAAGATTGATGATGATTGCCGCATTGATTCCTGCAACAATCGGCATAAATACCGAAAGCGCCTGGTTCAGCAAATCGGGGTCAATCCACGAACTTTGGACGTGGCCCAACAGGATCAGGAAATTAAAATACAACAGGAATGCAAATGATGCGCTCCAGTTTTCCTTTCGATAAAGGATAAAAAACAACAGCAGAATCATTCCCACAAAAGTGCTGATCTGGTAATAATCCTGGAGTTTCGTAAAGGAAACCAGCAATTGTGGGATATAAGTATAGGAACTGACCGACAACAGGTTTGAATGCAGGAATATGCCCAGATCCGATTCGAAATACAAACAGATCAATCCGTAAATCGCCAGCAATGTCGCAAGGGCAGCAAGATAGCCCAAAGCGCCTATCCAGAAATATTTCCTCGATTTTCTTCTTGTAAATATGGCCGCAAAAAACAGGAATGGCGGAAATAGGATCAATAAGGTAAACAGATCTATCAGCCCGATGGTGATGAAAACAAACAACATGCTGAAGAAATAATTCGTTTTTTTGAATTTCAATAACCCCGGGCGCAGCAAGAAAACCATTGTTGGAAGACCAAATGCCAATCCAAGGAAAATCGGCTTGTTTTGCAACAGGAAATAAATGTTGACAGGCGTCAGCGTATAGGCCAATGCGAATGACAATGCCGCGATGATTGGCGCAAGGCTTCTTGACGGCGTGATTTTACGGATCACCCAAAACAGCAAAATGCTGATGAGCGTCGATTCTAATATTCCCATGGATTGCAGGGCAATTTCAGGGCTGACGTCTGCAATCTTTGCATAAAAATTGACGAATATCAAATCACCGGCAACCGCTGTTTCTTTGAGGAACCAGATTTGTGAATCAAAATCGATGACTTTTTCCAGGTCGGCAATCCAGCCATTGGACAAAGTATAGAGGTCGTATTTGAAGAAATAAAACCTGCTGCCAAAAGTAATGGCCGCCAACATGATAATCAGGGAAATGATGAAGTAGCTATTGCCCGAAGCAGTAGCTTTTTTTTTAAATCCAAGCCAGGAAAATATTGGCCTTTTCAATTCCACGTGTTTCAACAATTTGTGGATATTCTTTTTTGCGGTGTTGTCGAAATATTCCCGGAAATTCCTGAGATTCCTGATGCCGATGTAATCAATGGCAATGACAGCGAGCAGGATTAAGATGCAGTTCAGCAAATCGTAAATACTCAGTTGCACCGTTACAAATATGATGATGGCAATAATACTCCCGTATTTGAACCATTGCAATACCAAAAACTCCAGGAAATTATTAGATTCGGACGTGTTGACCAGCTTCCTGTTCAGGTAGAACAGAAAAAGCAGCAGGAAACACAGCCGGATAAAACCTAATATGATGGAGCTTGTTAATAGCATAGGGTTAGTTTGAGAATTTAGGAACAGCCTGTAAATTGATCTGCCCTATAAAATATTCATATCCGAGATTATTGATTCTTTTTTCGATGTCGTCGCGAAGTTTTACGGTATCGGCATATTCAATCAGGATAACCGGGAGATTGTAATTGGTATTGATCGCTTTTAGCTTGGCGACATAATTTTGGTAATCCGCTTCGTCGCGCAATTTGTATTTTTTGTCATTGAACGTGTAATTGCTCGCAATCGATTCGATGACAACCGCATCAATATAAGGCGCCGTTTCGCTGATGAGGTCAAGCCCGGCATTCTGCACAAAAGTATAATCAGGATAAGCGGTGTAGATTGTTTTGAGCAGGTTTACCAGTTCGGTTTTTTGGTCAGGTTGCGGACCAAATGACGTATAATTGTCGATGTTGTCCAAAAAGAAACCGTCATAACCTTGTTGTAAAGTTTCACCAATGATCTGCATCAGGATTTCGGTGGTTTTTCCGGCTTTAAGATTCAGGTAATAACTGTCCCAAATCGTATTCTTTCCAAGCGTATTGTCTTTCAGGAGTTTATAATGGACCGCATTTTTATTGACTTCACCCAAGCTGATATAAGCCAGGACTTTTTCATTCTGCGATTTTATCTGCTTGATTTCAAAAGCATTGTAGTTTTCCGATTCCAATATCACAAGGCTGTAGCCTTTAATGCTTGCCGGGTCCAAACGTCCATAACAAACCAGTACGGTGCTTTTATTGACCGTGGCGGCATAGGCATTTGGCACCAATACCGACGGAAGAATAAAAAGGAACATCTTAATAAGCCGCATAATAATAGTAATCGAGGTTATTAAAAAACTTGATATTTGCCCTGAGCGTCAGCAACATAAAGACAGCAGCGCCGCAAAGCATTCCGATGACACTGTACTCATAGCTGACGAAACGGCTCAGTATAAGCCCAACCACCAAATTTACAAGACAGGCTGCGATAATCGCTTTTAAAGGTTTTGAAGGTTGCCCCAATGTGAACAAATATAAGGTATTTAACATTCCCCAAGCCAAAAGAAAATAGCCGGTTCCGCCAATGATACAGACTTTTATGCTAAGCGGGACAAGGGTTTCGTTGAACTGTCCTTTGTAACCCCAGGAAGCATTCATAATGTAATCGATCAATACAAAAACACCTATCGCCGTTACAAATAATAAGGCGACATGCTGGCGGTACATTTTCAGTAAAAGTTTATTGAATGATTCCGGCGAATCGTGTGGCGTTAATTTTTGTCCGATATCCAGGAATTTTGCAAATGATGCGATACTGTATTCGAGAACGCCCGTCAATAAAAGGAAGACCAGGATGGCCAAATCCATTCCGAGTTCGTAATTCTTTTCAAAATACACTACAAATGGCAGCGGCCCGTTGATTGTTGACGACCAAGCCAGAATCCTGTCGATAAAAATAAAGACATATACAAACAACCCGTAAAGGAAATACTTATAATTGTGGTACAGTACGACAGTCGATTTTACGGTCAGGTTTGAAGACGCTTTTTTCTTCTTGATCAGCCGCTTGAAAAAAAGTGTCAGGAATAATTTTGAAATGACAATCGCTACGCCAATGCCAATCCAATGCGTGGCATAAGTGATGAGTTCGGTTTGTGTTTTCAGTACAATCGCTACTGCAGTACCTGAAAATATCGCCAATGAAATTACCCAACGCTGTTTGATGGTATGCAACGGTGCCAAAAGCAACAACAACAACCCAATCAAAAAAGCATAAGTAAAAACCACAGACAAAACCTGGAACGGATATAAGTGGAAAAAGAAATTGCAGATAAAAATAACCGACAAAACCAGCCCTATTGATATCGAACCTGCTTTAAGTAGGTAATTGATGGTTTCCCTGACCATGACAAAGTCGTCGTGGTTCCAGTAAAATGAGGCCTGTCGTCCGATAACCTGGACAAAACCGCCGGTGGAAATCAGCCCAATCATAACGCCCAAAACTACCGAAGTCGATTGCACATGGTTAAACCCGATGAATGTCCACAATGAATACCCGAATATAACAATGGCTATAATTTGCAGGACTACAGGGAAAAGGGAGAAAAGTCCTTTGGGATAATATTCAAAAAAAAGTTTGGCTTTGATCCAAAGATAATCGGAAACCTGGATGGTTTTTGGCCCGGCAGTTTGTGCTTCTCTTTCTTTGATGTTTTTGGCACCGATGTGCTCTTCCGAAGTGGTCAGTTCGTAAAATACCAAATCGGCAAGTTCATAGACAGATGGGATTCCAAAATCGGCTTCAGTGTCTTTGTTTCGGATACCTAAAGATTCAATGGTAGCCACAACGACCCTGTTACTGACAGGCCTGCCTATTCTCTCTCTGATATCGACTATCAAAGATTTGATATTTTCGTTTTGATTTTCCATTTAGTAGGATTTTGGAGAATTCGGGGGGACGAATCATCTGGGTTATGATGCTGCTTGTCTTTCTTCCAGCTGTATAAAGATTGGTTCGACAACTTCTTTTGTATCTTTCCTTACGACTCTTTCATAGACTGCTTCATATTCACTGATAAATTTCCCGATGGTAAAATTATCAATTACTTTCTTGCGTGCATAAGCACCCATTTGTGCTCTCATTTCTTTGTTCTGCAACAATTCCACCACACGCATCCCGATTTCTTCATGGTCTTTCGGCTTGCAGATGAATCCGCAGTTTTCATCAAGTGCTTCAGTCACACCGCCAACATCTGTCGCAACAACAGGTATTCCACAGCTCATTGATTCCAATACGGTATAAGGGAAACCCTCAGAAATCGATGTCAGGATTGAAATATCGCCTTCACAAAACAATGTTTCCGGTTTTGAATGGTAACCTGCCAATATAAAATTGTCACGTACGCCCAGTTCGTCAATCAGTTTCTCACATTGCTCGGTATATTCAGGTACGGCATTATTGTCGCCATAAACCAGGTATTTTACATTTGGGATGCTTCTTTTTGCCACGGCGCATGAACGAATCATCGTAAAGATGTCTTTCAGCTCAAAAATCCTTGCCGCTGCTACAACTGTCGGCGTGCCAACAAGGTGCTGTGGTTTTGGGGTCGGAACAAAAAGCTGGTGGTCGATTCCGTTATAGATGACCTCAATTTTGTTTGGATTCGCACCATATAATTTTTCCCAGGAAATGTTGAATTTATTCACAGACAGGATTCTGTCAGCTTTATAATAAACAAGTTCGGTAATGCTTTCAGAAAATTTAATCAACATCTTTTTCAGGAAAAATGAATATTCCGAAGTGTTGATCGCAATCAGCCTTTCACGGATGAATACACCATGCTCAGTCACAATCATCGGCGTTCCGTATTTGTATTTCAATACCAAAGCCGGGATAACCGGGAAACCTGCCAATGTCAGGTGGGAAATATCCGCTTTTGGCACTTCAACCGACAGCGGAAGCAAGAAACGGTAAATCCATCTCATCGCTACTGTCAAATCATAAAGTGTTGCTTTATCATTGTCGGTTGCAAGAATATCACCAACATGGTAGCAGAATGAATTCCACACCAGGCTGCTTTTCATCGTTTTTTTGTAATCGTGTTTCTGGAAGAATCTCCACATGTCGAAAATGGTGTCATCCAATTCCTCGACATCGGTGATGTCAGAATAAATATTGGCGATCAGCCTTTCGAAAATTGGCAAAAAGACTTCAGATATGACATTGTCGTCTTTTTTCTCTTTCTTCTCAACAAATTTGTAGTATTTTTTTCCGTAGTCAATCATTTCCTGTGGTTCAAGCGGCGACCACATTGGAAGCTGGACAACGTGCTTTACGTTATCGCTCAACTTATATTTTGTCTTGACCTCAAATTCTGCATTGATGGAATACAATGAATAGTCAACATTTTTTACTTTATTGCACAGCATATGTGCCCAGGTTGAAACGCCCCCGCCATTAAATGGATAGGTTCCTTCTAAGATTAACAACACATCGTAATTCTTTTTCATACACTGGATATTTAGCTGTTCCATGAAGCTCGGAATTTCACTTCAGATTTCGAAACAAATTTATAGGATTGCTTATTGACCAAGAAATAGTTCGGGTCAACTCATGATAAACTCGATGAAATGCATAAATCGCAAAATTTGTATGCGTTTAACCGATTTTTCTGCCGATTAAATACCAATGTTTTGTTAATAAAAGATTCGTTTTGAGGTTTGTAACCCTATTCCTCTGCAAAATCGCCAATTTGTTTTTTTGCTTTAACTATAACGTTTTCGCGATTATCTTGCTTTTTCCGCAGAAAAGGTATCCGATATAAATCTATCTTTGCAGAAAACTATCAGTAAATGACAGGGCGCAAATACTTTTTCCTAATTCTGATCCTGGGTTCGCTCACTGCACTCGGTCCATTTTCAATCGACATGTATCTTCCGGGATTTACAGCCATTGCTGCCGACTTGCATACTTCTGTAAACCAGGTTTCACTGTCATTGTCGGCATATTTTATCGGAATTTCCGCAGGGCAATTGCTTTATGGCCCGTTGCTGGATCGCTTCGGAAGGAAAAGGCCGTTGTATCTCGGATTGTCACTTTATATCCTGGCTTCGCTGGGCTGTGCCGTTGTTACTGATATCAATATTTTCATTTTATTGCGTTTCATCCAGGCCATGGGAAGTTGTGCAGCCGCAGTTGCATCGATGACGATGGTCCGGGATTTGTTCCCACCAAAAGACACACCGAAGGTCTTCTCGCTTTTAATGCTTGTAGTCGGGCTTTCGCCGATGCTGGCGCCAACAATCGGCGGTTATGTTATTGCAGATTTTGGCTGGCATATTGTTTTTGTGATTCTGATGTGCATGGGAATCACAGTATTATTGGCTTCAAAATTCGGGTTGCCACATACGCGCAAACCTGATTTATCGGTTTCCTTAAAGCCAAAACCCATCTTAAAAGGATTTCGCAATGTGCTGCGCGAACCGCAATTTTACACCTACGCTTTTTCTGGCGCGATCGCCTTTTCGGGATTGCTGACCTATGTTTCGGGCTCGCCGATATTATTCATGGATATTTTCAAAGTCAGTGAAAAGACTTACGGGTGGATTTTTGCCTTTATGTCGCTGAGTTTCATTGGCTCCAGCCAACTGAATTCCATTTTGTTGAAGCGGTATAAAAGCGAACAGCTGGTTTTTGCAGCGCTGACTTCGCAATGTATCATTGTTGGAGTTTTTATCCTTTGTGCAGTAAACCACTGGCTTGATTTATATGGTACAATCGCGATGATTTTCCTTTATCTGGCTTGTCTTGGGTTATCAAATCCGAACACCGCAGGACTTTCGCTCGCACCATTTTCACGAAACGCAGGAAGCGCTTCTGCCCTATTGGGTGCATTGCAGCTCGGATTGGGCGCACTTGCTTCTGTCGCGGTTGGGATTTTTGTAAAAGATTCGATGGTGCCGATGGTGCTGATCATGGCTTCAGGTACGGTTATCGCACTGCTGGTTTTGCTCATCGGCAGGAAAAATATAAAAACACTGGAAGAAACGAAAATCAATCCGGTGCCATTCGATAACCAGGTACAGGATCTTTAGAATAATGATTCCCTGAACTTCTTCCCTATCAGCAACACCAATTTCAGCTTATAGTCTTCAATCAGCCATTCCCGGTAGTTTTTACTGCAATGGCTTAAGCAGTTCGCATAGCGTTTCATGCGCCATTCGATATCGCTTTCGAGCAGTTTGCCCAACGCTTTGGCTTCAGACAGCTCTTTGGAATTGTCAATGCACATCGACGCATGCTGTTCCAATGATTTTTCAATGACGACTTTAGAGCGCAGGTTTTGGGCAATCACCATTTTATGTTCTTCATCTATATCAAAAGACACATCGGCGGTTTTTGCGAATTTGGCGCGGACTTCAGGCGGCATGACATATTTGAAATGCATCTCGATTTCAGCGTCATCACGAAGGTTTTCAAGGTAAAATTCCGGCGCACGGAAAATATGCTGCCAGTCGACAGGCTGATTCCAAAGTCCGAAACGCGCGGCATTATTGCCCAAATCGATGATCGTAAAATCATTTTTATGCGGCAGTTTCCGCGAACCACGGCCAATCATCTGGAAATAAAGCGTCAGCGATTTAGTCGCGCGGTTTAGAATGATGCTTTCGACAGTCGGCTCATCAAAACCGGTAGTCAAAATGCCAACCGAAGTCAGGATCGCATCCGGCGTTTTCTTGAACCAATGCAGGATTTCGCGGCGCTCTTCAGCACTGCTGGTATTGTCCAAATGCCTTATCGGATAACCGGCTTCCTTAAACGTTTCAAAAACATAGAGCGAAGTATTGATCCCGTTATTGAAAATCAATGTCTTTTTGCCCAAAGATTTCTCGGCATACGCATGGAGCAATTTCTCCTGCATCGCCATATTCGAATACAATTCATCAGAAGATTTCACGGTATAATCGCCGTTGATTCCTACCTTCAGTGAAGTCAGGCCAACGTCATAACTGTAGGTCGTGGCTTTCGCCAAAAAGCCTTTGTCAATCAGTGAAGCAATGGTATCACCAACAATCAGTTCATCGTAATTCTCATTCATCGGAAGTTTGATGTTCGAACTCAAAGGCGTCGCAGTCACACCAAGGATAAAAGCATTTTTGAAGGAGCTGAGCAGTTTCCGGAATGAATTGTAATGTGCCTCATCGATAATCACCAATCCGATATTATCCAAATGCAATTTTTCGTCGTTGATGCGGTTTTTCAATGTTTCCACCATCGCGACAAAACAGGAATACTCATTCTGGTCGGGCAATTCCTTGACTTTGCTGTTGATGATTTTATTGCTGACATCAAAGCCCTTGAGCATTTTGGAAGTCTGCTTGCAAAGTTCGATGCGGTGCGTCAATACAACGACTTTTTTATCGTGTTTGGAAATATAGCGGCGTACAATTTCAGAAAATATGACGGTTTTTCCACCGCCTGTAGGCAATTGGTAAAGCAGATGATAGTTTGGCGGCTTGTTGTCAAGCCGTTCAAAAATGGCGTCAATATCGCCTTGCTGGTAGCCGTAAAGCTCCTTCTTTTCCTCGATTTCCTGTTCTAAATGGCTGTTAGGCATGATGCGATTTTACAATTTTGCAAAACTACACCTAAAAAAGGGTTATCCGGTGGATTAAAAGTTAAATTATAGGGTTTGCTGTTTTTACCGATCATATCTTTTAAGCGATTCTTAAGAAAATGCGACCAATTAAAGGGTTTCTCAGGCGTTAAATAATGTAAATTTACCCACCAAATGCACATAATGAAATTACTGATCCTGTTACTGATTGTTGCTCCTTTCATCAATTGGGAGCCTGATTTTGAAAACGCAAAAAAAACAGCAAAGTCCGAGCACAAACTCATACTCCTTAATTTTTCCGGATCCGATTGGTGCGGCCCATGCATTGTACTTCGCCGCGATTATCTGGAAAGTGACGCATTCACCAAAATGGCCAATGAAAATCTGGTGTTGGTCAATGCCGATTTCCCGAGAAAGAAGAAAAATCAATTGTCTCCAGAAATGGCCAAACGCAATGAAGCGCTCGCAGAAAAATACAATAAAGAAGGTAATTTTCCTTTCACGCTTTTGTTGGATTCCAACGGGAAAGTAATGAAAACCTGGAGCGGAAAGCCGGAAATATCAACCGAAGCATGGGTTTCGGAAATTAAAAACATCTGTGTTGGAAACCACTAAAATCGCCAAAGAATATTCAAGATCGCTCAAGCTGATGGGCAACAACTTTACCATTACGGTTGTCGCCGATGCAGAAGACTTTGCCTTGAAAAATATTGATGTCGCTATCGCTGAAATCCAACGCATAGAAAAATTATTCACAACCTTTTCAGCCGACAGCCAAACCAGCCTAATCAATGAGGATGCGGGAATCCAACCCGTAAAAGTCGACCGCGAAGTTTTTGGACTGATTGAAAGAAGTATTGGGATTTCAACAATCACGCAAGGCGCATTCGACCTGACTTACGGCAGTATCGATAAAAGTTTATGGAATTTTGATAAAACCATGACCGCGCTGCCCGATCCTTATGTTGCCTTGAATATGGTTCACCTGATCAATTACAAAAATATCATCCTCGATAAGGAAAATGGTACTGTCTTTTTAAAGCAAAAGGGCATGCGTATCGGATTTGGCGGCATCGGAAAAGGTTATGCAGCAGAAATGGCAAAAAAAATATTGGTGAAAAATCAGGTACAAAGTGGTATCATCAATGCCAGTGGCGACCTGACGACCTGGGGATTGCAACCAAGCGGAAAGCCATGGACGATCGGAATTGCCAATCCAAACCAACCGACATCGGCGTTTTCATACCTTGAAATTTCTGATATGGCGATCGCGACTTCCGGGAATTATGAAAAATTCGTGATGATTGGCGGCAAGAAATATTCTCATACGATTAATCCAAAAACGGGATTGCCGATTCACGGAATTAAAAGCGTGACAGTAATCAGTAAAAATGCTGAGTTTGCCGATGCGATGGCAACACCAATCTCGATTATGGGCATTGACGCCGGACTTTACCTGATCAACCAGATTCCGGATTTGCATTGCATCATCATCGACGACAACAATAAAATTTATACTTCAAATAACATCAATCTGCAATGAAAAAATTAAGCAATGAAAGGTATTCATCCCTATTTGGAACCCTCTTTTTTTGCCTGACGTTAGCTTCCTGCGAACCAGTGAAGGAATACCAGAAAGGAAAACTGAGTGATTCGGAAATGGTTTTATCCAACAGGAAAATTGAGAAATCGGAGCTGAGTTTCGAATCCTACCGTGAAGGCGCTTCCGGGGCAAATGCAGGAAAAGTGGGCGGCGGCTGTGGCTGCAACTAATTTATTACTTAAAAATGAAAAGAATATTCATCACAGGACTTGCCCTGCTCGGGTTGTTCCAGGCCTACAGCCAGACTACGCCAACGGATTCCACCGGTTATAAAAGCAAAAAACTAAGCCTGGACGAAATCAACCTTGTGTCGAGCTATTATAAACAGGATGGCAATAATTCGGCTGTCACCGGCGGTATTGGCTCAGAAAAACTGACTGATGTTTCCAATGCGATTGATGTGAAGCTCATCAAATATTCCAAATCCGGGAAAAAGCAGGCTTTTGACGCTGAAGTCGGCATCGACAAATACACTTCCGCTTCTTCCGATAGGATTGATCTTAATGCCAATTCATCGGCTTCGTCATCAGACATTCGCGTGTATCCATCATTTAATTACAGCGTGGAAAATGAGGAAAAAGGAAATACGCTTGACATTGGCGTTTCTTCATCTACCGAATTCGATTACCAGTCATTTGGCGGAAACATCAGCTACTCTAAAAAGACTAAAGATAAAAATGGAGAATTTACTGCGAAATTCCAGGCCTTTCTCGACCAGGTCAAAATCATCAAACCCGTCGAACTCAGGAATGGCGATGAAGACGGCGGGACGGAAAACAGGAATACTTTCGACGTTGCGCTGAGCTATTCGCAGATTATCAACAAGAATTTCCAGATTATGTTTTTGGCTGATGTGATTTCGCAACAAGGTTATCTCAGCCTGCCGTTCCACAGGGTTTATTTTGACGACACTTCAGTGCATCAGGAAAATCTTCCTGATACGAGATTAAAAATTCCGATAGCGGTTCGCGGCAGTTATTTCCTTGGCGACAATATTATCATCAGGGCTTATTACCGCTACTATGAAGATGATTGGGGATTGAAATCGCATACGGCCAATCTTGAAGTGCCATTTAAGATTACGCAGGCGTTTTCATTGAGTCCGTTCTATAGATATTATTCGCAGACGGCCATCAAATATTTCAAGCCTTATGGCGTACATACTGCTGACGACGAATTCTACACGAGCAATTTTGACCTGTCCGGATTCAGTAGCAATTTTTTGGGAATGGGCATGAAATTCACGCCGCCGAAAGGCGTTTTTGGCATCAAACATTTCCACACGTTCGAACTTCGTTATGGACATTATGCAAAAAACAATCCGATGACTTCGGATATTGTCAGCATCAATATTAAATACAAATAGCGTTAAAGATAGTTTTGTTTTTGGTTAAAGTTTGTGAAAAAGCCGTTATATATAGAGGCTTTTACTTATTTTTGGATATCCAACACCACTTATAATTTTACTTGAAATGAAACGTTCCGGCTCCGCTGACTTACCGTTGCATTATGGCTATGTTCCTTTATGGCTTGCAGAACGCATGGCTAAATTGGGACTTGCAATCGTGGAAACCATCGCCACGGAATTTTCACCTTCAGAAGTCGTCAGCAAACTCAGCAACCCTTTCTGGTTCCAAAGCCTTGGCGCCGTTATGGGAATGGATTGGCATTCATCGGGAATCACGACTTCGGTTATGGGCGCGTTGAAAAAATCGGTCAATCCGCACGCTAAGGAACTTGGCATTTACATTTGCGGCGGAAAAGGAAAACATTCGCTGCAAACGCCAAATGAATTGCTGAAAGTCGGCGAACGCACAGGATTAAACGGACTCGAACTCGGCAATTGCAGCAAACTCACTGCAAAAGTCGACAATAATGCCGTCCAGGATGGTTTCCAATTGTACATGCACAGTTTCATCGTCAGCAATACCGGCGAATGGGCAGTGATCCAGCAAGGAATGAATCCAAACAGCAAAACCGCACGGCGTTACCATTGGCATTCCAAAGATTTACAGTCGTTTGTGAATGAGCCGCATACTTTTATTTATGGCGAAAACCAAGGCAAAATCCTGAATCTTACAGATAAAAATGCTTTGGATGTCAGAAATCGCACACTCGAAATGTCAAGAGAAAATCCCGATAAAATCATTCGGGAAGTCAATAAATTAATCATGCCCGCGCATCACGATGTCCGTATGGAAGACGTCAATATGAAACGGCTCGGCGCAATGCTTTGGGTCGCCCACGAAAAACAGCCTTCTGATTTTGAAGAACTTTTGCTGTTGCAGGGAATGGGTCCAAGAGCGTTGCAATCATTGGCATTGGTCAGCGAAGTGATTTATGGCGCTCCTGCCCGATTTGAAGACCCGGCAAGGTTTTCATTTGCACATGGCGGAAAAGACGGCCATCCTTTTCCGGTTCCCGTAAATGTTTATGACGAAACGATCAGCACGCTGCAGACTGCAGTTTACAAATCAAAAATGGGAAACAGTGATAAACTGCAGGCGATTAAGAAATTATCTGAAATCTCCAGGAATGCCGAAAAAGATTTCACGCCCAATAATAATTTTGATGCCTTAATCA
Source organism: Flavobacterium sp. (assembly GCA_035286325.1). GTDB lineage: Bacteria > Bacteroidota > Bacteroidia > Flavobacteriales > Flavobacteriaceae > Flavobacterium. The sequence goes on from DATHKH010000134.1 coordinate 20,973, forward strand.
AAAAAGAACGCGATGAATCCTGGAAATATGGTGGCCGCACCGTTTTTGGAAAAGCCAAATCACCAAAAGACGATCAATCCAACGGCCAACTCTTACTTTTTTAGCTCCATCAAAAATCTAATAGCTGAGCTGGTAATTTGGCGCAATGGAAAAAGAATATTCCTGTCGCACTGCCTGTTTAAATGACCGGCGGTTTTTAATGTAGATTTCGATATTCCTTTGCAGGTGGTTGTTTTTGATTTCAGTCGAATCAATCAGGATGTGCTCATTGTTGTACTGCACTTCCCTTTTGAAACGTTTGAGCAGAATTTGCACAGGAATATTAAAATTGCTGATGCGGGCATCCGGCGCGAGAATATGGATGCTGATGATTGTAGTATCTGCAGATGATTGCTGCATTTCTACGCAATTTTTATTTTCGTGCTTGTAACCGGCATATAACAATACCAGTTCCCTGTTTTGCAAAATTTGTGTGATTCTCCGGACGATCGTTTTTCGCGCACGTATTTTTTCCTCAAACGGCGGAACATACAAATGGCACGGCAGCTTAAAAATAATGGTTGACGTTAGTTCGGGTAATGTTTGAATCATAACGCATTTGTTTAAAATCTTAAACAAATGTCAATTTTTAATCATAAAATAAGTTACATGATTTTCACCTTTTGAGCTGATTATCAGGCAATTATTATATAAAATTTTCTGAAATAATCTGAAATTCATAGCTGTTTTCCCACTTCTGTCTCAATGCGGTTTTATTGATGTTCTGAATCCTGTCTTCAAATTCGCGAATAATTCCATTTGCAACCGCATAATTCACGACCTGCTCAAAGGAATTCAGCATGCTTTTATAAAATGAGCTGTAACGCATGTCGCGCTTTTCGGTATATTTTTGGGCGGTTTCAATATTGAAAAGCATCAGATCGGCAAGGCTGTGCGCTTCGACGCCAAGCGCCAGGAAATGCTTGATGTATTTTTGTGCGGTCGAACGGCGGAGTTTGGCGCGCTTTGTTTTTATCGGAAAATATTCGTTTGAAATTTTGGCTTTGGCCTCGCCTATCAGCTTATCTTCTTTTGGATTAAAGACAAAATCGTAATAAGTCTTGACGTCACTGAATTTGTCATATAATTCCAAAAACTGTTCTTCAACCTGTTCTTTGTTCAGGCTATTGAGGTATTTTTTTAAATCGCGTTTGCTCATGCATTTTTTGTTGTAAAAGTAATCCGTTTGCGACCAAATAATCAATGATATTGTTATTTTTGCAAGACTAAAAAATTATCTAATGCTCCGGATTTTTAAAATTGTCGCCTTACTTGAAGGTGTTTCTTATTTGGTTTTGTTTGGAAATATGCTCCTTATCAAGCACAATAACCCCGAATTATACCACACGCTTTTATTCCCTATCGGAATGGCACACGGCCTTTTGTTCATTTCCTACATCATATTGGCATTCATGCTAAGAGCAGAGGAAAACTGGGACAATAAAAAGTTTGTATTGATTTGCCTGGCATCCATCGTTCCATTTGGCACTTTTTTTATGGAACGCAAATACCTCAGGAACGCGTAATTAGATTTCCCTTATCGGGGCAATATGCGTTTTTCCATGTGCCTGCGGCTTTCCGTTTTCGTCCAGGCTGACCATCGTTATCGTATCAATCGTGATAATGGTATCGCGTGTCATGATGTTGCGCACTTCGCATTTTAAGGTGATCGAAGAATTCCCGAATTTCACGATATCAATCCCGATCTCGACAATATCGCCTTGGCGTGCCGAGCTCCTGAAATTGATTTCCGACATGTGTTTGGTCACAATTCTTGGGTTTTCAAGCTGGATAATCGAATATAAAGCGAGTTCTTCGTCAATCCATGCCAGCAATTTTCCGCCAAACAAAGTGCCGTTCGGGTTCAGGTCTTCGGGTTTTACCCATTTTCTTGTATGAAATCTCATCGTTATATTTTTGTCAGCGCAAAATTAATTATTTCCAAATGATCAAACGCGAGTTCGGGCAATTTGTTTACGGGAAACCACGCAGCTTCTGCAGCATCATCGGCGGCTTTGGCAATGGTATTCCCGTCGACGAAGGCCATAAAGGCGACGGCAACAGTCCGCTGCCTTGGATCGCGTCCTGGTTTTCCAAAAGCTTTGAGCTGGACAGATGTTTCAATCTTAACGCCCGTTTCTTCAAGCAATTCGCGATGTGCCGCATCCTGCAGGTCTTCGTCTTCTTCGACAAATCCGCCAGGCAAAGCCCAACTGCCTTTAAATGGTTCATTTTTTCTTTTAATCAGCAGCAGTTCGTTGCCATTCTCGTTTTTTTTAAAAACAACCGCGTCAACGGTTACGAATATTTTTGAAGTCCTCATACAAATCCCAGATAAAATTTTATAAAAGCTTAATTTTCAGCGTCATCAAAATTAGCATTTATAAACTAAAAAATTGAATTTTAAATCTAAACTCCTATATTTGCACAAACTAACTTAAGTATCGAATAATAATTACAATTATATGAAAAAACACCTACTACTATTATCATTTATTGGTATGGCGTATGCAAATGTACAGGCTCAATCAGACTCTACAAAAGTCGTTGACAGTGATCCTAAAAGCTATAACAGGTGGACAATTGAATTCAATGCTGGTCAAAGCAAAGGAATCAAGCCTTACCACGAAGGTTATTTTTTCAGTAATCCCAACAAACACATATCGGTTGATTTCAATCACTTCGATTTGGGTGCGCGTTACATGATCAGCCCTAAATTCGGTGTGAAGATGGACGTCGCCTATGACTTATTGGAAAACCAAAAAGGATCAGGAAGTAAGCAATTTGAAATGCAGCACATCAGGCTCGGTATGCAAGGAGTCGTGAATGCGGTTCGTTTGTTCAGCTTTGAAGAACGCGCAGGCAGATTCGGCTTGCTTTTCCACGGTGGTTTCCAGGCAGCTGCGATGACGCCAAAAAGCAACGACGGTATTCCTGAATCTGATATCCCGAATTCACCACAAAACATCAATGTTACCGAATATAATGTCGGTGTGATGTTTGGTTTTACGCCACAAGTCAGGATTACAAGAGCTATCGGCTTGCAGGCAGATTTCACGATGAATTCTAACGTAAGACAACATTTCAACTGGGACGGGTCTTATTCTGCACCAAATAACAACTTAGCGGGAAGTTTATATACGGTTTCCCTTGGTTTCTCCTACTCTTTCGGAAGAGACGATATTCACGGAGACTGGGCCATCATCGAAAGCGATGCTTCAGAAGAACTGAAAGCGCTTGACGAAAGAATTGGCGAATTGGAAACAATGATGAACGATACGGATAAAGACGGCGTACCGGATTATCTTGACGTTGAAAACAACTCTATTGCCGGTGTCGCAGTCGATACGAAAGGCCGTATGGTTGACTTAAACAAAAATGGTATTGCTGACGAACTTGAAAGATACGTAAACACTACTGTTTCTACAGCTGCTGAGAAAAACAACAGCGGTGAAGTCGTGAAACGTTTGATCAACGAAGGTTATGTTTCCGTATTCTTTGATTTCAACAGCTCGAAACCGACTCCAGCTTCTACACAGAACCTGTCTTTCATCCTGACTTACCTGAAACAAAATCCGGATGCATCGGTTGACATTACCGGTTATGCGGATGAAATCGGACCAAGCGACGTAAATCAAGCGTTGTCTGAGAAACGTGCAAATACCGTAAGGAATACATTAATCAACGCAGGCATCAACGCTTCAAGGCTCAATATCATTCCGGCCGGCGAAGACGCTTCTGTCGATAAAGATTCTGACGCTGCCCGCAGATTGGTCAGAAGAGTAATGTTTAAAATGAAGTAATATTCGTTTAAAAATAATTAGAAACCGCTGTATTATGTACAGCGGTTTTTTTTATCTTTAAAAGAAAAAATGGACAACAGGGATGAATTTATAACCGGATTCAGGGGCGAAACCCTTGGAACAGTCGACAGCCGCTCTTCTTCCGAAGAGGTATTCCAAAACCAGACACTCAGGCCGATCCTGAAACTCCAGAATGATTTGTTTGTCGATGTCTTCAAAAACTACATCACCAAATACAAAGGCGATTTTTACAGTTACAGTGTAGAAAAGAAACTGCAGTACATAGAAAATTCGATCCAAAAGGACATCAAATTCAGGAACTCACTCAAAGGCATGGTCATCGGACTTTTTACCATTACAGAGTATGAAGAATATATCAGGAATTCCTCGAACCTGAACAAAAGAATGATGAATATGGTCATTGAAGGGCTGAAAAGCCAGGTGCAGCTGTTTGAAGTCGAAGCGTAATTTTTTGCCTACATTTTTGGAAATTCCAATGTTGCTGTTGTGCCCTTGCCTTCTTTGCTTTCAATGCTGAGGGTTACGCCAAGCAAATCGCAAAGTCTTTTCACCAATGACAATCCAAGCCCGTTTCCTTTGATTGCCGGATGTTCGATAGCCTGTGAGCGGTAGAATTGCTCGTAAATCTTATTGAGATCCGATTCGGCAATACCAATCCCGTTATCAATAAATTTGCAGGTAATCAAAAAATCATCTTCCGACATCACAATCCGGATCAGGCTGTTCGGATTGGAATATTTCAATGCATTTGACAGCAGGTTTTCAATAATAATGGAAACCAAATAAGTATCCGAAGAGATATAAAAGTGTTTTTCAAAAGTAAAATCGATGGCCATATTGCCGCTTTCGATTTTTGACGAAAAACGCTGCAGCGATTCCAAAATAATCTCATCCAACGCAATGTCCTGCTGGCTGATGATGATTTTCTGGTTTTCAAAACGTGCCAATAATAACAATTGATCGACCAGATTGTTCAGCCTGTCCACTTCACTGATGCAATATTGGATTTTTTCCTGGTATTCCTTTGTGTCCCGCTGTTTCCTGATCAGGACTTCAAGTGTGCCTTTGACCACTGCCAATGGCGTGCGCAATTCGTGTGAAGCGTCGGATGTGAATTGTTTTTCCCGCTTAATCGCACTCTCAATCCTGTCGAGCAGGTTATTGATGGTCGTGGAAAGCGTAAACAATTCGTCCCGGTTTTCGGGCAATTTGATGCGGTCGTCAAAATTGTTTTTGGTAATCCTGCTCGTCGTGTCGATGATATTCAAAACCGGGCTGATGCTTCTTCCCGCTATCAGCCTGGTGGCGAAAAACAAAACCAGAAGCACGATTGGGAATGTGATGTATAAAATCCAACGCAGGTTGTCAACAACGAGTTTCGGTTCTTCTGTCGACATCGCGATAATGACATAGCCCACGCGCTTTCCGTGGTTGACCAAAGGCGATTGCGTTTGGCGGATGTGGATATTCCCCAATGTCGTATCGTGGAATATCCCGGTTTCATCTTTTTGGTAAAAAACCAGGTTTTCATCTTTCAGGTTGGGCGACTTTTCCATGAATTTCCCATTCCTGTCCTGAATCTGCACAAAAATCGGATTGATATTGATTTCCATATGTTCGCTTTCAGACCACTCGCCAGGTTTGACCAGATGCGTCGTGTCTTTGAGCTTTTTCACATCTTCAAGATGCCTTTCGGTTTCAATACTCAAATCCCGGTTCACATCAAGGATAACTGACGTTGAAACCACAAGGTATATTATGATAAAAACGATAAAGACGATGAATGCCGTACTGAGCAGGTAGTAAAAAGCAATACGGTTCTTGAAGGAAAATTGGAACATAATTATGCGATATCGTTAGCAATGTAACCAATTCCGCGAATAGTCTTGATGTAATCCTGCTCTTTTTTGAGGTTGAGCTTTTTTCGCAACGAATTGATAAACACATCAATAACGCCGGTGTCGTATTCGAAATGAATGTTCCAGACATCTTCAATAATGCTGCTTCTTGTGCAAACCGTGCCTTTATGGCGGATGAGATATTCCAAAAGGGAAAATTCCTTTTGCGTCAGGAAAACTTCAGCGCCGTTATTGAAAACCTGATGCGTTTCTTTTTCAATCGTAATGGAACCGAGTTTTAAATCTTCGGCAATGGCGACCGGGTTTCGCAACTGGACTTTAATGCGCTCCAGCAATTCTTCAAAACTAAATGGTTTTTTGATGTAGTCATTGGCACCAGCCTGCAATCCTGCAATGGTTTCCTGGATCGTGTCCTTGGCCGTTAAAAAAATGATTGGTGTGGATTTGTCCGTTTCGCGAAACTTTATGCACAATGTCAACCCCGGCATTTTTGGAAGCATCCAGTCGAGCAGCAATAAATTAAATGATTGGCTTTTCGCGAGTCGCAAACCTTCATTTCCATCATAAGCCAAAGTGACCTGATAGCCTTCTTCCTCCAAACCTTGTTTGAGGAATTTTGAAATACCGGCTTCATCTTCGACTATCAGAATCTTCATAATTATTTTTTAGCTATCGATTGTAACAACTTGATATATTCCTGTGGTGTTTCATTATTGTAAATACCAGTTTTCCCAATCACATTTGAATTTTTGTCCAGGATAACCACCAATGGGAAAAAACCGTCCTTATTGTATTTTTCGACAATCAGCAGGTTGTCGGTTTTAGTTTCTATGGATACCGATTCGTGAAAATCCGGCTTTGCCAAAATATAATTCTGGCGCGCATATGCCTTAAACTCCTCCGACTGCAAGACATTTTTATCAAGGCTTTCACAAACAGCACATGCGTCGGGGACAGAGAAATACAACAGTACATTTTTGTCCTGCATCTGCGCCTGCCGCAACGCACTATTGAGGTCGCTTTTCCATTGCGAATACACGACCGGATTGCCCATCAGAATCATCGCTATCACTAACTTTTTCATTGCTACAATTTTGCCATAAAAATATCAATAATTTGCATACTTCACGATTAAATTTTGGCCATTATTTCAGCAATTTATTGGTAAACAAATAATCCGCCGTCTGGTACCACGAAATGGTTTCAAACAGGAACGTATTATCCATTTTTATTGGCTTCAGGCTATTGTCCGATTGCTTCCATTCATAGAAGGCCTGTTTTTTCTGGTCGGATAAGATCATGACTTTATTTTGTTTCATCAGCGCCAGTTTCCGGTAAGTGCCAACCAAAGCGCGCTCATTGAAATCCCCGCTCAAAACATCGTTCCCAAAAAAATCGGATTCATAATTCCAGTGGAATAACGAGAAAAGCGTTGGAAACAAATCAATTTGCGAGCATTGCTTATTGATTTTAATATTTTCACCTTCAGGCAGGTTTGCGATGAACGCCGGGATGTGATAATTCGCCACGTCAATTTCGTCTTTCCCGGCGCTGCTGGCACAATGATCGGCAACAATGACAAAAACAGTATTCCGGAACCATGGTTTTTTCGCTGCTTTCCTAAACAATTCCCGCAAAGCGAAATCGGTATATTTCACAGCGCCATTACGGCTTTTCCCTGACGGAAGGTCGATTTTTCCTTCTGGGTAAGAATACGGCCGGTGATTGGACGTCGTCATCACGAAGTTGAAAAACGACTGCTTCTGGGCATATTTCTCATCTGCGACTTTCAGCATTTTGTTGAAAATGTCTTCATCACAAATGCCCCATGCATTCTCGAACGTCACTTCACTGTCAGCAATATTATGGCGTGTGGTTTTGATCTTGTCGCTTAACACACTGCCACGGCCGCGGTCATATATATCAAAACCATTTCCGCCGAAATAGGCATTCATATTGTCAAAATAGCCGTCGCCGCCGTAGAAAAAATTGCAATTGTAACTCCGTGCCTTAAATACATTGGAAATGGTATACAGGTTTTGATTTTCAGGCCTTTTTACGATACTTTGCCCCGGTGTTGGCGGAATGCACAGCGTAACCGCTTCCATGCCACGAACGGTTCTGGTTCCTGTTGCATATAAATTTTCGAAGAATACGCTTTTTTGTGCCAGGCTGTCGAGGAATGGCGTAATGTGGTTTTTATTTCCG
>DATHKH010000135.1:0-6197 GCA_035286325.1 Flavobacterium sp.
GAAGTCAACAGCGACGAAGCGCTCGAAGCCAACATGCGCAAAAATCGCGAGCTTTTGGCGCAACTCGAAGAGAAGCAAAAAGCATTGGCGACCGAACAGGCGCGTTTGGATAAACTCAAAGGCGATTTGGCTGCCAGTTCACAAAGGCTCAGCGAACTTGAAGGCATGATGGCCGCGAAAGATGCCGCGATGAAAAAACTCAAGGAAACACTATCGAAAGCCCTGAACAGCTTTGAAGGAAAAGGCTTGACCGTCCAAATGAAAAACGGGAAAGTCTATGTTTCGATGGAAAACAAATTGTTATTCGGTTCAGGAAGCTGGGCTGTAGGCACAGAAGGAAGACGCGCAGTTGTTGAAGTCGGGAAAGTATTAGGCGCTAATCCTGATATTTCCGTGCTTATCGAAGGCCATACCGATGACGATGCTTACGGCGGTTCCGGCCCGATTGCTGACAACTGGGATTTGTCGACTAAAAGAGCAACGGCAATCGTTACTATTTTAGGCGAAAACAAAAGCATCAACAAACAAAACCTGACTGCTGCCGGAAGAAGCGAATATGCGCCGGTAGCGAGCAATTCGACCACGGAAGGCAAATCCAAAAACAGGCGGATTGAGATTATCCTGACGCCGAAGCTCGATGAGATTTCAAAAATGCTGAACGAGTTATAAAACTCAAATCATAAAAAACCCTGGCAAATGATGTCAGGGTTTTTTATTTAATGTACTTTGATATTATTCAATAGTCAGTTTTGAACTGAATTTTTTGCCGTTGAAATCTTCGACGGTCACGATATACAATCCAGATTGCAGTGAACCGGTTTTGATAGTATAGGTTTCCATCGCCGCGAGATTTTCATTGAGCAGTAATTTTCCTGAAAGGTCAAACAAGCTGACTTGCGACAATTGGCTTGCGCCGGAATTTCGGATAAAAAATTCACCGTTCGTCGCCGGATTCGGATACAAAGAAAGTCCGTTGTTGCTGAAATCACTCAATCCCAATGACGTATCGACAAGCCTGTATAAATTCGTTCCACCGCCAACGACATACAATTCTCCATTAATGTCCTGCCCAAATGTAGTAATCGAACTCAATCCTGCAATGACTGGTGAAACGGTCATGATTCCGGCATCGGTCAGCGTAAATATTTTACTCAGGCAGTAATCGCCAAAAATATATTTATTTGCAAAATTCGGATATGCGCTTCCGGTATAATAATAACCGCCGGTTACTGAACAAGCGCCCAAAGCCGACTGCAGGTATTCAATCAATGGGAATGTATACATTGAAGCCGCGCCGCAACCTGTTGTGTTGTATGGCGTATTTCCTTCATAACAACGCCAGCCAAAGTTCAGGCCTGTGGGTTGCGGGAATGCAATTTTATTGACTTCTTCATGTTCTTCCTGGCCGACATCGGCAATCCACATATCGCCGTTCAATCGGTTGAAGGAATATTTCCATGGGTTTCGCATACCGATGGCCCAAATCTCGTCATTGCCGGCGACGCCAACATATGGGTTGCTCGCCGGAATATATGGTGCAGGCGCATCGACATCCAAACGCAGCATTTTCCCTAAATTCACATTGATATTTTGGGCGCGGTTTCCGGGATCTCCGCCATCTCCGCCATCTCCCATTCCGATATACAGATAACCGTCGGGGCCAAAACGCAATGTTCCGCCTTTATGGTTGTCGAAAGGTTGTGCTACCGTTAGCATAATAACAGCAGAATTTGGGTCTGCGACATCTGGGTCACTGCTTACCGTATAACGTGCAATGACAGTAGATTTGTCACCAGGCCGCACATAATCCACATAAAAATAACCGTTAGTGGCATAATTGGGATGGAAGGCAAGTCCGAGCAAGCCCATTTCGCCGACGTTATTGACAAGTGTTGGGATGTTAAGGAAATTGGCGGCATTCAAGGTGCCGTTCGTGGCAGGCAAAGCGTTTGGTTTTGCAATCCTGATTTGCCCGGATTTTTGGACGATAAATAGACGGCTGTCACCGGCATTGTTGACTTCAACAGGATTGCTTAACCCCGTGACATAACTCGAAACCCCGAAAGTCTGGGAAAACGAAGCAAAAGATGACAGGAGAAATAAAAGTGTAATTTTTTTCATAAGAAAGACAGATTTTGGTTTGCTAAGTAAATGTAATCATTTTCTGCTTTTAAATATTACTCTTTGATTGCTAAGAAGTTACATAATTTCCACATAAAAAACATCCCGCAAGTAACTTACGGGATGTTTTGATTTATAGGTTGTTGATGATTCTATTTTTCGGATATCGGATTTTATAACTGATCCGGATTTTTTTGGTTTCATTCGGTGCCAGTTTCAATTCCCAGGACAGCATTCCGGTTTCGTCACTTACTTGCGCCCTGTCGCTTTGTAGCAACGTGACCGTAACATCTTTGTCGGGACTGATTGGATATTGGTCTTTCAGCAACATCTCAATCGTTTCTTTCTTGTTGTTCCTGATGGTAATGTCATAAGTGAAAGTCTGTTCCTTATAAGATGACAGGAATTTTGTACCTGATTTGTCGATTACTTTTTCGCGTTTGATCGAGATTTTTTTATCGCGGCCCATGCTAAGGTTCAATGTATCGGAAGTTTCATTAGGGTTAATGGTCGTTTTGCCGACATACATGCCTTCAAAAATGATATTGGCTTCACCCGGCAGTAAATTGTATTTGGAATAATCACTGATGTTTGCCATCAAAAACGCTTCTTTTTCAGCCCTTGGTGCCGCATAAAATTTATAAGTCGCTGGCAGTTTGATTTCCTTTAATGCGACGCTGTGGACTTTTCCGTTGGACAAAATATCGTATGGAATGTCAATATCAAATGAGACGGTGAGTTGCGTTTCAATTTGGTTGGCATTCACGTTGCTGACTGCAATTCCGGAAACTTTTCCGTTGGTGGCTTTATAAGCTGTCACAACAACTTCGTCCAGTTCACTACGGCTGTCTTCTTTTTTGTCATATGCTTCGGCAATGCGCTCAGTGTAATAATTCAGGAACCATGGCTGCAATTGTGGCGCGAGGTTGTTTTGGTTTGGATAACCGCTCGACAGTGACAATTTTACTTTTTTCCAGTCAATGCCTGATGTTTGGCGCACTTGTGCTTTATACATCATGTTGATCGGCGATGTGATATTGTCGGCTCGCAAATCATAAAAAGGCACCCATGAAGCGGTATTGGTAATATAATTGATGTCGAGCGGGACAATTCCGGCCACATCATTCATAATCTGCAGAATCAGTTTCCCGGTTGACGTTTTCTCTTCTTCTTTATTGTTGATTTCAAGCTTCGTGTTGAGGTTTTGCAGTACGTCATTCCATTTGGTTTCCCTTTCCTGAAGAACGGCGATGGCATTGCTGATGTCGGTGCGCTTAATCCTGTAATATTCGACCAGTTTCATTAGTTCGGCTACATTCAAACCCGAATTCTGTCCGGCAACCTGTTGGTTTTTATCCAGCAATTCCAATGTTTTGGTGTCGGAATACCTTTCATTCTGCAATTTGGCGATTTCCTTTTGCACCAAAGTAATGCTGTCGCGTACGCGTTTGATCATGGGGGAATTGGCGTCAGGTTCAAATTCAGAAATGTAATTGTTTGTAAATTGTACGGAAAGCACTGTAACCGATGCCGGTGCGCCAATCTGAATCGTGTTTTCGTTCAGGCTGTTCGCGACATTTTTGATGACGACTTCACTGGTTCCTGCCGGAAGGTTGACCGATGTGGATTGTGTCAGTTCGGCAGCATTGAAATACACGGTTGCGGCTTTGGCTTTCGCAGTCGTGAAAATTGGCTTTTGGGCAAATCCCGCAATCGATGCCAGAATGGTTCCCATTAAAATGATTTTTCTCATGATACTAGTTGTTTTAGACAAAGAGCATCATTTGTTGAAAAAGGTTGGGAAGTGCGTCGAAAATAAATAAAATTAATTAAAAATCGAACTCATCCATTTCAGGATCAGGCGATAAAATCTCATCGGATTTGACTTTGATATAGGATTTTGCAGGCCCCGAAATCAGCAGTTTTTTCAATTGGTACAGCGTATCTTGCGTATGCAAAATCCCACGCTGGAACATCAGCCTTGTCAATCGTTCCTGATGGCGTGCATAACCGGTGCGCAATTCGCCCTGGTCGTCAAACTGCCACATGAATTTTTTCGGGCTTGGAATAATCGAAGCCAGGAAAAGGCATTCCTTCAACGACAATTCCGATGGATGTTTTTGGAAATAAAACCACGATGCTTCGCCGATTCCGTAGACATTCGGTCCCCATTCGATAATATTGAAATACACTTCCAACATTCTTTCCTTGCTGCTGATGCGGTTGTTTTCCAAGACATACACCAAAAGGATTTCCTCCAATTTCCGTGAAAGCGTTTTTTCCCGTGTCAGGAACACATTTTTGACCAGTTGCATACTGATCGTACTGGCGCCGCGCGAAAACTTTTTGGTCTTGATATTTTTAATGATGGATTGCTTGAAAGCCTCATTGATAAACCCGCGGTGCTGGAAGAAAGACGGATCTTCCGAAGTCAGTACCGCAGCGCGCAGAAAAGGGGAAATATTGCTTAAACGCGTGTAATTCGGATTGCCTTCGCCAACCAAAATCGGGCGCTGGAGTTTGCCTTTGTCAATTGCCCGATAAACAAAAGCGCTGTTGAGTTTGCCGAGATTCGCCTCGCCATATTTCAGGATTTTCAGGTTTTGCTTGTTCAGGTTGCTTTTGAAGACCAAGGTATTTGGCTTGTTCTTGTTGTACATGAAATCGAGGTTGTAATCGAAACTGCCTTCCGCCTCCATGCCTTCAAAATGCGAAAACAATCCTTTTGGAAGCGACGTGATGAAATCCTGCGCCTTCATATTCGGAATGGCAACACGGAATTTATAAATCGTATCTTTTTCAATATTGTATTCCGCAAAAGGATGGAATTTGAGTTTATTCAGATACCCTGTCGATGTGCTGTCAATGCGTATGAAATCTGGCCCAAAAAGAAAATTGTAATCGAATTGCGCCTTTTTGACGACGACATCTTTCGTTGCAATTTTCGGATGGTTGACCATCAGGTTCGTAATCGAGGCAAATCCGTCGACATGCAATTCGTCGCCGTCCATATCGAGGTTCGACAAATTCACGCGAATCGAATCAAAACTCGATTTGACGTTGTAGCGTTCGTCGATATAAGGCACACGAATCGCACCCGTATCGATATTAAAAAACTGGAGGTCGGCTTTCCTGTTACGCGGATCTGCAAGGCCTTTGATGCGCCATTTTTGGGTGAAAGTATTGGTCTGGACTTCAATCGAAGTGTCCATTTGCTTGTTGGCGAGACGCAGTTTCTGCAGGTTTACGGTGGCTTTTTTGCCATTGTCATTGATGCGGAAAGACAAGTTTTCCAAAATCATATCGATTGGGACAAGGTTTAGCGCGCGCGATAAAATGTTATAGGTTTTCCGGGCATAATCCTTCTTGTCCGAAACTTCTATATGAAGCGTGTCTTTTTTGCTTTTCAGGAACGCATCGATGTTTTTTTCCTTGCCTTTTTTGACGAGCTGGACGAAACCATTTTTGACTTCGACGGTTTCCAGTTGGACATTGCCAAAAAGCAATTGGAACAGGTTGACATCGGTTTTGATGCTTTTGATGCGGAAAATCGTGTCGGCGTTATTGGGAACCAAAGTCACATCTTTAATATCAATGCCGCAAAGTCCGCGAAACGAAGATTCCTTGACTGAAAAATTACTGTTGTATTCGATCTGTGTCTTGTCCTGGATTTTTGCAATGACTTTATGCAACACGGCATTCCGGAAAACGAAATAGGAAATAATCAAAAGCACTATTAGGATTCCGACTATTTTGGCGGCCAGGATTGCTTTTTGTTTGATGGTTTTTTTAGAAGTTCTTTTCATGCTGTATAAAAGTACACATTTATCCCTATCCGAACAAGGCGCCGGCGACATCTTCAATTTTGGAAACGAGGCGTATCTTGATGGCTGTATTTTTCAGGGTTATTTTGTTGTATTTGGATACGAAAATCGATTCGAACCCTAATTTTTCGGCTTCCTGGATTCTTTGGTCAACGCGGTTCACAGGGCGAATTTCTCCCGAAAGACCTACTTCGCCCGCAAAACAAAATCCTTTGTCGACAGGAATATCTTCATTGGGAGAAAGGATTGCGG
>DATHKH010000136.1:0-32577 GCA_035286325.1 Flavobacterium sp.
TGGATTGCTGCCAGTCGGCACTGAACCGTCAACCGATTTAATCCGCCAGAAATGGCTCGACAATGATTTTTACGGGACGACTTTTTCGATCAATTATACAAAGGAAAAACTGGATATTATTATTGGCGGCGCCTGGAACAAATATGAAGGCGACCATTTCGGGAAAGTGATCTGGGCGCGATTTGCCTCACAATCGGAACTCGGCGACCATTATTATGACGATTCCGCTGTGAAAGTCGACGGCAATGTTTTTGCCAAAGCCAATTACAAACTCACAGAAAAATTCGGCCTTTTTGCCGACTTGCAATACCGACGCGTCAGTTATAAAGCCGATGGCGTACAGGCAATACCAGTTGACGACGTATTCAAATTTCTAAACCCGAAAACGGGCATCACTTATCAAGTCAATGGGAAAAACAACCTGTATCTTTCTTATGCCCGCGCGAACCGCGAACCCAATCGCACCGATTATGAAAGCGGCAATGTCAAACCGGAAAAGCTCGATGATTTTGAACTTGGCTGGCGATATGCTTCCGAAAAGATGAAATTCAATGCGAATGTGTATTATATGGCATACAAAGACCAACTCATCTTAACCGGAAACCTCGACGATGTGGGCAACCCAATTCGCTCCAACAGCGAGAAAAGTTACCGTTTGGGATTGGAACTCGACGGAACAATTGCCGTATCAAAGCAAATTGAAATCCGTCCAAACATCACTATCAGCAGCAATGAAAATGTCGATTTGGCTGTTGAAGGCGAAAATTACGGCACCAAAAAAATCGCCTATTCACCGTCGTTTGTCGCGGGAAACATATTTACATATAAACCAATCGAAAGCCTGCAGTTTTCATTGCTGTCGAAATTTGTCGGTGAGCAATACCTGAACAACATTGAGCTGCCATCGGCAAAACTACCGGATTATTTTGTGAATGATTTTGTGGCATCATACGAAATGAAGCCGAAAACGATTTTCAGTTCCATCGTGATTTCTGTGTTGACCAACAATGTCTTCAACAAACAATATGTGTCAAATGGTTACATGTATGACATTTATCCATACTATTATCCGCAGGCCGGAAGAAATGTCCTTGCGGGATTAACGCTGAAGTTTTAAGGAATAAAAAATCCGATAAGCAAACCTTATCGGATTTTTTTTAATTGTAAACCGTGATGACCGTTCCGCTGACTTCCACGCGATATTGCTTCATCGGGTATTCTTTGCCCGGGCTTTGGCCGGTATAAAGGTTGTATAACGCATCGTCGCAGGCACATTTGGCATTGATTCCTGAAATGGTCATCGTAGAACAGGAACTCAAATCCTGATTTGGGCATGCGCGGTCGAATGCATTGTAGCCACTTCCGGTTTTCATTACAATGATGCCTCTCGCGCCAGCGCCAGTACCGTTATAATAAACCGGATTGCTGACATACAACAACCCGCTGTAAGAAGGCAAATTGGTGTCCAGATTCACCGAAAAGGAATAATCCGGGATATACGGATTTTTGTTATTGAAGCTGTCGGCACCGCAGGATACAAACAAAGCCAGGACAAATAAAATCAAAATGTATTTTTTCATAGCTGTAAATTCTGAAAACAAAAATAATTTATTTAACTTTGAATTGGATATGATTAGTATATAAATTAACAGACTAATTAATATCTTTGCGAAAAGAAATCCCATCTCGACGGGATTTTTTCTATTTTAATAAAACGACGAAGACAGCCGGTTCAAAGATTTACGAGAATGCAATGACCAGCTGGCAGACCTTGTGAGATTTCACAAGCAAATAAATAAACAGACATGAGTACAGTATCGTATTACACCGCAGAAGGATTAAAGAAATTAAGGGAAGAGCTAGACCATTTGAAAAGCGTGATGCGCCCAAAAGCATCGCAGGATATAGCCGACGCAAGAGATAAAGGCGATTTGTCTGAAAATGCCGAATATGACGCAGCCAAAGAAGCGCAGGGATTGCTTGAAATGCGGATTGCAAAACTCGAAGAAGTGCATTCCAATGCGCGCCTGATTGACGAATCGCAGCTCGATGTGTCAAAAGCATTGGTGTTGTCAAACGTCAAAATCAAGAACCAGGCAAACGGCATGGAAATGAAATACACGCTTGTTGCAGAAAGTGAAGCCGATCTGAAAACCGGTAAAATCTCAGTAACTTCGCCAATTGGACGTGGTTTACTAGGAAAATCTGTAGGAGAAGTCGCAGAAATTACTGTGCCGAATGGCGTATTGAAGTTCGAAGTGTTAGAAATTTCACGCGATTAATTATGCCCACCATTTTCACCAAAATCATCAACGGCGAAATCCCTTGCTATAAAGTCGCGGAAGACGAAAACTTCCTGGCTTTCCTCGATGTAAACCCAAACGCCAAAGGCCATACGCTTTGCATCCCGAAAAAGGAAATCAATAAGATTTTCGACATGGATGAAGATTGGTATTCCGAATTGATGAAATTTTCGCGCAAAGTCGCCATCGGCCTGGAAAAAGCAGTGCCGTGCAAACGCGTCGGAATGGCAGTCGTCGGACTGGAAGTGCCGCATGCGCACGTGCATTTGATTCCACTAAACGAAATGGACGAGATGCGTTTTCAGAATAAGGTCAAATTGACACCGGAAGAATTTACGGCTTTGGCGAAAAAAATCGCCGAGCAATTATAATTAATCTTCTTTTATTTCTTAAAACAAATCTGCATTGTCGTTCCTTTCCCGACTTCGGAATGCAGCACTTTGATTTTGCCTTTGTGGTATTCTTCGACGATTCTTTTCGTCAGTGAAAGCCCCAAGCCCCAACCGCGTTTCTTGGTCGTGAATCCAGGCTCAAACACATTCCGGTACTGTTTCTTCGGGATGCCTTTTCCGGTATCCGTAACCAGAATCTTGACCTGCTTCGCATCTTCCTCAATCCGAACGGATAATTTTCCACGGCCTTTCATTGCGTCAACTGCATTTTTGACCAGGTTTTCAATCGTCCAGCTGTGCAATGCCGGATTTATCGAAATCATGACCGCCGATTTTGGCGCATTAAACGAAAATTCGACCTGTTGGGAAAACCGCGATTGCAGGTAATCAACAGTTTCTTCGGTTTCCGCAATGATGTCCCGTTTTTCGAGCACCGGCTCAGAACCGATTTTCGAAAAACGATCGGTAATCGTCAGCAGCCGGTTGATGTCTTTCTCGATTTCGGCGACGGTCGTCTCATCGACATTGTCGGCTTTCATAATTTCGAGCCAGCCAATCAGCGATGACAAAGGCGTCCCAATTTGGTGCGCCGTTTCTTTGGCCATCCCGGCCCAAAGCTTGTTCTGCGTCGCCATTTTCGTGCTTCGGTAAAAATTATAGACCAATCCGCCAAACAGCACAATGATCAGCAACAGCGCAACGGGATAAAATTTTAATTTATTCAGCAGTGATGAGTTTCCATAATACAAATACCTGAATTTTCCCGGGACATATTCAATGACGATCGGCTCGTTTTCTTTTTTGAGCTTGAGCAGCATCCGCTTCGCCGACGCCTTGTTTTCCATGATTTTGTCATCGATATTGTTGGCGCTGATAATGCTGTCCTTTTCATTGGTCAGGATAATCGGAATGGTCGTGTTGTGGCTGATGATTTTGAACGGCAATTCGACCTCGGTATTCTGGTCGGCGTTGAGGAGCGTTTTCTGCGCTTCGGCCCAATATTCCATTTTCACGCGTTCCTCTTCCTTGAAAAACCTGAAAAAACTATAGGTATTCCAAAGGATCAAGACAATAATGACAAAGGAAACGGCGATGATGATCCAGCGGGTGACATTTCTTTTTTCAGAAAACTGCATAAATTTGATTTGAGGGATAAATATAACGAATATTGACAGTTGTTATTTTAATTTGGGGAGCTATTTCCTGCTTTTTGTCCCAATCTTTTACGCCGCTGCGCTTTATAAAAGGATTTCCACGTCAAATGAAATTCACTGAACTCCTCTAAAAATATTAACCAGTGAAGTAATCAGGACGAGGGCTTTTGGTTAATAAATCGTGACAAGATTTTTCTTCCCCTTTTCTACATTTCATTACATTTGTTCAAAGCAAAAAACCTACATGATCAGCATAGAACCAAAGGACGTTTCCACACTAAAACTGCACGCATATCTGCAAAGCGCAGTCGCGCCAAGACCGATTGCTTTTGCCAGCACGATTGACAAAAACGGGAAGCCAAACCTGTCGCCGTTCAGCTTTTTCAATGTATTCAGCGCGAATCCGCCGATCATGATTTTTTCGCCATCGCGCCGTGTCCGCGACAATACGACCAAGCATACTTTGGCGAATTGCGAGGCCACAAAACAAGTCGTCATCAATGTCGTGAATTATGCCATCGTGCAACAGGCTTCGCTATCCAGTACCGAATATGGCGAAGGCGTCAACGAATTCCTGAAATCGGGACTGACCATGTTGCCGTCGGATATCGTAAAACCGTATCGCGTCGCCGAATCGCCGGTACAGTTTGAGTGCAAAGTCAATGAAATCATCGCGTTAGGGGAAAATGGCGGCGCCGGAAATCTCATCATCTGCGAAGTCCTCAAAATACACATCGACGAAAAAATCCTCGATGCCGACGGACATATCGACCAACACAAAATCGATTTGGTTTCAAGGCTCGGCGGAAACTGGTATTCGCGTTCCAACCAAGGATTGTTTGAGGTGCCAAAACCATTGACCACACTCGGAATCGGCGTCGACGGTATTCCGGATGTCATCAAAAAAAGCAGGATTTTCGACGGGAATGATTTGGGCCAATTGGGAAATATAGAAGCCTTGCCCACGACCGAAGAAATTGATATATTTGTAAAGCAGAATTTTGCCGTAAAGGGTGTTTTAAGCTCAGGAGATATTTTAAAGCAGCATCAGAAAGCAAAAGAATATATAGACAATAATGATGTGCTTTCCGCCTGGAAAGTACTTTTGGCAAAAGGATTTTAAACAATAAAAATTACAGAAGATGGAAGTTACAGGGAAAATTAAAGTGATCAATGCAGAACAGCAGGTGAGTGGCTCTTTCAAAAAAAGAGATTTGGTAGTGACTACTGAAGAGCAATATCCACAGCATATCCTAATCAACTTTGTTCAGGACAAATGCGATTTGCTGAACAATTACAAAGTGGGTGAAGCCGTAAAAGTTTCAATCAATTTAAGAGGCCGCGAATGGGTGAATCCACAAGGCGAAACGAAATATTTCAATGATATCCAAGGCTGGAGAATCGAAAGATTGCAGGCAGAAGCGCCAGCACAATCAGCGCCGCCAATGCCGGCAGCCGAAACTTTTGAGCCAGCATCAAATTTCACCGAAGAAGAACACGACGATTTGCCTTTCTAGGCCATCGTTTTTAACTGATCATAATCCCGGAGCCAAAAACTGCCGGGATTTTATTTTTTGACCCGAATGTATTATTTAGTTACAGAGGCATTATTCTTTCCACCCGTTGATGAAGCAGATGAAAGCGGCATCCTGGCCATTGGCGGTGACTTGTCGCCAGCAAGGCTGATGCTTGCGTACAACAGTGGGATTTTTCCATGGTTTGATGAATGCGACCCGATATTGTGGTGGTCACCGCCGCAAAGAATGGTGGTTTTCCCACAGGAATTTGTGGTTTCCAAAAGCATGCGCAACATTCTCAACAGGAATATTTTCCGGGTCACTTTCAACGAAAATTTCCGGGAAGTGATCTCCAATTGCAAAAAGATAAAACGCCCTGGGCAAACCGGCACATGGCTCAGCAATGACATGCTCGAAGCTTATTGCAGGCTCAACGAAATGGGCATCGCAAAATCAGTTGAAATTTGGCAGGGCAATCGATTGGCCGGTGGTTTATACGGGATTGATTTGGGCCATATCTTTTGCGGCGAAAGCATGTTTTCCAAAGTCTCCAATGCCTCGAAAGTCGCATTTGTCGCATTGGTGGAACAATTGAAAACCGAAAACTACAAATTGTTGGATTGCCAGGTGTACAACGAACACCTTGAAAGCCTTGGTGCAAGGGAAATTCCAAGGGCGGATTTTATTACGGTGTTGAAAGAGTGATTTATTCCGTTATGGTCCAACAGTCCGCGACATGGTCGTTAACCATTCCTGTGGCTTGCATGTGCGCATAAACTACCGTGGAACCGACAAACTTAAACCCGCGTTTTTTCAGGTCTTTGCTGATGGCATCGGAAAGTGGTGTCGTTGCCGGAATATCCCGCATGGTTTTGCGGTGGTTTTCGATTGGTTTGCCGTCAGTGAAACCCCAGATGTATTTTGAAAAGGAGCCGAATTCCTTCTGGACTTCCATAAAAGCCAACGCGTTTGTGAC
The DNA here is from genome assembly GCA_035286325.1 of Flavobacterium sp. Taxonomy (GTDB): domain Bacteria; phylum Bacteroidota; class Bacteroidia; order Flavobacteriales; family Flavobacteriaceae; genus Flavobacterium. Next base: position 6,343 of record DATHKH010000136.1, read on the forward strand.
GGCAGCGCGGATTTTCAATTGGTTTCGGATGATTCCGGCGTCTTGCATCAATTCCTGGATTTTGTCCTCGTCGTATTTTGCGATTTTTTTATAATCGAAATGGTCGAATGCCTTCCTGAAGTTTTCGCGTTTCCGCAAAATCGTAATCCAGCTCAATCCGGCCTGAAATGTTTCAAGAATCAGGAATTCAAACAGCAATCGGTCGTCGTAAACCGGCCGTCCCCATTCTTCGTCGTGGTATTTCTGGTACAGTTCGTCGTTGCCGCACCAGGCGCATCTGATTTTGTCTGTCATGATTCTTTTTCGTGAATGTATTTGTCAATGATGGCGTGTGCCGCATAAATCAACGGTGTAAGCCCGATAGCGATGGCGAGTTTTACAAAATAGCCTGCGAATGCGGAAGCGATGTAAATCTCGGTCGATATTTTCCCGGTCATCCAAAAGGCGATTCCCAAAACGATGAAACTGTCGAACAATTGCGAAATGACCGTCGAACCCGTACTGCGAAGCCAAAGCATTTTATGACCTGTTTTGCTTTTCACGAAATGGAACAACGCGACATCGATGATCTGCGACACGAGAAACGCGGTGATACTACCGACGATAATCCACAGGCTTTGCCCGAAAACAGCGCCAAATTGTGCATCTGTAACACCTTTGACGACATTGGTCGACGGAATCTGCAAGGCAAGATATAAAATGACAAAACAATAGGCAATGAGGCAGGCCGTGATTACCGACAGCCTTCTGACGCCTTTTTCGCCAAAGTATTCGTTGATCAGATCGGTGGTGATAAACACGACCGGCCAAGGCAAAATCCCGATGCTCATGACCGTCGAACCGACATCGATGAGCTTGCCGCCAATGAGCTCGGCGACGACGGCATTCGTGATGAAAATGCCTGCCAGGACAACATAAACCGTGTCTTTTTTGGTTTTGAACATAGGGCAGTTTTGGTGTACTGTCAAATGTAATCTTTTTTGGAATAACGTAAAAATCAGGTTTGGTAAAAAATGCTGCGGATGATTGCACAAGGGATTAAAGCGGAAATCCTTTTTTGCAAAAAAAGATTGCAGCGGAAAGCCCGGCGCGGGCGTTGGCCTTTGCATTGGCAGGCGTGTGCCAAAAAAGAAAAACCCGCTTTGGACGGGTTTTCTATATTATCTGAGCATTTTGACTACCGCTTCGGGAAGCATGGCTTTGACTTTGCTCCTGAAGGTTGGTTTTGTTTTCAAAAGGTCGATGTCGTTGTAATGGTTCCACACTTCTGACGGGTTGGTTTTGTAAAACAAGTTGCCGTAGATTTGCGTGCGTTGGTATTTTAAATGGTCATAATTGAGTTTGATGCCATGCAACGTGTCGTTTGCAGGCGTGAAAATCACGAAACAGTTGTTCTTGTTGGTTTCGACGACTTTGTTGCACCACGACCACGGTACCCAGCATCTTTCGACCTTGGTGTTGTATTTCCAGAAATCATAGATGTAACGGCGTTCCGGCTTGAATTCGAGCAATGAGGTATGCATTTGCAGGTTTTCCGATTCGGGGTTGGTATTGATGTTCAACAAATACGTCAGCGCCTTATTTCTTTCGTCCGGATGCGGGCTTATTTCGTAAGCGTGCAGGTATTTCTGGACCGAAGTATTGATTTTATTGTCGGTTTCGACGCCGAATTTTTCTTTTAGTGTGGTCGCAAAAATATCTGAATTCAAAAACGTGATTAAGCGTGACAACAGTGGCGTTTCAATTTTTCTGAGCCTCATAGTCAGACCAAAACCTTCCATGCTTTCGTCTACCGGCCATTTTTTGGAATTGTATGCTTTGAGGTATTCTTCTTTTGAAGTCGTACAGCCTGGGAATTGCGTGATTTGGTAGCCTGTTTCTGTCAGGCCTTCAATCAATTCTTCGGTGGTTTTATACGGCGGCCTGTTGACTTCCTCGGCTTTGATGACTTGTTGGAAATGATCATCGGACAAGAAATCCATCATCAGCAAATGCTTGAACGGTTTTTCAACGAAAGGAGCAGATTTGATTTTGTCGATGATGTATCCAAATTCCTGCATCAAATCTTCGTGAGTGGCTTGTTGGTCCATATAATAAATTTTAAATATGTGGGAAACAGAACTGCTTTTGCCGGAAAGGCGTTGGCCAGTTTCAGCATGCGAAAATACTCCATTTTTAATTAAGTCGCATAAAATTAAAAAAATTAATCATTAAATCACCGTACTTTAATGTTAAAGAAAAGTGCCTGATTGTGCTACAACGTTTGAAATATCACCAAACAAAAAACCCAACCGGTGAAGATTGGGTTTTAGAATGTTTCGGTGATTACCACCAACCGTTTGTATTGTAAACGACTGTTTTTGGCTGGCCGTTTCCATATGCCACGCCGACATCGCGGTAGGCTTTGATAAGGTCTTTTTTCAGGCCGATTTCAGATTCGAAATGGAAATTCCATTCTCTTTTGTCGAGTTCCTGAATCCTTTTGCCAATTTTGGAAGAAAGCGCCTGTACTTCTTTGTAGCATGCCGATTCCGGATCGATGCTGGTCAGGATTTCGCCGACTTCATTGGCACTGTCCCAAGATTGGTTGGCGTTCCAGATGTTTGTTGCTTCAGCCAGTTTCAGTTTACAATCGCGATCGATTTTCTTTTTGTAGATCGGCATTGCGGCTGCCATCCCTTTGTTGTAGCAATCCTGTGCTGCGTCTGGAATGGAAGTCAACAGGTAAATCGCTTCCTCGAATTTGTTCTGTGCTTCCAGTGCTTTCGCTTCACTCAGGATATTGCCGCATCTGCTGACATAGTAATCGATGATTTGCTTTTTCGTGCTTTCTACGAAAGACTTGATTTCAGGATTGTTTGCGCTGATGCCTTTGATGGCTTCAAGATATGCTTTGGTTTCATTCGTCCCAACACCTTTTACAGTCAGGGAATGGCTTGCAAACTTGCGGCCTTCATATCCATCGCCAATGTATAAAGTCACATCTAGTGTCAACGCGGTCATTGGCGGTGCACTGGCGAGAAGGTCTTTAGTCAGCGTATTGATATTGGCTGTGATGATGAACCTTGAGTTTCCTGCGACACTTCCCATGCCATTGGCGCTGGTAATTTGGTTTAATTTATTACTCAGCACTGAAATGGCGCCACTTGGAATCGGTCCATTTTGCGCAATATAAGGGGTAAGGGCAATCCTTCCCACATCGTTGGCACTGCCTTGCGCTTTGGCAAGCGAGCAAAAGCCAATTAAGGCCACTACGATTATTTTATTGATGGTATTTTTCATATTTCTTTTTTTAATTATTTATCACCTATGACAATTACTGCCTGGCCTAAACCTTTCATCATTAATTTGCTCGGAATGGCGTAAGGCGCATTTTTCAGCACATCCTGCAAGCCTTTTAACCAACCGCGTGCGTCGGTCGCTTTTCCTTGCGCATTGTAAAGCGGAATTCTTACTTGCTCGATCAACATCATGTTTTCGGTATTGTCACTGATGCTGAAACGGCCTTTTACGGTATTTGCAGTCATCCAATCTTCAATGATGGCATTGACTTCTTTGCCACCATATTCCTGCTCCAAATCGCCTGACCAGGAATCAAATTTCTTGATGCGGACGAGGATTTCCCTGCCATTCTCGAACATGTCGTCAAAGTGTTTTTGCAAAGATGCATTGAAATTGTCGATGTGGGCCAAAACAGCTTCTTCAAGCAATACTGGCAATTCGGCTGAAAAAGATGGAGCGCCTGTTCCTGTTGCGGTTGCAATTTGCTTGTCGGTATAAGAATCCAATCCCTGAAGGTTGAATGTCACTGATTTTTTCGGGCCGGTTGTATTTACGGTCCAGGTCAACTGCATGATAATGTCGGCTTTAGCGACTTTTTTCAATTTATCAATCGGATTTTCTTGAACACCAGCACCGCTTTTAGAAGACAACATCGCATTTTCTGCGCTTTCACTTTCCAAAGTTTTGATGGCCGATTCCATGTTTTTTAATGGAAAACCGCGGTCAGCCATAAGGCCGTTGATTTTACTGATGACCAACATCAGATCGGCATTTTCCTGGAATGCTTTTTTGTAATCCGGAATTTTGACTTTCGTTCCCATATTGTCAAATTCCATCATATACCCATTTTTTGTACACCAGACATCACTTGGCACTACCATGATGGTTGGTTTTTTTGCCTGTGCGAAACCAAGGCTGACAGTTATAACTGCGATAAGTGTGATTAGTTTTTTCATGTTTTAGTTTTTGATAATGCCATCGGCGATTAATTTAGCCTTCAATTCAGGACGCAATACGCGTACAACAAGTCCGTTGCTGACGCTTTCACGTGCTTTAGCCCTGTCCCTGCTGATTTTTTCACCGATTCTTTCGTCCCTGAGTGAAATGTAGTTTAGGAATTCGCCGCCATCGGCAAAAAACTTGTTGAAATAATCCTCATATTTCTCCTGGGCATTGACTTCAAAAACCAGTGGCTTCAATTGGCATTCCTGTTTTCCTTCAGCGACACCGTTGAAAATCACGTCGCGGATGGCATTTTTCTTTGCCTGTTCCACAGCGTCGGCCCTGTTTCTTCCGTTGCCCCAAGCTTTCAGGGTTTGTGAACCGTCGCCTTCGACGCCCATACACTCGGTTTTATTCGTATAATTTCCCGAGCTTCTTTTTTGTGCGCGTGCATGTTGCGCGTGCATTGTGGCAAGAGAGAAAAGCACGGCAATGATTGTGATCTGAAATTTCATATTTTATCTTTTAAATTAGAATCCTGATGATAATCCACGGATGATTCCTGCAGCTTCGAGGTCGGCTCTCAACAAGTCTTTCTGGACAGATACGACAACCCCGATTTTGTATTCCTTACCGACTTTTAAACGGTCTTCTGCAGCAACATTGCCATCAGAGCTTTCGGTCACGAATTTCATGTATTTTCCGCCATCTTCGAAAAACAAATCGAAGAAATCAGCTTTTTCCATTTCGACATTTGGGTTTGACACCAATGGTTTTTGTGACGTACAACCTCTGCCGCCACCGCCGAAACCTTTAAAGATGACGCCGTGAACCGCATTCTTTTTTGCCTGTGCAGTCGCGACTTTAGGGTTTTTTGAATACGACCATACTTTGATAAGATAAGTCCCGTCAGTACCGATACCGGCACATTCTATTTCATATCTCCATTCCGCCGTTGCTTTTTCTGCTTTTCTCTTGGCTGCTGCCTGTGCGAAGATTGATGTTGTTGCCATCAAAAGCACAAAAGCCATTGCTAATTGTTTTTTCATTTTGTTGATTTAAATAGTTATAATTATTTTCCTTTTTTCTGAACGATGAGCATGCCCGGATAAAATTCCTTGCCACTGACCTTTTTAAAGTACGTTGCGCCAGCAGTTGCACCATCGGGATTTTCTTCGACCGCTCCGTAACGATTGTCCCAGATTGGATGATCTGGATCTACTTTTAGGCTTCCTACGACTACATATTTTGTTTTCCCGTCGGCATCCATTTGCTGTTCCAAAACATCAAATTTAGATTTGTCCGACAAACCTTCCTTAAGCCCGATTTTCGCAGTGATTGGCTCACCTGAGAACAAAGGCGTTTTGGTTTTGAATTCGTCATGATTTTTCTGAAGCTTGATAATGACAGCATCGATGGCTTTATTGGTCGCTTTTTCGATCAATTGTTCTTCCGTTTTATTCGTAAAAATTGAAGACTGGACATCTGCCCATGACACGTCTGAACCGAGGTAAGTCATTTTGAAAACGGTACTGTTGTCGAATGCCGCTTTTCTTTCGGGCGTGATGGTTTTGTCATCAGCCCAATAGTCGTTGTAAAATATGGCTGCTGTTTCGTCATTCCACTCCAGACGGTACAAATGCGCGGTGGTTTTTACAACATATCCTTTTCCGGCTACTGTTGCTGCCGTCGATGTCGCGCTTGTGACGGATGAAGCGCCTGAAATCCCAACATGATCGCCAAGAGTTCCGGCCATAGCCATCCATCCTTTTGCTTTTTCTGCGACTTCTTCTTTAGAGACATATTTGTAATCATTGACCAGGATAAAGGTGTTTTTGATCAGCTCTTCGCCTGCATCTGAAAGCATGTCGAGTCCTCTTTTGCTCGATTTTGCTGTAGCAATATCCAGAACCGAAGCGTCATAGCTTCCTCTTGATTTGATCAGTTCCATATCAAAACCGCCCTTTGGGCTGCGGTCAAACCATTTGGCGACAACATCCCTTGCGACATTGTTCGCTGCAAGGTAAGCGGTAATGTTTTCGGCCTCATCTTTGGCTTCTGTTGCAGGAATAGTCCTGTTTGCCAAGTTATGGTCATTGAATTTTTCCTGGTTCGGACCGTTTAGGAAAGATGTTTTTATCACTTCGGCATATGGCCTTGAAGAATCGTCAATCATCATTTTGTACAGCGAACTTCTCCTGTATTTGGTGTTTTCGGCTGTAATTGTTTGTGTTTGTGCGCTGATTTCTGCAATGCAAAGTAAAGTCAGGCAAAAAAGTATTGCTTTTTTCATGTAGGGATTTGTTTTGATGTAAAAAATAAATTAGAAAAGGATTCCGACCGAAACCTGGAATACGGAATTGGTATATTTTATTGATTCTGAATCACTATTGTCATTGACATTGGTAATTCCAAGATTGTATCTTCCCTGAAAAAAAACACCATTTTTCAATTCGTAGCCAAGGCCAAGATCCAGTCCAAAATCGACTTTGCTTTGTTCATCAACAGTGTCGTTGGCATCATTGGTTTTGTTTTTTGCCGAAAGCAGGAAACCCAATTGCGGACCTGTTTCAATGCTTAAGTTTTTTGCCACATAATATTTCGCCAAAACCGGCAATAAGATGTAATCGAATTTTGCCCTGCTGAAGTTGCCGGGATTTTGGTTGCTGAAACCTTGTCCGGAATAAAGCAATTCTGGCTGGACTGAAAAATGGTCGCTGACGATAAATTCAGCGACAAAACCTGCATGGATACTGGTTCTGATGGCATTGTCTTCGATATCACCTCCGGCAAAATTCGAAACGTTGAGTCCGCCTTTGATACCAATTTTAATTCCTTCTTCTCTTTTATCTTTCTGTGCATTCGCAAAAAAGCCAGCCGTCACACAGACCAGCAATAAAATAGTTTTTTTCATAAATTGTGTTTTGGGTATTGTATCTTAAAAAATTGTTAAAGGCAAATGTAAAAAAATATATTTAACAGGGATTGCTTTATTAAAATTTGTGCAGTTCATTTTGATGAAGTTATTAACAATCAAACCATTAGTGATGATATATATTCAAAAAAAAAGGATGTCTGTGAATTACAAACATCCTTTATTATGATGGAAAATTATTAATTACCCTAAAGCAACTCTTTTGAAGCCGGTAACGGTCAAGCCGCCATCTACAGTTTTCACATAAGCGGCAACACTCATGGAACCGTCTTTAATATAATCTTGGTTTACCAAAGTGTTGTCTTTGAAGAAACGCTGCATTTTACCTTTAGAAATGTTTTCCAACATCGCTTCCGGTTTGCCTTCCTGACGCAACAAGTCTTTTGCAATCTCGATTTCTTTTGCAATTGTATCAGCATCAACTCCGTCTTCGTTTAACGCGATTGGGTTCATTGCAGCTGCTTGCATCGATACGTTTCTTGCAGCTTCTTCGGCGCCTGGAACATTAGCAGAAAGCGAAACAATCGTAGCGATTTTGTTTCCGGCGTGGATGTAAGAACCGACAAAAGCGCCTTTCAGTTTTTCGAAAGAAGCGATTTCAATTTTTTCCCCGATCACACCCGTTTGCTCGATCAATTTGTCGGCAACGGTCATTCCACCGAAATCAGCGGCAAGGAATTCTTCTTTTGTATTGAATTTCAACGCAAGGTTAGCCAAATCTGTAGCCAATTTTACGAAACCTTCATTTTTTCCAACGAAATCGGTCTCACAATTCAAAGTGATGACGACGCCTTCAGTTTTGTCGGCGTTTACGACAGCGATTGCAGCACCTTCAGTCGACTCACGGTCAGAACGATTGGCAGCTACTTTTTGCCCTTTTTTGCGAAGGTTTTCAATCGCTAACTCGAAATCGCCATCCGCTTCAACAAGGGCTTTTTTACAGTCCATCATTCCGGCGCCGGTAATTGTTCTTAATTTATTTACATCTGCAGCAGTAATTGTTGCCATTTTGTATAATTTTTATTGTTTAACTTCGTTCGATTCGGCCTAAAGGCCCCGGATGTAATTTGTTTTAAAAAGAAATTCCAATCTTAAAATCCCAAATTCCAACTGAAAACCGTTACCGATTTATGGAATTTGGAATTTTAATTTTGGAATTTAATATTATGCTTTAGTATCAGCGTCAGCGTCAGCTTCTGGAGCAGCCACTTCTTCTGCAACTGGCGCTTCCACTTCTGGAGCAACCTCAACAGCTGGAGTTTCAGCAACCGGAGCAGCTTCTGCTGCATCTGCAGTTTCCACGTCAGCTTCAGGAGCCATTTGCGCTGCCTGTTCGCTATCGCTCGAGTCTTCACCAGTTGTGTCAGCATTCCTGTTTGAAAGGCCGTCAATAACGGCAGCAGTCACTAAAGACAGGATTTTATCGATTGATTTAGAAGCGTCATCGTTGGAAGGAATTACATAATCAACCTCACGTGGGTCAGAGTTTGTATCCACCATTGCAAAAACCGGAATGTTTAATTTTTGAGCTTCTTTGATTGCGATATGTTCAGCCTTGATATCAACTACGAAAAGTGCAGCAGGAAGTCTCGACATGTCGGCGATAGAGCCTAAGTTTTTTTCTAATTTCTGGCGTAAACGGTCAACCTGTAGACGCTCTTTTTTAGATAAGGTCATGAAAGTACCGTCTTTCTTCATTTTGTCAATAGAAGCCATTTTCTTAACGGCTTTACGGATAGTCACGAAGTTTGTCAGCATTCCGCCAGGCCATCTTTCAGTGATGTACGGCATGTTTGCAGCGGCAGCTTTTTCAGCAACGATATCTTTTGCTTGTTTTTTGGTCGCAACGAATAAGATTTTGCGTCCTGATGCAGCGATTTTTTTCAGGGCTTCGTTAGCCTCTTCAATTTTCGCAGCGGTTTTGTACAGGTTGATAATGTGGATTCCATTACGCTCCATGTAAATGTAAGGAGCCATGTTTGGATCCCATTTTCTGGTCATGTGCCCGAAGTGAACTCCGGCTTCCAGTAATTCTTTTACGTCTACTTTATTTGACATATTTCTTTTAGTTTACGTTCTGTTGAATTAGCAATGTATAAATGGCGAGGTTGTCGGCGGAATACATTTAGATGCTAAACTAAACAATAACTTGTTTGATAATAATTTTTGTAAGAACCAGGTAAAACGATTAACGTTTGGAGAACTGGAATCTTTTACGAGCTTTTTTCTGTCCAAATTTCTTACGTTCCACCATTCTTGGGTCACGTGTAAGCAATCCTTCTGGTTTCAGGATGGCGCGGTTTTCAGCATCAACTTCACACATTACGCGTGCCAATGCCATTCTTACTGCTTCAGCTTGCCCAGTTGAACCTCCTCCGTTTACGTTTACTTTTACGTCAAAGTTGGTTACGTTCTCTGTCATAGACATTGGCTGTAATACTTTGTACTGTAAAGTAGCGGTTGGGAAATAAGTGGCAAACTCTTTTTTGTTTACGGTAATTTTACCGGTACCTTCTGTAACATAAACTCTTGCAACAGCGGTTTTTCTTCTTCCGATTTTGTGGATTGTAGCCATTACTTAAGGTCGTTTAGGTTAACGGTTTTAGGTTTCTGAGCCTCATATTTGTGGTCAGTTCCTGTATTCACTTTTAAATTCCTGAAAAGTTCAGCGCCCAATTTGTTTTTAGGCAACATACCTTTTACAGCTTTTTCCACTAAGATTGACGGGTTTTTCGCCTGCAATACTTTTGCGGTTAAAGTTCTTTGACCTCCTGGGTAACCTGTGTGACGCATGTAGATCTTGTCGTCCATTTTGTTACCTGTTAGGTTGATTTTCTCTGCATTGATAACGATCACGTTATCTCCGCAGTCGACGTGTGGTGTATAACTTGGCTTGTACTTGCCTCTCAAAATCATTGCGACTTTTGAAGCAAGACGTCCTAAGTTATGACCTTCGGCATCAACAATGATCCACTCTTTCTGTACAGTGGCTTTGCTTGCTGATTGTGTCTTGTAGCTTAATGCGTCCATAATATTATTTTAATTAAACATTCCGTCCCCAATAAAGGGGTTGCAAAAGTACAATTATTTCTTTTAAATGCAAATGCCTGTGAAATATTATTTTACACATTCATTTACTGCCTTATTTATGAGTTGCAAAAATCAAAACTTCCCAATAAAAAAACCACCTTTTAGTCGACACAATCACATGCAGCAAATTGATTTCATGAATTTTTACGGCATTTTTCACATTTTTAGAATTTTTAAAGTTGATACTATAGTTAGTTTGGATATTGTGGTTTACTTTTGGTTAAATTTGATTTGAGCTTTCGCCATATAAACAATTGTTAAAGAAATCCGCAGTATGAAAGAAAAAGCGACCCTGAAACAAATAGCATCCGAACTCAACGTGTCGGTTTCCACCGTATCCAAAGCGCTCAACGGCAGCCCTGAAATCAGCGAACCGACCAAAATCAAGATTCGCGAGTATGCGAAACTCAGGAACTACAAACCCAATGTCACAGGCCTGAACCTTAAGAACAGGAAGACCAAAACCATCGGTGTCATCATCCCAAATATCCTGAACCCGTTTTTCGCAAAGGTGTTTAGCGGGATCGAAAAAGCCGCCGAACAAAAAGGGTATAATGTGCTGACCTGCATTTCCAATGAATCGCTCGAGAAGGAAATCCACACGCTCGAAATGCTCAGCAACGGAACCATTGATGGGTTTATCCTGTCGATTTCCGAAGAAGCGCAAAAGAAAGGCGAATTCAACCACATCAAGCGAATCATCAATGAAGGCACGCCGGTGGTCATGTTTGACCGCGTGGCCGAAGAGGTCGATTGCGATAAGGTCATTGTCGACGATTTCGAATCTGCCGTCAACGCGACACAGCATTTAATCAGCACCGGCTGCAGGAATATTGCGTTGCTGTCTTCCATTGACAATCTCAGCGTCGGCAAGTTACGCGCGAAAGGATATTTCGAAGCGCTTGAGAGAAACAACATCAAAGTCAATGACAACCTGATTATCCTGACCGATTCCGCGGATGATTTTGACGTGAAGCTCGAAAAACTTTTTGCTTCCAATAAAATTGACGGGGTTTTTGCGGTCGACGAACATGCGGCGGTTTCGGCCCATAAAAGCGGCATCAAAAAAGGTTATGAAATCCCTTCAGCATTGTCGCTTATCGGTTTTGCCGATGGCGTTTGGTCAAGAAGATTGACGCCGAGCCTGTCGACCATCAGCCAACACGGCCCCGAAATTGGCGAAGCGGCTGCAAAATTGCTGATTGAAGAACTCGAAAGCAACGAGGAATTCCACAAAAGCAAAACCATCGTCATCAAAACCGAACTGCGCCAACGCGAATCTACAAGGAAGTTATCTTAAAAATATAATTCTTTTCGCCGGCAGTCATTTTCTCGGAAACCAATAAGAAGGCCATTCCATTTTTTAATGCGATGGCTTTTATTTTTGCCATTTCGCAATCTTCAGAAAGAATCATATAAATGCCGTTTCCGGAATAAAAACCGGGAAGCTGCAAAAAAAGCTGTTCAAAATAATCAAAATTTTCCCCGCAAAACCACGCTTTTTCCGCTGTTGAATTTGGTGTTTTCGGATAATACGGCGGATTGATGACAATCATGTCAAACGATTTTCCCTTCAGGTTTTCAAACAAATCCGAGTGGATAATGTCAATGGAAACCTCATTTTTCAAAGCGTTTTTTTCCAATGCCGATAATGCTGTTTCATTGATGTCGGTTGCCGTAACAATGGCGCCTTTTTTTGCGGCCAAAATGGAAATGATGCCACAACCGCAGCCCAATTCCAGGAATAATTTCCCTTTCAGCGGAAGCGTTTCAACAAATTCGAGCAGTATTTTGGTGCTGAACGTAATGAATGGCGGAAAAACAGTCGGTTCCACAACCACAGTAATATCCTTATAGGAATAATTCCGCGGCTTCGACTGGTAGATCGCGCTGGCTTTTTTCAGGAATGGCCCAAGTATTTTCTTGAAAAGTTTTCTCATTTTTAGGCTTGTCCCGAATTTAGTTCGGGAAGCATGTTCCCGCTTTTCGCTTCAATCTTTTCCTTTTAAGATTTGCCTTCCGCTGCGCTCCAGGCGAATCTTAAAAATAAAAGGATTTCCGCTGCAATCGGGGCTAGGCATTGTCATTCAGAATAAAATCCCTCAATTTCCGGCTGCCTGTATTTCCAAATCTTGTGCAAAGCCTTGATTTCATAAGGATAATGATACATTCCTGTTTTATATCTCAACCCGGAAATCAACTGCAGCAATTGTTTCTTATAACCCCGAATCCTGAAATCGGAAACAGTCGGGTAGTAGCCGTTCAAGACGGTTTCAAAATTTTTGATGGTGTCAATCATATACGGCTTGAGCCATGGCGTCAGCGGGTTTTTTCGCAAATCGAAATTCTCCCAGCTCGGCGAAATCCATTCCTCGAGCGTTTCAGGAAATGAAAATCCCGCATCGAGAATCTGTTTGTACAATTCCGAACCTTCCGTCGGAACCGGGCTGAACAGGTAAATGATGATTTCCGCATTCGGATTAATGACCTTGATTTCCTTGATGAAATTGATGTCCCACAAAATCTGGTCATACACTTCCTTTTCTGTTTTTGCCGGCATGCCCAACACAAAGGACAATTCAGGAATGATGTCGGCGTTTTTCATCCGCAGTACAAAATCCTTAATCATCTGGCCGGTTTGCGTGCCGCCTTTGTTCATTTGCTTCAGCACTGCGTCATTTCCGGTTTCGGCGCCGAGGAAAATCATTTTGCATCCGGCTTTGCGCATCAGTTTCAAATCGTCATCGCTATACATATTGATGGTATCGATCCGGCCTTCGCCCCAATAACTGATGTTGTCGTTCATAATCAGTTCCGAAAATTCCAATACGCGTTTTTTGGCGGTGAAAAAATTGTTATCGTGGAACTCAATCGCATCAATGTTGTATTTGTCCTTGAAATATTTGACATCTTCATAAATTCTTCCGGCCGACATGCCTTTCCATTTCGCATTGAAAATCGGTACGATCGCACAAAACGAACACGAAAATGGACAGCCCATACTCGAATGGTAAGAAAATGTGCGGTTGCCCATAAAGGTTTTGCCGAGATAATTTTTGACCGGATAAAACGAATTCAAATATTCGTATGGAAATTTCGGCAAAGTATCCTGATCGAGCAAAGCTTCCACCGCAGTTTTGACGATTTCCCCTTTGTCATTTTTGTAAATCAGGTTTTTGATTCCCGATAAAGATCCGATAACATCATTTTCAATCGCTTCGACCAGTTGCGGAAACGTATTGTCGCCCGGGCCGTTGATGACATAATCGACAATGCCGGAATTCAGCACAGTTTTATATTGGTTGGATGCAAAATAACCGCCCCAAACCGTAATGACATCCGGATAGATTTCCTTTATTTTTTTGGTGAACGGAATCGCCTGCTTCAACTGCGGACCAGGCATGACTGTCGAGCCGAAGTATTTGAATGCACCGGTTTTCAGGTAATTTTCAATCGTTTGCCATGGATTTTTCTCAAGATTGCCATCAACAAAAACGTACTCATATTTCCCGTGTATCGACGCGCCGACCTGCAGGATCGAATTGGGAATCCGGTGCTTGCCATTGGCACTTTTTGGGTTGAATATGATGACCTTATTTTTCAAAACGCAATCTGGATTTAAATAAAATTAAAGCAATGGCCTGAGCAATAGCGCTTCCTGTCAACGCACCGACAATTCCGTAACCTAAGTACAAAAACAGCGCTGACAACACAGCATTTGCAAAAGCGCCGACAAACAGACAAACCACAACTGTTTTTTCTTTTTGCAGCCTGAATAAATTTAGAATGTCAATTCCGTATGCAAAAGAAGGAAAGACATATGCAAATGCAACAAAATAAAATAGCAAAGGCAACTGTAAAGTTAGGTAAAACTTCAATATGAAGTAAACCGCGGCCAAAGACACAGGAATAAGTATTAGGCCCGCTAAAGTCACAAATTTTCCGGTTTTATTAACGAACGCTTCATTGGAACGGTATATGTTTTTGGTGAACGGCGCATAAATGAACACGGGAAGCGACATAATAAAAACCAGCAGGCTATTGATAATCTGGTAATCGCCGACTGTAGTTTTGCTTCCAAAATGTGCCATAGCGTAGACATCCACTTTGGAAGCCAGGAAACCCAATATCGAAAGCAGGAAGAATGGAAAAGCCGACTTGTAATAAGCCCATTCCGGTTTCAGGCTTATGGCAAAAAAGAAATTTGAAAACAAAATGAAATAGGCGGTGCCTTTTGCCAATTGGTACAAACTGTAAATCATGAGCAGCGACAGCAAATCCAAATTTATTTTCAGGCAAAAGAAAGCTGCACAGAACAAAATAAAACCAGCAATTTCGATGGCCATCGAAGCATTGAATTTTTTTTCATAAACTACCAGCGCTTCCGTTGAATGGATGAGGAAACGGCCAAGCATCCAGGCCAGCATAAAAAATCCAAACGACATTGGAAACCAAATGAAGCCGATTAATCCGGCAGCAACAAACAAAGGAAAACGCGTGGCAAGATTCTGTGAATATTGAAGCCCGATTTTATTTGGTGTACGGCTAAATTGGCGCACCATATATTCTTTATTGCCCCAATTGATGATCTGCATTGCCAATAGTGCAAACAGCAGCATCGGTACGAAACTGCCCCATGTTTCTTTTGAACTGAAATGAATGACCATAAAAGGGATGACCATATTGAATGCCGAAATCAATATTTGCCGCAGGGCATAATTGGAAATAAATCCGATCCTAATGATGGTTTTTGAATTCATGGCAATTGTATTTTCCGCAACGTATAAAATCCAATGCCGCGGTCGTAATCCGACAGATAAAGCAGTGTTTTTCCATCAATCACGATTGGCTTACGTTTATTGCCCGAATCAGAATCTATCTTTTTCCCGTAGAAATAAATTTGGTTTTGGGTTAGATCGGCCTCAACGATATTCGAAGCTTTAAACGGAATCGATTGTACATTTTCCCCATTTTGATTCCAATAAAAGTAAGTTAGCTTGTTGTTCTCAATTTTGTAATCGTAAATCAGCAGCGGACTGTCTTTAGTCAAAGCATAAGCCGAAACAATATGTTTGTCGGTTTTGAAAATCACTACAACCAGCAACGCAACAACAGCGGCTAACGAAACCATTTTCCAATTGACCATTTGATAAACAACCGACAGGAAAATCATAAAAAATGCGATCAATACAAACAAACGTGAATATGACATTGGAAACGGGCTTTCCATAAAAAACGATAACGGCACATTATTCAGCACAAATAATAAAATAAGCAAAGCCGCCTTTTTCACTTTTGACAGGTCGCTTTTCACCAAAGCAAAGAATGGAAACAACATCAAAACAAACGTATAAGTGCTGCCGTAAGGCGAAATGAGGATCATGGCTAATATCCAATAGGACAAAACCAAAATCTGATAGGAACCCTTTTTCGTAATGTAATAGCCAATGGCAATGAGTTTTATTTTGAAAGCGAGGATGACTGCGGAAAACAACAGCGAATTATGTAAAAAACCGCCGGAATTTTCTGTAGCGTCAAAAACAAGCAGCCGTTTGAGGAACATAAAGACCGATTGGTAATTGTCTACATAAGCAGATGCAATCCCGCCATTGAATGCTTTGGATAGTACATTGCTGGTATAGAAACCCCAAACGTCTAATCCGCAAAAAATTAAAGTCGATGATGCTAAAATCAGGCAGAAAAGCAAAGTATAACCTAAAAATTTCCATTGTTTTTTGAACAGGAAAATAACAACCAATAGTATCGGGAAAACTTTTAGCAAAATGGCCAGACTGAGGTAAGTGGCTGTTTTCCAAAGCTGTTTCTTTTCATAAGCCAGCCAACTTTCGGCCAAGAAAAAAAACAGCAGTAAATAAACCTGCCCAAACATGATCTCATTTCTGATTGGAACCAGGAACAGCACCGGAATGAATAAGACATATACGGCATTGATGTTATAGAATGACACCAGTCTTTTCAGGCTGTAAATAAAAAGCGACACACTAATTATATTGAAAACCAGTTTGGCCGAAGCCAATGACAAAAATGACAGCGGGTAAAAAAGCAAGGCCAAGAACGGCGTATTTGGTGCAAAACCAGTAAAAGCTGGCTGGTAACCTAAAGCCACAATTTTTGTATTGAACCAATACGGGAAATAAATATCCGACGTAAAATGATGCTGGCCTAAGAAATAACCACCAAAATAATAATTTGCAAAATCATGCGGCTCAAAACCAACCGCTTTATATATGAAGAACACACAAAGCAATGCGACAGAAATCAAGGCATAATATTTTTCCTGGATTTTAATCATTGGCAAAAATTGAAAAGGAAAACAGCTTGGTCTTTTGAAGGAAATAACTAAAAGAAACCCGTAAAACACCGATGCCATAAACCACGCTTCGCCTGAAATTGATAGATGAAGCATCTTCAAAATAATTGGCTGGACAAGAAATTTCGCCTATTCTGGCATTGACGAAACAGCATTGTGCCAATATTTCATTGTCAAAAACAAAATCATCGGCATTGTTTTCAAAAGGGATTTGTTTTAAGACATCAGCAGTAAAACAGCGATAACCGGTATGGTATTCCGACAACTTTTGGTTCATCAATATGTTTTGCACCAATGTCAGCATCCTATTGGCAATATATTTATAGACCGGCATGCCGCCTTTTATCGCGCTTTTTCCCAAAATCCTCGAGCCCAAAACCACAT
Source organism: Flavobacterium sp. (assembly GCA_035286325.1). Lineage (GTDB taxonomy): Bacteria > Bacteroidota > Bacteroidia > Flavobacteriales > Flavobacteriaceae > Flavobacterium. Next base: position 23,307 of record DATHKH010000136.1, read on the forward strand.
CGTACAAATCATTGGCGGCCAATGTGCACATCGCAGGAATCAATTTGGGCGTGTACTGATAATCGGGATGCAACATGACGATAATATCGGCATTGAGTTCTAACGCCTTTCTGTAACATGATTTTTGGTTGGCGCCATAACCTTTGTTTTTTTCATGGGAAATGATATGTTTGATACCGATTCTTTTAGCGACTTCAATCGTTTCATCTTCGCTGAAATCGTCGGTCAGGATAATCTCATCGACAATATCCGACGGAATTTCCGCCACCGTTTTCTCAATGGTTTTTGCCGCATTATAAGCGGGAAGCACGACGATTATTTTTTTACTATTCAGCATAAGTCAATTTTGCCACTTCATAAATATACAAAGAGTTGTTTCGGATAATGCTTTCGCCCGATCTTTTATAAAACCGGATTTTAAATTTGCCCTCAATATTTTCCCAGCGATTGTCGCGGTTATCCGTTATTGGATAATACGACACAAAAACTGCTTCGTCGTGGTTTTGCATATAGCCTGTCAGCAAATCGATGATCTGTTTGTGCGTAATGTCGGTTGTGCAGAAGCGATACCAATGGCAGTAACTTTCGTAATTCCCGTCGCATAAGAAATATACTTTTTTTTCAAGAAAAGGGCTGATAAGTGTGCCGTCGCAGGTAATGGTAACGACTTCTTTCTCTGCCAATTTTTTCTGCTTCATATAATCCACGACATTTTTAGCGGTAGTAAATGGATATTTATAATCCATGGCATAAGCATACATTCCGCTACAAAAATGAATGATGAGTATGGTATAAATAATGGATTTCCGTATGAATTCCCACATTGGCGTATTTAAAAAAGCTATTTTTTTGTCATTAAAATAATGGTCAATCCAAAAGCCGATGATAAAAATGACATAAGTAATTCCGTCATATCGCGTGGCGCCAAGCTGTGTCACGAAAAAGAAAACCTGTGTTCCGAACAGCGCCACATACACAAAAAAAAGCGCCTTCCTGTTCCTGAATAAAACCACCGGAAGCAGATATAGCAACAATCCAAAAATTGCCGATAACGGCTTGCTGTAATTCACCAGAATATTCGAATTCCAGAAATGAATACTATGAAAATCGGGAATTGTCAGCAGACCCTTAAAAAGTGATATAAAACCTTTAATGAATTTTTCGGCTAATGGAATAGTATCCAAACGGATAAAAAACGGGTTGTCATCAGGCGGAACAACCTGGGCAATGACCAGTAAAACACCAATTAGGAAAACTAAATAGCCAATCATATGGGATTTTGTAAATAGTTTCTTGTTTTGGAAGTTCTCAAGCAAAAGCGTCAAAAAAACCGCAAAAGCAATGACGCCAAATATTAAATGTGTATTGCAGGCCAAAGCCAAAAAGAAACATAGCAGTATAAATTTCCGATTCCGGTCTTTAAAAACGGAGCAAGCCAGAAAAAGAAAAAACAACCCAAGGATATAATTACGGCTGATAAGGTTGTATTCAAAAATAACAAAGTAACCAAAAATGAAAAGTGTCTTAAAAACCAACGAGAATGGCGCTTTTTTTAGAAATATTAAAACTGCACCAGCCGAAATAACAATATGCAGCAATTGCATCCAAATAGGATTTAGGGTAAATCTTGTGATTCCATAAAGCAAAATATTCCACAAAATCGGGTGACCTTCGTACCGCGTGTTATCTATTAGGTCGGCAAATGAAACGCTGTCTCTTGAGATTAACCAATGATGGCTTTCATCAAGCCAGAGTTCATGATGCAGAATGCCTATAAAACTTGCGACAAAGTAAAGCAAGGCAAGAAAATACAGGTATTTTGTTTCCCGGTTTACAATCATATTTTCTTTTTTTGACATTCGATGATATAGCCTTTTAAATATTTCCCCTTTTTGTTTGCTTCTTTCATGTCATTCCGATAAGCTGAAAATTGCCTCCTGTATGAAGCATTTATTATTGAAACAAATTTGCCATGAAGCGTAAATGCTTTCGACAGCATTCCTGCCAAAAATGGCTGGCTTCCAACAACTGGTTTTGCAATTTCTTCCAAATCAATTACTGATGCCACTGTAAATCCGCTTTTTTCAAAGAGGCTTTTCCAATCGGAAAGATACGGATAATCACTATTGGCCTGGATAATCCCAAATCTGGATTGGCAGAATGCGTTCATTTCCAGAATGTTTTCTTTTGAAAAGGAATTTGCCCAAACCCCTTCATTGGCCACCAATTTTCCGGCGGGCTTTAAAACCCGGTAGATTTCGGCAATTAGCTTAGGTAAATCATTTCCGTTTTGGATTGCAAGCACAGATTCGACATAAACCCTGTCGAAGAATTGGTTGGCAAACGGAAGCATAACTGGATTTTCATAGGATGTCAGCATGATATTTTTCAATAAAGCAAAAGCAATTCTGCTGGTGGCTTTTTCATGCATGAGCGCACTGTTTTCAATTCCGTAAAAATTCGTTTTCTGATATTTTGAAGCCAGATAAACCAATGAAGCGCCAGTTCCGAAACCAATTTCCAAAACTGATTCCTGTTCTTGGATGTCGAGTTTTTGCAATAATAATTCGGTTGCCCATTTTCCTTTCGGATGCAGATAGGCGGTATTTGCAGCACCGTAATAATTTAAGATGTCAGGAAATTTTTTCATCTGCGTACTTCAATTAAAATCCACGGAAATGGGCTGTCTTTCTTCAAATATTTCAAAAAGGAAGTTGACCGTATGTACATGATTCTAAATTTTCCAAAATCGGCAAATTGATGGTGAAAATAATGCTTTGCCATGTCTGGGAAACCCAAGTTTTCATAATAGGCTTTTGTGCGTTGTTTCACTTTATCAATATTCTTATTGTTGTAAATCGGCGTATCGATGATGTGGATTTCGCCATCGTCAGACAGCAAATCATTGACAATGGCGAGCAATTTTGGCACATTTTCAAAATATTGCAGGCAACTGTTGAAAACGACAATGTCAAATTTTTCGCTGTGCAATGCAGTGTTTTCAAACAAATCGGCGTAGGCAAAATCCAGGTTTGGTTTTTTGAAGGTTTCGTCGGCCAACTCGAGTTCCGGCATATTGATGTCAATTCCAATGATGGCTGTAGCTGCTACATTGCTCATCAGATGCGAAAACCAGCCATTGCCGCATCCGATATCCAAAATTTTCAACGGCTTGTTTTTGCTTTCAAGGTATTTGATGAAACGCGCAGCGGATTTTTTCCGCAATTGCCATTCATCATAATGAGTATGGGCTTTTTCCAAATCGGGAAGTTTTGCAATTTGAGAAACGGTATAAAACCGGTTTTCCTTTTTCCTTGCCGAAATGTACAAATGGGTAAAATCGTTGTCCGGCGGACTGTAACAAATGACACCCATTGTTAGTTTATTTTTTGGAAAGTGATGATAAAATAATCGCCGATTCCCTTTGGCATCAACACAGAATCATTGATCCAGTCGTCAAACCGGATTAATTTTGAGATGGTGTTTTGGTGTTTTTCAAAGGAAGAAAAATGAGCCGACGGATAAAATGTCCCAATATTCCGCGTTTTGATATGCCTGAAATTGTTTGGAAATGCGCTTTTGACTTGTCGTGGCGTAAAATAAAATACCGGAATTGTCTGCGTTCCGACATTTGCCACGCCATTCCCAAAACGCCTGAATGCGGCTTTGTTTCCCTTGAGAAAAGCCAGCATTTCCCACGGATAATATGGCGGCATAACGACCAGCGAAGCATAACCTTCCCGATGGAGCAATCGGTCAAGTTCCTTAAAGACAATAACCAAATCTGAAGTACAGTTCAATCCGCCGAAATTGGAAAAGACATGGTCAAATTTTTCGTTCCCAATTGTTTCAAGCGCTGTAAATGAGCACTGCTGAAAACGCAGATTTTCCAGTCCCGATGATTTTATTTTATTTTCAATCTCATTTTCGGCGCCTTCGGAAATGTCGGTAGCCAAAACAGGATGGCCTTTTTGCGCAAAATAAACCGCGTCAATTCCGCTTCCGGCATTGATTTCTAGGATTTTGTCGTTTGGTTTTAAATATGATTCGACATGCTTGCGAATAGTGTTTCTCCGCGCGATATCGATGAAATTTTCCCGGCTCAGTGTTTCATATTCGGCATAGAGCGAAGCAAATCCATTGTCGATATTTCCGGATAAATCAGTTTCCATCTCGCTGGAGTTTCTTTAAACTCAGGTTGTCGGCGAAAGCACTCGGAATGTAATAACCCAGTTTGGCAATCGATTTCAGTTTTCCGAAAGAAACTTCAAGCGGATTTTCGGCGAGCAGTTTCAGGTTGTGTATGCCTTGGCTTTTGCGGTATTGCTTGTGCACGAAGCGCTGCAGTTTTTTATAGTAAGCCGATTTGAAAGTGCCATTGAACATCATTTCAAGGTCATCGGAATCTTTCCAGTTGGCTTTCTGTTTCAGGTCATCTTTGACTTTTTCGTAGAATTTGGTTCCCGGCAAAGGATAAGAAACGGAAATCCCGATATTATCCGGCATCAGCTCCTGGATCATATCGATTGTTTTCCCAATGTCTTCCTGGTTTTCGTTCAAATAACCGAACTGCAGGAAAAATGCCACGCGGATATTTTTTGCCTTGAGCAACCTTGTGGCTTCATAAATCTGTTCGACTTTTGTGCCTTTGTCCATGGCATCGAGGATTTTTTGGGAAGCGCTTTCGGCACCGACCCAAACTTCTTCAAGACCGGATTTTGCCAGCGCATCAATCGTATTTTCTTTGAGCAGCAAATCCACCCGGCTTTGGATATAATAGCTGATTTTGAGTTTCCGTTTCTTGAGCTCTTCGCTAAAATCGGTCACCCAATTTGGCTTCAGGCCAAAAATATCATCGCACATCCAAAAGCGTTTGACGCCATACATTTCGCGCAAAAATTGGATGTGTTCGCCAATATATTGTGGGGAATGCGAATTATAACGGTTGCCATAAATCGGTTTTGCGCACCAGTTGCATTTGTATGGGCAGCCGCGCGTCGTGGCAATGTTCAGGGTAAACGGTTTGCCGCTTTCCGCCCAGATGAGTTTATAGGCATTCATGTCGATCAAATCCCACGCCGGCATTGGCAGTTCATCGAGATTTTGCAATACCGGTTTTTTTTGGTTGACCTGGATTTGACTTTCGTTTTTGAAAACGATTCCGGGAATATCGGTCAGGGATGCGCTTTTCTCGATTCCGTTCAAAAGTTCCAGAAGCGTCAGTTCGCCTTCGCCCTGGATGATGAAATCGGCGCCTTTTTCGAGATATTTGCCATAATGATCCGTCGAATCGGAACTGCAGACAATGACGGTGCAGTTCTGTGCCTTGCCGAGCCTTATCATTTCAAAACACGCTTCACGCATATTGGTCAGGCACATTTTGGTCAGGTAATTGAAACCATCGTCATAAATCACCAGGTATTTCGGGCTTTTATATTCAAGAAACGGTTGGATGTCAAAAGGGTTGGAAAGCAAATTGGTATCGAACAAATCCACATCATATCCATTTTCGCGCATCAGCGAAGCGGCATACAAAGTGCCCAGAGGCGGAAATGGCGTTTTATTTTTCCATTGCTTCGGGTCGAGTTTGTAGTAGTATGAATGTGAAAAAAGTATGTCAGGCATATTCTTTTGGTAATTCGATGTTGTGTTTTTTGCGCAATTCTTCATATTTCTCGTTGAGTGCCAGAATGACTTTTTTCTGGAAATTCAACGGATGGTGTTTTGAAATGCTTTTGGTAGATTTCAATGCAATCTTAAAATCGTCGATATTCATTTTCCTGAATTTCATTTTCCAGAAACGGACAGTCGTATGCTTGAACGCACTATCGATCAGATGGCCGAAACGGTTGTCGAGCAGGAATTCTATCCATATTGACAATAGGGGCTTTTTGATGTTTGGAACAGCATCAAGATTTGGCGTCAATGGCCCAAAAATATCGGAAACCCAGTCGTTTTTGCTGTAAAACATCTCGAGAACGTCTTTGCCTTGGAACGGAATCAGCGTCTTGATTTCGGTGGCCGTAAAGCGGTTTTTTTCTTCCACTTCGAGATTTGCCGATGACATGAAATAATTGATGCAGAAATATTTTCTTGAATTGAGCAGGAATATTTTTTTGTAAAGCATCAGTAATGTCCGCGTGATCCAGACTTTTCCGGGTTTGGTGATGACAAAAAAGTCGATGTCACTGTTGTCGTCATAATACCCTTTTGAAAGCGATCCGGAAACGCCGACCGCTTCAACAAATGGGAATTTGGCAATGAACCTTGCTTTTTCCGCAGCCTTAACCAAGGCTTGGACAGCCATGGCGTTGCCTTTTTTTCTTTTTTCGATACATTCGACATCGCAATCAGGCAAATAGAAATCTTCCACCTTACAGATGATTTTTCTGGCTATAAGCTGCTCCAATTCCATTTCTACTTTTTCGCGGTCTTTTACAGGATAGAAGCTGCAAATTTCCTCGAGTTTCAAAGGATATTTAAAAATGGAAAAATAAAGGATGGTTTTTAATGATTCCAATGATAGGTTTTAAGGATTTAAACGATGTTTCATCCTTACAAGGATGAAGTTACATTTAAAAGGTTGCGTAAATTTCAGGGTTTTATCAAAAAATAAAATTTTGAATTTTATAAATCCTTAAAATATTGGGGCAAGTACTTTTAAAAAAATAAAGATAGGCATAAGTATTTACTCAGTCAATGATTGTGTATTAAAACAAAACAGCAGGAAAACCAATTGGTTCCTGCTGTCTTCTTTAATGATTGGATTGAAGTTATTTTTTCCTGGTCATTGTAATTTCCATGGTCTTGAATTCTTTCTGGCCTCCGGATGTTTCATACATTTCCATTTTCCGGGTATTGTCATCTATGATTTCATAGGTTTCGCGAACCGATTTTGTTTTTCCTGTCATCGGATCGGTGCAGTCGCCACTCAATTCCATCTTTTTCGACGTACCGTCATAAGCGCCGCTCATATACATGATTCCGGTGCCCATGTTGTCTACCCATGACGAGACGAGTTTTTTGGATGCGTTGTCGTAGCCCATGGTTCCGATTCCCTCGAAAGGCATGCCCATAAAATTTCCGGTGTGCCTCATTTCCTGGTAACGGCCGCCAAGAATCATTTTACTGGTACCGACCATTTTGGCTTTTGTTGGTTTTGTGTCATTGGCGCTCATCCACATGGTCGATTCTTCGTCCCAGGTTCCGTTGTCCATGGCGAGCATTTTGTGCGCTGGACCAGGAGTCGCATATGCTTCCCATGCTTTTTGCATCGCTACGGAATCCATTGGTGCGGCTGGCGTTTCGTCTTTTACGACGGCTGTGGTATCGGTTGCCGATGCTGCTGTATCTACAGCTTTGTCTTCCGCTTTTTTGCAGGCTGTTGCCATCATCAAAAGTGCGGCAATAGCGAATGTCATTTTCTTCATAAGTGTTTGGTTTTTAGTTTGAAATATAAAATTACAAAATTATTCCAATTGTAAATTTTTTTGCAGGTGAAATAATTGTAACGATATCGCTCTAGCCCTGATGGCAGTGGAAATCCTTTTGTATTTGAAATTAAAAGGAGGATAGCGGCTGTCAGTAATTTTGTTTTAACAATTTCCTTTTTAGGGACAAAAGATTGAAACGGACAGCAGGAAACAGCTCCTGATAAAATTGGATTAATGCGCCGCCAGCCAGTTCTCGCCTTCGCCCATATCGACTTCCAAAGGCACATCGAGGATGAAAGCGTTTTCCATTTCGTGCTTGATCATCGGCTTGATTTTTTCGAGCTCCGAATTGTGCACGTCGAACACGAGCTCATCATGAACCTGCAGTAACATTTTGCTTTTCCAGTTCTCAGAAACCAGCCTTTTGTGGATGTTGATCATCGCGATTTTGATGATATCGGCCGCACTTCCCTGGATTGGCGCATTGACGGCGTTTCGTTCTGCGCCGCTGCGGACCATCGCATTTTGCGAATTGATGTCTTTTAAATAACGCCTTCTTCCCAAAATGGTTTGCGCATATCCCGTTTCGCGTGCCGTTTCAACCTGCTCGCTGATGTAGGCGCGAAGCCTTGGATAAGTCAGGTAATAGGCATCGATGAGGTCTTTGGATTCGCTTCTGGACAGCGATGTCTGGTTGCTTAAGCCAAAAGCCGAAACGCCATAGACAATCCCGAAATTGACCGTTTTGGCATGGCTTCGCTGTTCGCGCGTGACGTCTTCCAAAGGCACATTAAAGACTTTTGCCGCGGTCGACTTGTGGATGTCTTCGCCGTTTTGGAACGACTTGATCATATTTTCTTCACCGCTTAATGCCGCAATGATGCGGAGTTCAATCTGGGAATAATCGGCAGAAACCAAGGTATGGTTTTCATCGCGCGGAATAAACGCGCGGCGTATTTGCCTGCCGCGTTCGGTGCGGATTGGGATGTTCTGCAAATTGGGATTGTTGGAACTCAATCGCCCGGTTGCGGCGACGGCCTGCATATAATCGGTATGGACGCGGCCGGTTTTGATGCAAACCTGCAACGGCAATGCTTCGACATAGGTGTTTTGCAGTTTCACCAGTTGACGCCAATCCAAAATATCCTGTACGAACGGACTTGACAAAGCCAGATAAGACAAGACTTCCTCGCCGGTGGCATATTGCCCGGTTTTGGTTTTCTTTTGCTTGACACCGCCGATTTTGAGCTTGTCAAATAAAATGTCGCCGAGTTGTTTTGGCGAAGCGAGATTGAACTTTTCGCCGGCGGCTTCGTATATTTTTCCTTCCAATACCTTGATGTCATTCGTCAATTCTGCCGACAGTGATTTGAGGAAATCCACGTCGAGGCGCACGCCTTCCATTTCCATGGCAGCAAGGACGGAAACCAATGGCGTTTCAATTTCGTCGAATAGTTTTTTAGTGTTTGTTTTGTCGAGCTCGGGTGAAAAGACTTCTTTCAGCTGCAACGTCACGTCGGCATCTTCAACGGCATATTCTTTTACGTCTTCAACAGCAACTTCACGCATGTTCTTTTGGCCTTTGCCTTTTTTGCCAATCAAATCCTCGATGGATTTTGGGGAATATTTCAGGTAGGTTTCAGACAGAACATCCATGTTGTGGCGCATATCGGGATTGATCAGGTAATGCGCCAGCATGGTATCAAACAATTTGCCTTTGACGGGCATATTGTAATTGGATAATATCTTGATGTCGTATTTTAAATTCTGTCCGATTTTCTCGATATTTTCGGATTCAAAAAATGGCCGGAATTTCTCAATTAAAGTTTGTGCTTCGT
>DATHKH010000137.1:0-21352 GCA_035286325.1 Flavobacterium sp.
AAATAATTGATTTCTTCAAAATCATGGTCTTCGGTTGCCATCCAATAAACAGGGACGAAATTGTAGTTTGGATATTTGGTTTTCAATTCTTTCGCCAAATTGATAGCCGAAATGATTTTATACAGGAAATACAACGGTCCGGTAAACAAATTGAGCTGATGCCCTGTGGTAACCGTAAAAGTGTTTGGATTTTGCAGCGCTTCAATATGCTGTTTGGTCAGATTTGAAGCCCTGATGTTGGAGTATTGTTTTTTCAGTACAGAAACCAATATATTTCTGTCGCCTTTGAAATTGTCTTTCTTTTCGGCAATTTGGGCTTCAAAATTTTCCAATGTAGGGAAACGGTTGTATAGCGGCTGAAGCTCCGTTTTCCGGTTTAAATAATCATTGATTATCGGGGTAAAATATCCGGAATCGGTATAGCTGATACAGTCGTTTGGCATGTTTGGAGTGGTCTGAAAATTTCAGTAAAATTAACGAAAATAAAGTTACGTTCCGCCTTTTAGCGGATGCAGCTCATACGGATTTTCAATAGTATCGGAAGTTGTGCCAATAAGCCTTATTTTTGCAGAAATCAATTTCTGTTGGGCACAAAACTTTTCCTCATTACGCCGCCGTTCACGCAACTGAATACACCGTATCCGGCAACAGCTTATATCAAAGGTTTTCTGAATACGAAAGGCATCGATTCTGTTCAGGCGGATTTGGGTATTGAAGTGATTCTCGAATTATTTTCCAAAAAAGGACTGACGGATTTATTTTGCCACATTGAAAACAAAAACGCTGTATTGTCGCCGAATTCACAAAGAATTATCGCACTCCGGGATGATTACATCAGGACGATTGATCCGGTCATCTTATTCCTCCAAGGCAAAAATCCAACATTGGCACTGCAAATCTGCCAGGAAGATTTCCTTCCTGAAGCCTCGCGTTTTGCACAATTGGAAGAAATCGACTGGGCTTTCGGCAGTATGGGCACGCAGGACAAGGCGAAACATTTGGCAACATTATACCTCGAAGACATTTCCGACCTGATTGTCGAAGCCGTTGACGAGAATTTTGGCTTTAGCCGATATGCCGAACGTTTGGGCAGAAGCGCCAACTCGTTTGATGAACTTTATGACATGCTGCAAAAGGAATTGACTTATATTGACGAAATCCTCGTTCGCATCCTAAAAGAAAGAATTGAAAACATACAACCGGATTTATTCCTGATTTCCGTGCCGTTTCCGGGGAATTTATACGCCGCTTTTCGCTCGGCACAATGGGTTAAAAAGCATTATCCGACTATTAAAATCACCATGGGCGGCGGTTTTGCCAATACCGAATTGCGTTCGCTTTCCGACAAACGCGTCTTTGAGTTCTTCGATTTCATTACGCTCGACGACGGTGAAATGCCGATTGAAAACCTCGTTGAACATATTGAAGGCAAACGCAACCTCGCCGACCTAAAAAGGACATTTGCGCTCGTTGGAAACGAAGTCAGATATATTGACAATTCGACTTGCAAAGATTACAGGCAAAGTGAAGTTGGTACTCCGGATTATTCCGATTTGCTGCTCGACAAGTACATTTCCGTCATCGAAATCATCAACCCGATGCACCGCATGTGGAGCGACGGAAGATGGAACAAACTCACCATGGCACACGGCTGTTATTGGGGAAAATGCACTTTTTGCGACATTTCGCTTGATTATATCAAAGTCTACGAACCGGTTGCAGCGAACTTGCTTTGCGACCGCATTGAAGAACTGATTGCCCAAACCGGACAGAACGGATTCCATTTTGTCGATGAAGCCGCGCCGCCGGCATTGATGCGCGCGTTATCATTGGAAATCATCAGAAGGAAACTGGCTGTAACATGGTGGACAAACATCCGGTTTGAGAAAAGCTTTTCGAAAGATTTGTGTTTGCTACTGAAAGCGTCCGGTTGCATTGCAGTTTCAGGCGGATTGGAAGTCGCTTCCGACCGTTTATTGGAACTCATTGACAAAGGCGTTACGGTTGAACAGGTCGCAAAAGTTACCCGCAATTTTACCGAATCCGGAATAATGGTCCACGCTTATTTGATGTACGGTTATCCGACGCAGACCATCCAGGAAACGATCGACAGCCTCGAAATGGTGCGCCAATTGTTTGAAGCCGGCGTTCTGCAATCGGGATTCTGGCACCAATTTGCAATGACAGCGCACAGTCCTGTTGGCATGTATCCTGAAAAATTCAATGTTGTAAAGGAAACTGAAGCCATCGGAAGTTTTGCGAACAACGACATTAATTATATTGATGAAACCGGCATCGATCACGACCAATTCAGTTTTGGACTGAAGAAATCGCTGTTCAATTTTATGCATGGGATTTGTTTTGAATATCCGCTGCAGGACTGGTTTGATTTTAAAATCCCGAGAACATCGATTCCTGATGATTTTATTTATAATGCTTTGGAAGAAAATTCCGGTTTGACGATCAAGCCTTCAGCGAAAATCGTTTGGCTCGGCGGAAAGCCAACAGTTGAAACGTTTACCAAATCCAAAAAAGGAAATTCATGGGAAATGCTTTCAATGACTTTCCACGACAGGAAGGAAAGTTTTACAATCCAGGCGAATCGGCGGGAAGGCGAGTGGCTGGTCGCAATGATGCAGAAGCTTTCCGTTTCAAATGCTAAAACGCATACTTTTGGGGAAGTGAAAGCCGATTTTGAAAATCATGGTTTTGAAAACTTTGAGCTTTTCTGGCAATCGAAACCGATACAGATATTGCGCAGTTATGGGCTGTTGATTTTATAAAATCTCCTCAAACTTCTAAGCGAATTTTAAGCAGATATTAAGCCGTATCCAAACACTTAACGAATCAATTCTCATAACTTTGAATAACCATTTTGCTGATAAATTCCAGTTGGTTATTTGCTTGTTTTGTTATAGAACTTCAGGTTATGTTTTAACCTGAAGTTTTATGTTTTAGCGTTCGATAAACCGAAATCCAATCCCATGCTGGTTTTCAATGGTGATTCCGGTTTCATTTGCCAGGATTTTCCGCAGCCGCGAAATAAAAACGTCAAGGCTTCTTCCCATAAAATAATCGTCGTCGCCCCAAAGCGTCTTTAAAATTTCCTCGCGTTTCAGTACGGCATTCTTATTGTCAAGGAATAATTTCAGCAATTCCGATTCGCGTTGCGTGATGCTGATTTTTTCGGTGTCGCTGATCAATGTATAATTGTTGGCATCAAAACTGAATTTACCAAGGGTATAAATCGTTTTTTCGATGTGCTTTTTTTGCGTCCGTTTCAGGAAAATTTCGATTTTTAAAATGAGCTCCTCAATGCTGAAAGGCTTTATGAGATAATCATCGGCACCAAGCCTCAGTCCTTTAATCCGGTCTTCTTTCAGCGTTTTTGCAGAGAGAAAAATAATCGGGATATCAGCATTGGCTGCGCGAATTTCTGTTGCCAGTTCAAATCCGTCTTTTTTTGGAAGCATGATATCGAGTACACAAACGTCAAAATGATGTTGCGAAAAAGTCTCGGCACAGATATTCCCATCGGCGCAATGGAACACTTCATAACCCTGCTGTTCGAGGTTGTCCTTTGTCAGGAATGCCAGCGTTTCATCATCTTCGGCATAGAGGATTTTGAATTTGCTCATGGTTTTCTGGGAATTAAGATTGTGATAGTGATTCCTTTTTCCGGATTGTTTGCCGCCTTGATTTTCCAATGGTGCAGGTTGCAGATTTTCCTGACATAATACAAGCCAAGGCCAAACCCGTTGACTTCATTGCTTTTCGGACTCGGAATCCGGTAAAATTTATCGAAAATATCCGCAATGTTTTTGTTTGGGATACCGATGCCGTTGTCCGTGAATTCGAGTTTCACAATATGGTTTTCTTCTGAAAGGCGAATCGTGATTTCCGGTGCCCGTTCGCAATATTTAATGGAATTATCGATGAGATTGTAGACGAGATTCGTAAAATGGAATTCATCCGCTTCGATGACATATTCTTTGTCAGCTTCAATGTGTACTGTAATGTTTCCATACTTCAACCGAATGTTTTCAATGACGTCTTTCAATAGCGGAATGACGGGAATCGCTGTCTTGTCAAGGCTCAGCGGCGCATTATCGGATTTCGCGATATTGAGGATTTTCTCGATATGGCTGTTGAGCTTGTTGCTTTGGGTGATGATAATGTCGGTGTATTTCCCGAGTTTTTCATCGTCCTTGATTTTGTCCTGTTTCATCAGATAATTTGACGCCAGCAGTATTGAAGACAATGGCGTCTTGAATTCATGCGTCATGTTATTGATGAAATCGCGTTGCAATTCCGAATACTTTTTCTGTTGCAAAATGGTCACAATCGAATATACATAAACCAGCAAAATCACAATCAGCGCGAAGGAAAGCACAAACCAGAATTTGAGCGAACTAAACAAATAAGAGCTTTCGTTCGGAAACCGGATGGCAAAATAATACACAAGATTTTTGTGTTTCGGGAAATAGACCGAACTCTGTTTTTTGGCCTTGTCTGAAAATGAAATGTAATTGCCATACACCATTTCGTCGCTTTGGCAGTTGTACATCGCGTATTCAAAATCGGTGCTGATGTTGGCTTTCTCAAATTCCGATTTGAGGTAAAACTCCAGGATTTCAGGCTCAAAGTCATTATCGATATTGACGATATAATAATCATTGGAAATTTTCTGCACCGGATTTTCTGCAGGCAGCTCGTGGTTTGTGCCTTCGTACAGTTTTTTTGCGACTTCCAATAACGCAATGTGCGCTTTCTGGCTGAATTTTTTCTCCTCAATATTATAGGCTTGTTTGGTCCAAAGCAACTGCGCGACCAGGATTCCGATGATCGCAATGAGTCCGAGGATAATGATGCCGTTGAGTTTATTCAGTTTCAAGTGAAAATATTTAGAGGTGTAATATTAGTCAAAAAACAGTTTCAATTTTACCGTTAACAACTCGTTAACAAACATTTGAAACCGCTTAACAATGGGCATTGCTTTTCTCATCTACTTTTGACTTGTTGAAAAGCAAACCAAATATTAATTTAAAACTATTTATTATGAAATCTATGATTTATGAAGACCGAAAAAAAACAATTGTTAACTTGAGTAAAACGCTAAAAATTTCTTTGATTGTTGCTGTTTTGGGATTGATGTCGTTCACTGTATTGCCAGGCGCTGCCATTGTATGGAAAAGTGATGTGGTTGAAGTGGGTGAAATTCCGCAAAGCATACCAAAAAGCATCGAATTCGAATTCAGGAACACTGGTGACACGACGGTTTTGATTACGAACGTACAGCCAACATGCGGTTGCACCGTTGCTGAATACACCAAAACACCAATCAAGCCAGGTGAAAAAGCTACCGTGAAAGCGACATTTAACGCTGCAAATAAAGGCGCATTCACCAAAACAATTAAAGTGACCACAACCGTTGAAGAGACGCAAAAAGCACTGACTTTCAAAGGTACTGTGATCTAGTAAAAATATAAGGTTGTTAAGGTAAAAACTCCGGGGCATTTTTGTTCCGGAGTTTTTTATTTTAAAAAGGGCAAAGACAGTAAGAAATACCATATGTTTTGGCTAACTTTCTGAAAGCGGATGAATTAAACTTTCGTGAAATTAAATTTGTACACATTAAATCAGTATTTTCGCCCAGATTTTTTATTGCCCCATAAAAATGAAAATTAAAAAAACCTACCCAAAAATATTGCTGTTGATATTTTCCTCCAGCATATTTTTCATCTTCCTATATATAGCGCTTTACAATTACACCACGAAAGTGGAAAAGCAGGTCTATGAAACTTCAAAAGAACAATTCAACAATGAAGTCAATAAACTGCTGGTTTTGGATTCAAAGCCAATCTCCGTTGCCGTCAACAATGACACCAATTGGGATGAGTTTGTCGACTTTACCAATACCAGGGATTCAAAATGGTACAATGAAACCATCGGAAATGAATTGGACATCTACAAAGCCGATTATCTCGGTACATACGGCACAGACCATCATTTTATCATCCGTACGGCTTCTCCAAAAATAAAAACCGCCGACTTTATTCCGAAATCGGCGATGCAGCGACTGGATAAAACCGGTTTGGCCCGATTCTATGTCAGGCTTCCGGAAGGAGTCGCTGAAGTCATTGGTGCTACAATCCATCCGTCGGACGATCCATTGAAGAAAACCAAATCACATGGCTACTTTTTTGCGGCAAGATTGATGGACAAATCGTTTTTGCACGACCTCGAAAAATTGACGAATTCCGAAATCAGGTTTGCAGGAGCAGCAGAAAACGATACGATCGGAAAGCATAGAATATTTGCACGCGTATATTTAAAGGACAGTCAGGGAAATACAGTCGCAAAGCTGGTTTTTAAAAGAAACTTTGAAGTCTATTTTGACAATATGATAGACATCCTGTATGTGATCATGGCCTTGTTTTTCGTCAACCTGATCCTCAATTTTATCTTCACAAGAAAATGGGTCTATTATCCTTTAGACCTGATTACACAGGTTCTTGAAACGGGAAGCAGGAGTTCGATAAAAAAACTGAAAGAATCAACGGGTGAATTCCGTTCCATCGGAAACCTTTTTGAGGAAAACAGGCAACAAAAAACCGAACTGATCAAAGCCAAACTCAAAGCCGAAGAAGGGGAACGCCTCAAAGCATCCTTTTTGGCAAATTTGTCGCATGAGATCAGGACGCCGATGAACGCCATCAATGGATTCACCGATTTGCTGCTCAACACAAAGCCTGATGGCGGCGAGCGGCTTGAATATTTGAAAATCATCGATAAAAGCGGACAAAACCTTGTTTCTATTATTGACGATCTCATTGAAATGTCGAAGATTGATTCAAACCAAATCGCCCCGAATTACGCGAAAGTCAATTTGGAATCGTGTATCAAGGAATTGTATGAAAGCATACGGGTTACCATTCCAAAATCCAAAAACATTGATTTTCATATCATTGAGAATCCACTTGTCGCCAAATACCCAATCATTACCGACGAAGTAAAACTGAAGCAGGTCATTACCAACCTCATTACCAACGCGGTCAAATTTACCGAAAAAGGATATGTTGCCTTTGGTTATGCCATTGATGAAAAAAAATCAAGGATTGTCTTTACAATAAAAGATACAGGCATTGGAATCGATAAAGACAACCAGGAAGATGTGTTTGACCGATTTAAGCGAGTGGAAAGCGATGCATCTATCAAAGCGGGCGGCTTGGGGCTTGGCTTAGCCATTTCAAAAGCTTATGTTGAAATGCTAGGCGGAAAAATGACGTTGGAATCTGCAATTAATAAAGGTTCTGTTTTTTCATTTTCGATTCCGTTAGATTATGATACGGTACAGACAATTGTGGTCCAGCCGATAAACGATACAGTGTTGCCGCACGATGAGCAAGGCCTGACGGTATTGGTTGCCGAAGACGACAATATCAACTTTATGTTGTTCAAAAAAATAATGGAGATCAGCAAATACACCATCATAAGAGCGGTAAATGGCTTCGAAGCGGTCAATATCTGCATTATGAATCCAAACATAGATATTGTGCTGATGGACATCAAAATGCCGCTGATGGATGGTTTTGAGGCATTGGAAAAAATTAAGGAAATCAGGCCCGAACTGCACATTATCGCACAAACCGCTTATGCGTCAAGTGAAGACCGTGATCGCATTATAAAGGCAGGATTTTCAGGTTACGTGACCAAGCCTATCAACAGGGAAGAATTAATGGCTACCATCCGGGAAGTTTTACAGAAATAATTGCGCATGAAGAAACTTTTATTTTTGGTATTATTATTTTCGGCTTTCGCATCTTTGGCGCAGGAAACAAATATTCCTGTTGACAGTACAAAAATTGAAAAAAAATGGGATGTTACTGTTGATTTTGCCAGCCGGTATATTTGGCGCGGGCAGGCGTGGGGCGGAAATTACATTGTCGCACAACCATCATTTAACTACACATATGGCAATTGGGTTTTCGGTGTTTGGGGAACTGCCAATTTCCAAAAAGATTTATATGCGGATGGCACGCCAAATAAAGGCTACTACGAAATTGATTTGAGTGTTGCTTATGGTTTTAATGACTTTTTGAGTTTTCAGGTTGCTGATTATTATTGGCCGACATTAGAGAAAATGGAGGGCGTTGACAGCGGCTATTTTAATTACGGTAGTGATGGCGTAAAAACTGTGGATGCGATGCTGGCCTTTGATTTTTCTGATCCAGAGTCAGGTTATAAATATCCTTTTAAGGCGTTCATCAGTACATTTCTAGCCGGCAATGATTATCGCTATGACGGCAATGGTGAAAATCCAAAGCAAAATTTCACGACCTATCTTGAAGCCGGTTATGTCTTTAAAAATGTTTTGGGAAAAATGTCGAAAAAGACATTCGAGGATATCGACATCAATCCTTCGGTTGGCGCCGTTTTGAATAATCAGGCCGAATATTATACTTCGGGTGATTATCATGGTGTTTCTTTTGTAAATCTGTCGATAAAAGCAAGCCGCGAATTTGAGTTTGCCAATGGCGTTACGATGCCAATCTCATTGAATTACATCCACAATGCAGCGAAAAGCAATACAGAAATTGCAGGAAATAATTTTTTTACGCTCGGTGTTTCTTTTTATTATGAAAAGAAAATCAATTAGCGATCATTTCAACGCCAACAGCTTCGCCGTATAAGTCGAATTCCGTCGCTTCGATAATCCTGATATTGACGAATTCCCCGGTTTTCAGGTATTGTTTTGACGCATCGATCAGCACTTCATTGTCAACATCCGGGCTGTCAAATTCGGTCCTGCCCACAAAATGGCTTCCTTCTTTGCGGTCGATGATGCATTTAAAAACCTGCCCGATCTTTTCCTGGTTCAATTCCCATGAGATTTGGGATTGGATTTCCATGATTTCATTGGCGCGTTGTTGCTTGACTTCGGCCGGAACATCGTCTTCCAATAGATAGGCATGTGTATTTTCTTCGTGTGAATAAGCAAAACAGCCCAATCTTTCGAAACGCATTTCCGTTACCCAATCTTTCAGGATTTGGAAATCTGTTTCGGTTTCACCTGGATAACCAACGATCAATGTCGTGCGGATTGTCATTCCCGGAACCGCTTCCCGGAATTCATTCAGCAATTTGGTGGTTTTCGCCTGTGTTGTTCCGCGTCGCATCGATTTTAAAATCGAATCGGAAATGTGTTGCAACGGAATGTCAAGGTAATTGCAGATTTTAGGTTCGCGTTTCATCAGGTCCAAAACATCCATTGGAAAACCTGTCGGAAAGGCGTAATGCAGGCGAATCCATTCGATGCCTTCGACTTTTACCAAAGCTTCGAGCAATTCGGCAAGGTTGCGTTTTTTATATAAATCAAGACCATAATAAGTCAGATCCTGGGCAATTAAAATCAGTTCTTTGACACCGTTTTTCGCCAAACCTTCAGCTTCCTTTACGAGTTTTTCAATGGATTGCGACACGTGTTTGCCACGCATCAGCGGAATCGCACAGAAACTGCACGGTCGGTCGCAGCCTTCGGCAATTTTTAAGTATGCGTAATTTTTCGGGGTTGTCGTCAGGCGTTCGCCGAGGAGTTCGTGTTTGTAGTCTGCGCCAAGCGCTTTCAGTAATAATGGCAATTCGGTAGTGCCGAAATATTGATCCACATTGGGAATTTCTTTTTCCAAATCCGGGCGATAACGTTCAGACAAGCATCCGGTCACAAACACTTTATCCACAAGGCCTTTGTCTTTTTTGTCGGCATATTCCAGAATCATATTGACTGATTCCGCTTTTGCATTGTCAATGAATCCGCAGGTATTGATGACGATGATATTTCCTTCTTCGGCAGCCGGAGCTTCGTGTGTGACGTCTTTTCCGCTCGCGCGCAACTGGCCCATCAGCACTTCGCTATCATAGACATTTTTTGAACACCCTAAAGTGATGACATTGATTTTATTCTTTTTTAAAGACTTGGTTCTCATGGAATTGTCCTCCTGATTATTTGGGAGCGTGCAAAATTACGCTTTTTATGCAAAGCATTATCATTGTTGAGGAAATTTTAGGAGCTATTCCCGCTTTTCATTGCAATCTTTTTTCGGTGAAAAAACCTCAAAAAGGATTCTCATTGCAATCGGGGCTAGTGCATTATCGTTCCATTGATATTTGGAAACAAAAAATCCGTTCCAATCATGAAACGGATTCTCAATTATTTTATAAATAAAAAAATACCTGAGGCCCACTGGGCTTCTTCCTTAATTTCAAATGTTCCAATCATGAAACGGATTTTAAATAATTGCTCAGAAGCTTATTCCAGTTCAAACAATAAAGTCACTGAAACGTTATTGTTTACGGCCTTGGTGATATCATTTACCGCATTTTCATAATCTCTTTGTGCATAAGTATAGGCAAGGTCTAATTTGACATTACCAAAATTATATCCCAATCCGCCGGAAAAACTCGTCAGGTCGCCAATAGTTTTTCCATTTTTATACGGACTTTCTTCCATCCTGTAACCGCCTCTCAAGCTCCATTGCTTGATTCTTTTCTCGGCACCGATCCGCAATTCACCGGCTTGTGTCAATTCGCTGGACATTTGGTCGTTTGCATTAGTAAACTCATTGTCAGGACGGAATTGGGTGTTGCCATAATCTTTTATGGAATAGTCAATGCTGATTAGGCCTTCCTTTCCAAAAACATAGGCTGCACTGGCCGTAAATTTTCCTGGAGTCTGTAATTTGTACGTATCGTAAAGCATGGTAATGTTTGGATCGACGACAGCCGTCAGTGTTTCATCCGTATCCGGGTCAACCCTAACGCTGACAAGATTTTGGGAAAGTTCATCGTTCAATCTGTACCATGTTGGCGATTCATAAGCCAGTCCGAGACGGAGTTCGTTTGTAACTTTTGCAATTGCTCCCAACTGGAATGAAAACCCGGTCCCATAAGTGTAAAGATTGTTGTTAAAGCGCAGCCTTTGGACACCGCCGGCAGTATTATTGTCGTTTTCCTCATAGAAACTCGTCGATTGCCTGTAATCGGTGAAATGAGAATTCAGATTGAGTCCGAGATATAATTTGTCTTTATAGCTTGTCGCAACATTAAAATTCACTTTTCCATTATAGCCAGTAGAAACAAATGATTTTTCCTGGTAATAATCGCCAACGGGAATGTTACTGACATATTGCGTATTGTTTGGAGTATCCGCAACCGGATTGATGATATATGCCTGGTATCCTAAGAAAGCCTGTGCGTCATCATAATTTAGGTCTTCGTAATAAGAATTTTGTAATGTATTTAATGGCACACCGCCATTCTGATTGGCATAGTTCAAGAAATAATTTCCAATCGAATTTGTTGGATTCGTACCTGCAGAGAATAAAGTATTGTCAAAATTATTGATATTCTCATAGTTCAGTGCCAGTGTGAATTTTTTCCAACCGCTGTTTTCATCATCGTTTGGGATAATATAAACGCCACCCGCTTGATTCAGGTCGAAAGTATAATCGTTTTCAGTAGTGTTTGTCCCGAAATATTTCGATTTGTTATTCGTATTATAACTGGTTAATGACAACCCGACAACATTTGCAGTAAAAATGGCCGAACCTGCAGGATTGACATTTATAGCCGACAGATCACCACCCAATGCGCCCATTGCGCCGCCCATTGCGCGAAAGCGGGCGGTACCGTTAAAATTGTCCTGGGCATAACGCAAAGCATCAGAAACTCCCTGAGACTGTGCGGCAGTATAAGATAATACTGCTATGATAAATAAATATTTTTTCATGTTGATTTTTTTATGGTTCAAAAAAATACCTATGAAATTAACGATTAGGTCAAAACATAGGTAATTATTTATTTGTTATGATTTATCTTCTTCCACCACCACCACCACCACGACTTCCGCCGCTATAGCCACCACCGCTGTAACCACCGGAAGAAGTTCTTCCACCGCTGCTGCTTGGCGTATATGATCTTGTAGGAGATGATGAACTGGAAGGCCTTACAGTACTATTGTTATTGGGCTGAGAATAGGTCCTTGTCCCTGGATTTGTATTAGTTCGTGTGCCTGAAGTATAAGTCCTTGTTCCTGAAGAGTTATAAGTTCTTGTTCCGCTGTTATTTCTCGTTCCAGAGAATGAAGAATTTCGTCTTGTACCATTATACTGGGTATAGCTTCTTGTACCATTCGAATAATTATTTGTCGAACGCCCTGAACGGATTCCATTTGCATATGAATCGCCTCTTCTTCCGCCGTGATACCCGTATGCATAATGGTTTCCGTAATATCCGTTTCCATAATATGGATAATATCCGCCATAGTAAGGGCCATAATAATTGCCCCATCCAAATCCAAAACCAGGGCCATACCAAGAGTTCCAACCGAAGCCCCAACTTGGTCCGTACCAAGAATTCCATCCTGGTCCATACCAGTAATCATTCCAATATCCGTAACCCCAATAAGGATTACTATAAACATTCACAGTCACATTGTCGGCACTATTTCCCCAACCGGAATAACCATTGCTGTATTCTTGTGGCTGATTATTATTTTGAATGGTGTCTACCGCGGTATTATAGTTATCAACATCAGTAAAAATGGCTGTCTGGTCGTCATTTTTTAATGAGCCGAAATATTCTTTATAACCGTTGTTTTGGGAATCATTATTGGCTGAAGTGTTTTGGTTTTTTTCATTGTCGGAAGTTCCATAAATGCCATCGCTGTCATAAGTTGAACTGCTTTGGTAAGAACCACATGAAATGGCTGCAAACGCCAAAAATCCAAGTGTAGAACAAATGGATAATTTAAGTCCGGAAAAATAATTAGTTTTCATATCAATAGCATTTTTTATTGTTGGACATCACAAAAATAGTTAGTTTTGCCGAACTATTTAGTTAAAAAAACTAAAACAATTTTTGTGCCAAAGTATTCAATATGAGTAAGAATTTAACTACGCGATCGGAAGATTATTCAAAATGGTATAATGAGCTTGTTGTCAAAGCTGATCTTGCCGAAAATTCAGGAGTTCGAGGCTGTATGGTCATCAAACCTTATGGCTATGCAATTTGGGAAAAGATGCAACGCGAACTGGACAGGATGTTTAAGGAAACAGGACATGAGAATGCTTATTTCCCGCTTTTTGTCCCGAAAAGTATGTTTGAGGCTGAAGAGAAAAATGCTGAAGGCTTTGCAAAAGAATGTGCTATTGTTACGCATTACAGGTTAAAAAATGATCCGGACAGACCAGGAAAATTAATGGTTGACCCAAACGCAAAACTTGAGGAGGAACTTATTGTTCGTCCAACCAGTGAGGCCATTATTTGGAGTACATATAAAAACTGGGTGCAATCTTATAGGGATTTGCCGTTGTTGATTAACCAATGGGCAAATGTCGTAAGGTGGGAAATGAGAACCAGGTTGTTTTTACGTACAGCCGAATTCTTATGGCAGGAAGGACATACCGCACACGCCACTAAAGCCGAAGCAATCGAAGAGTCTGAAAAAATGATGAATGTATATGCTGAATTTGCAGAAAACTTTATGGCAATTCCTGTCATTAAAGGAATCAAGACTGAGACTGAGCGCTTTGCAGGTGCAGAAGAGACTTATTGTATCGAAGCGTTAATGCAAGACGGAAAAGCGCTTCAGGCCGGAACGTCACACTTTTTAGGGCAAAATTTCGCCAAGGCTTTTGATGTCAAATTTGCCAATGCAGAAGGAAAGCAAGAACACGTCTGGGGTACTTCATGGGGCGTTTCGACGCGTTTAATGGGCGCTTTGGTCATGACTCATTCTGACGATAAAGGTTTGGTATTGCCGCCAAATTTAGCACCGATACAAGTCGTTATTGTGCCAATACATAAAACGGACGAGCAATTAAATGCAATTGATACAGAAGTAAATGAATTGGTAGCACAATTGAAAAAATTGAATATTTCCGTTAAATACGACAATAGGACGACATTAAAGCCCGGTTTTAAATTCAATGAATATGAGTTGAAAGGTATGCCAATCCGTATTGCAATAGGCCCAAATGATCTTGAAAACGGCACTTTTGAAGTGGCCAGACGTGATACTTTGACCAAAGAAACAGTTGCAAAAGACGGAATAGTAAATTACATCAGCGATTTATTGAAACAAATCCAAAAAGATTTATTCGGTAAGGCGCTAAATTACAGAAACACGCATATTACTGAAGTCAACAGCTTTGAAGAATTTAAAGAGGTTCTCGAAAATAAAGGTGGATTTGTGTCTGCGCATTGGGACGGAACGGCGGAAACGGAGGAAAAAATCAAGGATTTGACCAAAGCAACCATCCGTTGTATCGCCTTAGACAGGAAAGAAGAAACTGGAAAATGTGTTTTTACAGGTGCAAACTCCAGTGGTAGAGTGCTTTTCGCAAAGGCATATTAAAAAAAAGAAAAAAATATTCTGTTGCTATTGTACGAATAAAAAATAGTTGTATTTTTGCATCCGCGTTACAGCAGTTGGCCCGTTCGTCTATCGGTTAGGACGCCAGGTTTTCATCCTGGTAAGGGGGGTTCGATTCCCCCACGGGCTACAAGTTCAGTTTTTATTGAAGTTAACCAACCTTAGAAGAATAATGGTCCGTTCGTCTAGGGGTTAGGACGCCAGGTTTTCATCCTGGTAACAGGGGTTCGATTCCCCTACGGACTACACAATATATTTAAAAATTATTTAAGAAAATGGCAAATCATAAGTCGGCTCTAAAAAGAATCAGAAGTAACGAGAAGAGAAGAGTATTAAACAGATACCAGCATAAAACTACGCGTAATGCCATTAAAGCATTAAGATTGGCTACAGATAAATCAGATGCATCATCTAAATTATCTTCAGTAATCTCAATGATTGACAAATTAGCCAAAAAGAATATTATCCACGATAATAAAGCTTCTAACTTGAAATCTAAATTGACTAAGCACGTTACAAAATTGTAATTAGCCAATTTCAATATATAAAAAAGCCCTCAACATTGAGGGCTTTTTTTATGGCTAGATTTCACTACTTCCCAAAAACCAACTTCAGTTTTTCCAGCATTTCCTTCGTAATTGGCTTCGACATGAAATCGATAACCATTGGATATGTTTTTGATTTCTCCACATCTTGCGGGTCAATCGTAGAGGAAAGCACTATAACCTTCGTATTGCTAAAGAAATTAGCGTATGTATCACGCGAAAAATTGTCAAGAAATTCCCATCCGCCCATAACCGGCATATTCAAATCCAACAAAATCAACTCCGGAAAATGATCGTCATTCTCCATAATGAGCTTGTCAAAATAATGAAGTGCATCTTCACCGTTTTGCGCGGAATCCATGATTTTCGCAAACTCTGATTTCTGAATCACCTTTCGGCACAGCATTACTGTTATAGGATCGTCATCAATACATAAAATTCTGTCCAGCACTTTATTTGTTTTTAAAGGTTAAGGTAAATGTAGTTCCTTTATTTACTTCACTTTGTACAGTGATTGTTCCGCCCATGGTTTCGACCTGCGATTTTACCAGATACAACCCAAGCCCTTTACTGTCGGGATAATTGTGGAATCGTTGGTAAAGTCCAAAAATCTTGTCAGCATTGCGATTCAGGTCTATCCCGATTCCGTTATCCTTGAATACGAGCGTAATATTATTGCCCGCTTCCTTCGAAGATACAAATATCTTCAACTGCCTTGTCGGTGATCTGTATTTGATGGCATTGGTCAGCAAATTCAGTAAAATGCTTTCCAGATAAGCCTTATTGATATTTAAAATCGAAACTTTGGCCAACTCAATTTTGATAATTGGCTTGTGCAAACTTATTAAAAAACTCAATTGGTTGAATACGTTTTCAAACACGTCCTGAATCAGCACTTCCTCTTTTTGGATCGATGGGTTGTCCTTTATGATCACAACCTTAACCAAATCATTAATCGTTTCATTCAAAAGGTGCGTCGATTTTGAAAAACCGTTCAGGATTTCCTTCAACTCTTCATTCTCAACAGGAATATCTTCCATGAGATTCAGCAGGCCGGTAAGGTTTGATAGCGGTGCCCGAAGATTATGCGACGTGATATAAGAGAATTGCTTTAAATCCTTATTGTTTTGTGTCAGCTCGCGGATAAGTTGCTCTTTTTCCTTTTCCTGTTTCTTTTCTTCGGTGATATCCCGTTGTATGGAAATCCAGTGCGAATGCTCGCCTTCTTTATTGGTGATTGGAATCATCGAGAAATTGACCCAATATTCTTCACCGTTTTTCCTGTTGTTCAGAGTCTCAAATTTGAACTCCTTCTTATTTTTTAACGCCTCCGATAATTTGGTGATTTCACTGGCAACAGATTTTTTGCCCATAAAAATCGACGGTGATTTGCCTACAACATCATTGGCTTTATAACCGGTCATTTGTGTAAATGCCGGATTGACGAACACAATTTTTGGGATGCTGTTGCTTGATTTTTCCGCCTCTGTAATGATGACGGAATCTTTCGTTTGCGTAATCACCGTTTCGAGAAGTTTCAGCCTTTGCTCTTCCTCCTTCTGTTTGGTCACATCCTGCATGGCGCCAATCATCCTGATCGGTTTCCCGTCTTTATCCTTGACCAGAAATCCCCGGTCATAGACATATTTATAAGTGCCGTCGGCGCAGGCAAAACGGTATTCATCCTGCCATTTCTCGACTTTTTCCTCAAGGAAATTATATAGTTTTACCGAAACCCTGATGCTGTCTTCTGGATGCACACGGTCAAACCACCATTTGGAAGTTTTCCCAACATCTTCTTTCTTGTACCCAAAAACCCCTTGGATTCCTTTGTTCCATAAAAAGTCATCTTCCTGGATTTTCCAGTCCCAAATAGTGTCACTCGTCGCTTTCGCTACAATATCATAGCGTTCCTTCGCACTTTCGGTTTCTTCAAAGGCGTTCCTGTTTTCGATCAGTACGCCAATGAGGTTCGTCGCCCTTTCAATCAGGTTGATTTCTTCCTTTTTAGGCAAACGGTTGTCCTTAAAATACACGGCAAACGTCGCAATGATTTTCCCTGTTCGTTTTTTGACAGGTACAGACCAACAGGATTTAAATCCATATGGCTGCACAATCGGGAGAAATGGTTGCCATAAAGGATCGTTATCGATGTCACCGACAAAAACGCTTTTTCCCGTATACATTGCCGTACCGCATGAACCCGAAACCGGACCGATTTCCATTCCGTCAATCGCCTTCATGTAGTTGCTGTCAATGGTTCGCCCGGCAATATGTTTTACCGTTTGTTCCTCGCTCAACGTCAGGATGGTGCAATACGAATTCGGAATCAGCATTTCGATATTGGTCACCAATTTATCGATCACATAATCAAATGTGACTTTCGGATTGGCATTCAACTCATAAATTTCTTTTTCAAAAGCCAGGATGGTTTCCTGGAATTTCCGTGTGGATATATCCTGCATCGCGCCGACTTTCTTCACGGGAACGCCATTGCTCCAGATGATGTTGAAACGGTCAAGGATATCCGCATAAGTGCCGTCGCTTTTCAGGAACCGGTATTCCATTTCAAAATTCGTGACATCCGGATTTTGGATGGTCTTATTCAGGAAGTCAAAAACCGTTTGTTTGTCGTCGTCATGGATGCACGATTTGAAGAAATCAATGTCTGTAATCTGGTTTTCAAAAATATACCCAAACATGGTATGGTAATTCGACCCCGCAATATAAATCTCACGGCTGTTGAAATCATAGTCGTAAATCGCGTCACTGGTCGCCTTTGCAATCGCTTCAAAACGTTCATTGGTTTCCTTGATTTTCTTCTGGCTTTCAACCCTGGCGGTGACATCGCGCGAATTGATGACAAAGCCATTGATCGCATCATCGTCAAGGGCATTGCTTCCAATGGATTCAATCCACAGCCAATTGCCATTTATATCCTTAAAACGGAATGGCAGCGAGTAAATGCGTTTCTTTTCGATCAACTCTTTATACAAGCTGATGGTTCTTTGGTAATCATCGGGATGGATATAGTCTGCGATGTTTTTCCCGGCAATGTCGGCAGTTTTATATCCAAAAACGGTTTCGTGGTTTGGACTGACATACTTGAATACACCTTCAGGGGAAAGTATCGTAATCAGGTCGCCGCCTTCCTGGATCAATGACTTGAATCTTTTTTCACTTGCCTTGAGCGCCTTTTCAAAAAGCAGCCTTTCGGTGATGTCAATGCTCAGGACGAGCCGCGCTTTTCTCCCGTCAAAATCTATTTCGTTGCTTTCAATCTGCACATCGATGATGTCGCCGTTCTTTTTGATATGCCTGAAACTGCCTTTTTTAAAGCTGTTTTTTTCCTGTGCCTGGCTTAAGATATTTTTTAGTATTGGAATATCTTCTTTAGGCCTGATATCCAATATCGTCATGTTTAGAAATTCTTCCCTGGAATAACCGTAATGCCTGATAGCGGCGTCATTTACGCTCAGGAATTTGTAGGTGTTGAGGTCGTAAATCCATTTTGGAAGCGGTGTAACCTGAAAAAGGCTTTTGTATTTTTCTTCAGATTCCCTGAGTTTTTTCAGGTTCTTTTCCCTTTCAATGCTATAAGTGATGCTTTTGAAAAGCTGCGACGTCGTCAGTTCGTCTTTGATGAGATAATCGGAAACGCCGAATGACAATGACTTAAACCCAAATTCTTCATTTTCAGATCCCGTAAGGATGATAATGGGCGTTTGTCCGGATAATGTATGGATGTCGTTGATTAGTTTTTCACTGTTCAAATCCGGAGCCGGCAAATCAAGCAATATCACATCTATTTTAGGGTCAGATTTCAGGTATTTCTGGCCCAATGCAAATGTTTTGGCATGGACAATTCCGGGCGACTTGAACCCCTTGGAAAGATAATCTTCAATTAGTGCATAATCTCCAAAATTATCCTCAATCACCAACACATTAAAACCAGAATCAGTCGCAATCATTTATTTCAGTAGATATGAGTTCCAAATATAGGGAAACTATTTTTAGCTAAGAAATATAAATAGGTCATTTCGACCAACGGTTATCAACAAATATATCAACCAAGATTCTCCAAGTAAATTCTGGAAATACGTGGCTTTAAGGGCAATTCCGACAAATAAAAGAAGGCCAATATTTTACTGCCGACTTAACTTAAATTTAATGACAAAATATCAAAAAATAAAGCATACATTTGCACCCATAAAAATTTGAGATGGAATCTATCAGAAATATTGCGATTATTGCACACGTTGACCACGGTAAAACCACTTTGGTTGACAAAATCATGTACCATTGCCAGCTTTTTCGTGACAACGAAAATACAGGCGACCTCATTCTTGACAACAACGACCTGGAGCGCGAACGTGGAATTACCATTACTTCCAAAAACGTTTCCGTTGTTTATAAAGGCACAAAAATCAACATTATCGACACACCTGGTCACGCCGATTTTGGTGGTGAAGTAGAGCGTGTACTCAACATGGCCGATGGCGTTTGCCTTTTGGTCGATGCTTTTGAAGGCCCAATGCCACAAACACGCTTCGTATTGCAAAAAGCACTTGACTTAGGCCTGAAACCATGCGTTGTGATTAACAAAGTGGACAAGGAAAACTGTACGCCGGAAGAAGTGCATGAAAAAGTTTTCGATCTGATGTTCGAACTCGGCGCTACCGAAGAACAATTGGATTTTCCAACAGTTTACGGTTCAGCCAAAAACAACTGGATGTCTGACGATTTCAGGAACCAGACCGAAAATATCGAACCATTATTGGATATGGTCATCAAAAATGTCCCGCCGCCAAATGTTGGCGAAGGAACACCGCAAATGCTGATCACTTCATTGGACTTTTCTTCATTCACCGGGCGTATTGCCATCGGTCGCTTGGAAAGAGGTGTTTTGAAAGAAGGGATGCCAATTTCCCTTGTAAAAAGAGACGGCAAAATCTTCAAGACAAGAATTAAGGAACTCCATACTTTTGAAGGCCTTGGCCGTAAAAAAGTTGCGGAAGTAATTGCCGGTGATATCTGTGCGATTGTAGGGATTGAAGGTTTTGAAATTGGCGATACCGTTGCCGATTTTGAAAATCCTGAAGCGCTGCAAACCATCGCCATCGACGAACCAACGATGAGTATGTTGTTTACCATAAACGATTCGCCATTTTTTGGCAAGGAAGGTAAATTTGTTACCTCGCGTCACATCCGTGACCGTTTGACAAAAGAATTGGAGAAAAACTTAGCGATGAAATTAGGTGAAACTGATTCAGCGGATAAGTTCATGGTTTTTGGACGTGGCGTATTGCACTTGTCGGTCCTTATTGAAACCATGAGAAGAGAAGGATATGAAATGCAAATCGGCCAGCCGCAAGTAATCATCAAAGAAATTGACGGTAAAAAATCGGAGCCAATAGAAGAATTGACCATCGATTTGCCGGAAAGCCTTTCAGGACGTGCCGTAGAATTCGTGACCATCCGCAAAGGAGAAATGCTTTCTATGGAAGCCAAAGGCGAACGTATGATAGTGAAGTTCAATATTCCATCACGCGGAATTATCGGATTGCGTAACCAATTGCTGACAGCTACTGCCGGTGAAGCGATCATGTCACACCGTTACATCGGATACGAACCTTTCAAAGGTGCTATTCCAGGGAGAAACAATGGGTCGCTGATTTCTATGGAAAACGGAAAAGCCATTCCTTATTCTATCGATAAATTGCAGGATCGCGGTAAATTCTTCGTTAATCCTAACGACGAAATTTACGAAGGCCAGGTCATCGGAGAAAATTCCCGTAGCGATGATATGAGTGTCAACGTGACTAAAATGAAAAAACAGTCTAACGTTCGTTCATCAGGGAATGATGAAAAAGCAAGGATTATTCCTCCAATTATTTTTTCTCTTGAGGAAGCTTTG
This sequence comes from Flavobacterium sp., assembly GCA_035286325.1. Classification (GTDB taxonomy): domain Bacteria; phylum Bacteroidota; class Bacteroidia; order Flavobacteriales; family Flavobacteriaceae; genus Flavobacterium. The sequence goes on from DATHKH010000137.1 coordinate 20,897, forward strand.
GAGTATATCCAAAAAGACGAATACGTCGAGGTTACACCAAAATCCATCCGTTTGAGAAAGATTTATCTGACTGAAACAGACAGAAAAAGATTCAAATTATAAATTTGACCTTATCATAAAAAGAAAGCCATTCGAAAGAGTGGCTTTTTTATTTGAAGCTATTTCCTTTTCCCCTGCAATCTTTTTTCGGTAAAAACCTCAAAAAGGATTTTCGCTGCAAATGCGCAGCATTCACCGAACTCCAATTCAAATAAAAGTTAAGTGAGGTAATCAGGGCCAGGGCATCCGTTATTTCCTCAGCAAAAACAGAAACGGCACATCCAGCCTTTTCGACCACGATTTTTCCGAATGGTCATCGCCCGGAAAGAATTTTGTTTCCCAGTTTTTTGATGTATAACCTTTGGATTTCATGATTTCGTCGGCCTGTAATTGGTACGGTTTGTACAGCGCATCCAA